>CAYPJS010000110.1:0-6416 GCA_964411135.1 uncultured Anaerolinea sp.
TGGTGGATCTTTCGAGAGACTGGAGCGCCCGCGAAAGAGGTGAAGAAATCCTCGAAATTCTACCGGCGGATTCAGTATTTTTTGGCTATTGGGACAGCGTACCGGTCATCCAGTACCTGCAACTGGTGGAAGGTAAAAGGCCGGACGTGCTGGCGGTCAACCGGTTCCTTGTTTCTCAGGAGAATATGGCAACCTGGATTCGTAGGGACCTGGAATCCGCGGCGATTTTTATCGATAACCTGCCCCCGCAATTACTGAAGGATGTGGGAACGGTCCAGGAAGGATCGATCTATCGCCTTACGCCGTTGACCGTTCCCCGATTCCGTTGACAGCCCCCCGCACTTGCGGTATCCTTAGCGCGCGTCCGGGTGGGACCGGCGCGGCAGAGCCCGTCGAACCCTGTCAGGTCCGAGAGGAAGCAGCAGTAAGGTGGTCACTCTGGGCGCCGCCGGAAATCCTGCTCGGGCGCATTTTATTTTTCACCACCCGGAATTTCCCTGAATGGAAACCCCTCCAGTTTGTAATTACGAAGGCTCTGATTACCAGACCAGCTTCTGGGACCAGGGCGGTCGCGCCTATGAGGATGCGGTCGAAGAGGTGGCGCTGCGCCGCCTGCTGCCGTCATCCGGTGGACTGATGCTGGAACTGGGCGCGGGCGCCGGACGCAACACGCCGCGCTACCGCAGCTTCGAGCGCGTGGTGCTGCTGGATTACTCGCGCACGCAGCTGGAGCAGGCTCGCCAGCGGCTGGGGGACAGCTCACGTTATGTCTATGTGGCTGCTGATGTGTACCGCCTGCCGTTTGTGCCGGGGCTGTTCGATGCCGCCACCATGATCCGCACGCTGCACCACATGGCGGATGCGCCGAAAGCACTGGCACAGGTGCGCTCGGTGCTGCAGCCGGAAGCCAGTTTTATTCTGGAATATGCCAACAAACAGAATTTGAAGGCGGTGCTGCGCTACGTTTTGGGCCGCCAGAAGTGGAACCCGTTCTCGCCCGAGCCGGTCGAGTTTGCTGCCCTGAACTTCGATTTTCACCCGCGGGCGGTGCGCGGCTGGCTGAAGGATGCCGGGTTCAGCCTGGAACGCCAGCTGACGGTATCGCACTTCCGCATGGGGCTGTTCAAAAAGCTGCTGCCGCTCAAGCTGCTGGTAACCATGGACTCGGCTGCGCAGCTGACCGGGGACTGGTGGCAGTTCAGCCCGAGTGTGTTCGCGGCTTGCCGCGCTTCGTCGATGGGGGAAAAGGCCCCGCAGGGTGCGTTCTTCAAGTGCCCGGCCTGCCGTTATGCGCCGCTGGCAGATGCGCCAGGTGAGGTAGTCTGCCCCTCCTGCGGCCGACGCTACCCTGTGGTGGATGGGATCTACGATTTCCGGGTGCAGTAAGTTGTTCCCCACGGAGGCACAGGGGACATAAAAGTTTTCGTAGGGGCGGCCATCGGCCGTCTTGTTTTTTACGATTGCCCCACAGAGGCGCAGGGGGCATAGAGATAAATAAATAGGGTGTGCTTTAGCACACCAATTTACCCACCGCAGAACACACGTAGATTTCCGGCGGGGCGGACACGCGGGTCCGCCCACGAGTGACATAAAAGGTGCGTACCGGTTTCATACGCACCCTACGGATTCTCTGTGTCTCTGTGATGAAATTATACTTTTTCCACCACCCAAACATGGGACAGGCCTAAACCGCGCAGCGGGGTCTTTTCCAGCCGCTGCAGCACGCGCCTTAAAATACTGCCCAATAGCGGCGCGCGTGCGATGATGTTATCGTAAGCGCCGAAAATGACTGTACGCGAGACCAGTTTCACCGGCAGGCCGGCAAACAGGCGCTGCAGGTCGCGGCGCGAGTACACGGCAACGTGCGGCGCCAGCCGGTTGCGCAGTCGGCGCGGCAGATAATTGACCAGCGGGATGTTACCGAAATGGTATTTACCGCGCCAGTACACGCCGTGCGTCTCGTACGGATAACCGCGGTTGGGGCAGAACAACACCAGGCGTCCACCCGGGCGCAGCGTGCGCACGATCTCGCGAATGGCAGCCCGGTCGTCCTGGACGTGCTCGAGCACCTCGTGCGACAGGGTCAGGTCGAAGGTATCCGCCGGGAAGGGTAAAAATTCCCCCGCACCGCATACCACGCGCGGTGTTTTAACCCGCGCCTGCATGGTGCGCTCGTGTTCGATGTCCAGCCCGATGGCAGGCTTTGCACTGACCGCCAGCCGCTCCAGGTAGGTGCCCAGCCCGCAGCCGTCTACGAACACGCGGCCGTGGATGCGCTCACCAGCGGCGGCGCGGATCATGCTGAGGCGCCGTTCTTGCCCGGCACGCCACACGTGCGAGGGTTCGCCGCGTTCGGCGGCTTTCTGCAGTTGATGTTCGTCCATTTCCATACCGGCTTATCCTACCATAATTCGCAATTCCTCAGCCTGGATTTGATGTGTCCGAATGGAGAGTGTAAGAAGTGCGAAGCACCTCTTACACTCTCCATTCGGCATTCTTCACATTGACAACTGAGTACAAACCATATTTTCAGGCTCAGGCAGCCGGTTTGCGCCCCCAGTGGACAGCCATGGTGCCGACCATGCGCCGCTCAAAACCCACCTCCAAAAAGCCGGCAGCCCTCAAAGCCGCTGCCAGATCCTCAGCTCTCAGAAAGTTTTCGCTCGAATCCGGCAGGTAGGTGTAGGCGTCACTTTGACCGGTGATCAGGGTGCCCAGCAGCGGGATGATGGTGCGCATGTGGAATTTAATAAATGGCGATAGGATGGAGCGGCCCGGGCGGGTGGTATCCAGCGACACCAGCCAGCCTCCGGGCTTGAGAGCCCGGAACTGCTCGGAAAGCGCACGCGGCAGGTCACTGACGTTGCGCAGCAGGTAGCCCGAAACGACCGCGTCGAAATGCCCGTCGACGAACGGCAGGTTGAGCGCGTCCGCCGCCGACCAGTCCGGAGCAGGCGGTTTGTGCTGCTGCCCAACCCGCATCATGCCCAGGGTGAAATCAGCTGCCAGAGCGCTGCAGTCCTGGTGCTGACGCAGTGCTTCGCGTGCCAGATCGCCGGTGCCAGCTCCCAGGTCGAGCAGGCTGGCGTGCGGCGGCAGCTGTGCCCGGCGGATCACGTCGCGCCGCCAGCGCAGGTCCTGCCCGGCGGTCATCAGGCGGTTCATTAAATCGTAACGCGGGGCAATGCGGTTAAACATGCCCTGCACGTAAGCGCCTTTTTTATCAGCCGGCAGGTTCATCGACTGCCGCCGGTACCCAGGCCAGAATGGTAGTGCCGCTGCCCGGCTCGGATGAAAAATCGATATCGCCGCCCACATTCCGCGCCCGGGTCTGCATATTCGCCAGGCCGTGACCGATCGACAGCTTCATTTTTTCGAAATCAAAACCCTGCCCGTCATCGGTAACTTCCAGCAGATAGCGGTCTGAGGCTTTCCACAATGTGACACCGATGGTGCGGGCGCGGGCGTGTTTGGCAATATTTGCCAGGGCTTCCTGACATATGTGGAAGAGCGCCAGCGCCTGCGTATCCGGGATATCTGCCATATCTTCGTCGCTGCCCTGCAGATTAACTGTGAGCAGCGTATTCGCGCGGAATTCCTGCACCAGGCGACGGATGCCTTCCATTAAGTTTTCGTTGTGCAGCTGGCGCGGACGCAGATCAAGGATGTAGGTACGGATGTCGCGGATGGTGTGGTTGAGGTCGCTGATGGCTTGCTCGATACGCTGCGTCATGCCGGCAGTGTCGGTCTTGACCAGCAGGCGCGCGTGTTCAAGGGTTAGGCCGACCGCGTAAATGGATTGGATAATGCCGTCGTGCAGGTCCATCCCGATGCGGTCGCGTTCCTCAAGGATGGCCAGGCGGCGGCCTTGCAGGTTCAGCCGTACGCTCTCAATGGCAGTGCCAACCCAGGAGCCGATGGTGGCAAGGAACTGCATTTCCAACTCGTCAAGCGGACGCGGATGGCAGGATGCAAGGCACAGCACCCCCACCACGCCCTGGCGCCCGGTGATGGGCAGGCAGGCCACCTGGTGGAACTCCTCATCGTACACGTCGGGGTGAAAATCGGTCCCCTCGGGATTATTCATCGAGATCAGGCGTGCCTGGTTTGACTTGGCGACCTTGCCGATGGTGCCCTCGCCCAGGCTGTACTGATCCTGCGCCCACAGCGCCCGCACGATGGTCCCGCGGTGCAGCATGCGCTTGAGAAGACGGCTGTTTTCCTGGCGCAGGTATACCTCGCCGATTTCCAATTGAAGATAATCCAGCACCTGGGTCACGGCTTTATCCAGGATTTGTTCGATGTCGGATGATGTAGCCAGGGTGGAAGAAAGCTCGTTTAGCAGTGCCAGGTTCTCGTTGCGGCGCGTCAGGATGCGGTCGCGCTGGACCAGTTCCTTGTACATGCGCGCGTTGATAATGGCGATCGCGGCATAAGCAGCCAGCATTTCGATAATGAGCTGGTCACTTTCGGTAAACTCCTCGGTGCCGATCTTTTCCGTCAGGTAAATCTGGCCTATGTGCCGCCCGCCGTGCCGGATGGGCACACCCAGGAAGGATTCCATACTGGGGTGGTTCCTGGGAAAGCCAACACTGCGCGGATCCTGCGAGATGCGCGCAAGGCGGATCGAGTCCTGGGCATGCATGAGCGCACCCAGCAGGCCCAACCCGCGCGGCGGAGCCGCCATGCGCGAGATTTCTTCCTCGCTCATGCCGTAGGTATGGAACGATTCAAGCTCGCCGCTGGGTCCTACGACACCCACGGCTGCATAGCGCGCCTCGACCTGTTCACAGGCCAGCACGGCAATACGGTCCAGCAGGGCCTCAAGGACGGTGATTTGCACCAGTTCCAGGCTGGATTTATGCAGTGCCAGAAGGCGGGCTTCCAGTTGTTCGCGGGTTAATTGCTGGAGGTTGGCTTCAGCCATAATATAGAGGGTATTTTACCCGAAACGGTCAACATTCGCAATTTTAGACGATCAAGCAGGGAAAGGGATACGCTTGACGACAGCTATTTTTTGCCTGTATACTGGTAATATCGACATGATGTCTTGAGGGTATCAAAAGGAACCTGTATGCCTGCCATCGTTGACCCGAACGACTTTACACCGAAGTATTACCAGCTGGCGAACATCCTGCGTGAGCAAATCTCCGGCGGCGAGATTGACCCACACCAGCCGATTCCCTCCGAGCGGCAGCTGGAGGATATTTATTCGGTCAGTCGCACCACCATCCGGCAGGCCATTGACCTGTTGGTGCGCCAGGGGTACCTCTACCGCGAACACGGCCGCGGCACGTTCGTCTCGCCGCGCAAGCTGCAGAAGGGCATCTCGGAACTGACCAGCTTCAGCGAGGATATGCGCGCCCGCGGTCTTGAACCGGGCCAGAAGATCCTGGAAATCCGTATGGAAAAGCCGCCGGAGGATGTGCGGCAGCGGCTGGAATTGCCGCCCGACTGCGGAGCGCTGCTGTTCATCGAGCGTCTGCGCCTGGGTGACGGCGTGCCGATGGGGCTGATGACCTCGTACCACATCCTGCCCGAGGGGGCGGAGGTGGCACTGGAGATGCTCGAAAAAGCCGGCTCAATTTACACCCTGCTGGCTGAAAAATACAACCTGCACCCAACGGAAGCAGATGAGACGCTGGAGGCGGTGCTGGCCAGCCCGCGCGAGGCGGCACTGCTGCAGATCGACCCTGGCAGCCCGCTGCTGTTGAGCGTACGGGTCACCTATTCGCAGTACCGCCGTCCCATCGAACACGTGCGCATTCTGTACCGCGCCGACCGCTATCAATATTATGCCAAACTGACGCGGTGATAAACCTGGCTGATTGAAAAGATATAACCGCAGAGGTCGCTGAGAGCGCAGAGATTTTTCTTGTTACGTGCGATGGGGGCACGGGGTTCAGTCAATTGGCTTGATGGATCGTAAATCCCCGTGCCCAGATATTTAACGATCGGACCAGTGGAACAACCACGCCCAGAATATTCACACATACCCTTGCCTTTACACCGGGCTTTCATTCACCCTGCGGAGCACATGCAGACCGTTGACGCGTTCAACTTGCATGGCAAAATCAAAGCAATCGATGCGCAGCGCCAGCTCCAGGTCGGATTGCGGAAAATCTGGGCGCGATCCGTCAAAATGCAGCCCAGAGCGGGATGCACGCACCCGGTGCGTAAGGTTGTCAAGGTCGTATCCACCGCCGCGCAATAGGTTTTCAATCACATCGGCGCAGGCGATATCTTCGTCTCCCCAGCCTTCCTCAAGCCAATACCCGGTTTGAACGAGCGTGACAGAAGGGGGAGCCAGTTTTTGGATGTACTTTACCGTGGCAGCCGCGTTGACCAGGCTGGCGGTAAGGATCGTGTCTGCTTTAACAGCCCTGACCACTCCCTGGGTGCCAGCCGAGGTGCGC
>CAYPJS010000111.1:0-1571 GCA_964411135.1 uncultured Anaerolinea sp.
TTCGACAACGCTGATGAATTTGTCGCACGCCTGGCACGCAGCGGAGCCCTGGTATACGAGCCGCTTGTTGAGCAGGTCCTGCAGAGTCAACCTGTCGCTCTTTCACTGCGCAGCGTGCAGCGGCGTTTTCTGCAGGCCACCGGCCTGTCCTACGCGGCTGTTTACCAGATCGTGCGCGCACGATATGCCGCACGCCTGCTTCGGGATGGAGCTGCCATCCTCGACACGGTTGAGGATGCTGGCTATTTTGACCAGCCGCACCTGACCCGCGCCCTAAAATACCGCATCGGACTGACTCCCGCGCAGATCCAGAAAAAAAACCGGACTGCAAGCGTGTCGTTTTTATACAAGACTTCGCAAACCGATCATGCTATTCTGGCTGTGCAGGGACAAATTAACACCAACACCTGAACCATGCCGGTTTGTTGGATTGAGTAAATCAAGATCGGAGCAAGTGCCATGCGCAAATTGATTGTTACTGAATTCGTCACCGTGGACGGCGTGATGGAAGATCCAGGCGGATCGGAAGGCATGCCGCGCGGCAGATGGGCGCTGGAAATTGACCGCGGCGCTGAAGGCGACCAGTTCAAATTTGATGAGGTCATGCAGTGCGAGGCGCACCTTCTGGGCCGCAAGACCTATGAAGGATTTGCCGCAGCCTGGCCCACCCGCAGCGGTGAGTTCGCCGACCGCATCAACAGTATGCCCAAGTATGTGGTTTCCAACACGCTCAAGGAAGCGGGCTGGAACAACACCACCCTCCTGCGCGGAGACGCGGCATTGGAGGTTGAGCGCATCAAACGCCAACCGGGGGGCAGCATCCTGGTAGCAGGCAGCCGGCAGCTGGTGTTGTCGCTGTTTCGGCACGGCCTGGTGGATGAGCTGCGCCTGATGGTCTTTCCAGTGATCCTGGGGCAGGGTATGCGCCTGTTCGAGAATGGTCTTCCCCAGATATCGCTGCAGCTCTCTGAATCAAAAGTGGTCGGTGACGGGGTCTTGATTCAAATTTATCGGCCTGTGTAAATTAACCTATCCACCATTAAATCAACAACAGAGGTGAACCATGAGCAAGGTAATTTCCAAAGACGGCACGACGATTGCCTATGATGTTTCCGGTTCCGGCCCGGCGTTAATCCTGGTGGACGGCGCCATGTGCTACCGGCAGTTTGGTCCCATGGGAAAGCTTTCGGAACTCCTCTCGCCCCATTTCACGGTTTATAAATACGATCGGCGCGGGCGCGGCGAGAGCAGCAATGGCAATCCCCTGACCCATGAGCGTGAGATCGAGGATATTGATGCCTTGATCAATACGGCGGGCGGTAGTGCAAATCTATTCGGCACCTCCTCAGGCGCCGCCCTGGTGCTCGAGGCAGCTGCCAGCTTGGGCAGCAAGATAATAAAGATTGCTTTGTATGAGCCGCCGTACACCGCGGATGAATCCATGCAGCCGCAGTGGCTCGAGTACCGCAAGAATTTGAGCCAGGCGCTGGCATCCGATCAACCAGGTGAGGCAGCCGCGCTGTTCATGCGCCTGGTCGGCATGCCGGAGGAACAGCTTGGCGGCATGCGCC
>CAYPJS010000112.1:0-9222 GCA_964411135.1 uncultured Anaerolinea sp.
CACTGAGTAAAGCGCCTGGAGGGCGTCTTTGTATTCCTGAGCTGTGTTCGGGTCGCCTTCTCCGTCGATCATAATGAAATTCATCGGCGGCACATTCACCTGCGACACCGCTTTAGCTGACGGCTGGTAGAGATGTTTCAAAAGGTCATAGTGATCGATTTTTTCCATTTAATACTCCATGGTAATCCATAAAGCCAAATCATTCTCCCAAACAACGCTCAATCTTTTTTTGTTTCACCCGAGGGCAATCTATTTAACTTAATACCTTGCTGTATTGGGTGCTATGACTGCCTGCTCAGTGAATTCCTGGAAGGCAGCCAAGAATTTTTCCGTGGTAATATCCTGGCGCCCATGAGCAGCAAAGAATTCCGTCCAGCCTGTCAGGTCGCAGCAAGTCAATCGGATCAGGCGCAACGCTGCGCATAAATCCCAGTAGGGCAGCGCGGCTGCATCGAACCCGGTAAGCTGCAGGTACTCGCGGGTGAAACTTTGGGCTGCTTCTTGCGAAAAAATGCAGGTCAGGTCAAGCCGCGCGATCGCAAGATCAGCCAGCGGGTCGCCGAGCGACGCATCCTCCCAATCCAACACGGCTGCCAATTCATCAGCCTGCCACAGGATGTTGCCGGGCCAAAAATCACCGTGCAGCAAGACAGTCCGCTGCCAGGTCGGTGCCGGCATGGACGCCAGCACAGCCCGGATCAATCCTTCGTGCATCAACCCACTCAAGCCGTACGGTGTACCCGATGCCTCCACTTCCAGTCCCGCCGAGTTGGCAGGCAGGCAGGCGAGTTCTAAGCCTGTTAAGTCTGATGTATGCAGACTCGCTAGCAGCCGCGCCATTTGCCGGGCGGCACTCACCGGATCGGCTGGTGCAAAGTCAACCTCGCCTTCCACATATTCCAGCACCAGGTACGGCCTGGGAAACAATTCTGTCGAGACATCCACCAGTACGGGTGCGGGTGCGGCAATCCCCAACCTCTGCAGAATTCCGAGCGTCCTGAATTCATCCTCAACTGACAAGCCTGCGAGTTCCCGAGTCCGCAGAATCAGCTTGCGTCTTTCTCCCTGCTTGAGTTCCACCTCGAAGACGGTTAATGCGGCGGACATGCCCCCTGGCAAATCCCATGCGCGCAGCATGGTACTGCCCGGCGCAATTTTATGGGCCAAGCGCTGCAAGGAAGGAATCAAATGCTCGCGGTTCATTTCAGAGTTGTGCTTATGATGAAAAACTCATCCGCCAGTCGCCGCTTCTGGGGTATAAGGTGCTTTACTGTCAATGTTGCCAACGAAGACCGGCAGTTTCTCATGCCCCAGCAGCTGCCGGATGGCTGCATTCTCGCCGGTGTGGTACCAGTAGTGGTAGATGATGCGCTGCAGTAGATTGCCGTACATGCGTCCAGTTTGTTTACCGTCCTGCACCACAAACTGCGTCAGCCGGTCAGAGGTTAGCGTATCCAACCACGGATCAGCCTTTGCCGTGATAATCTTCCAGACCTTGATCATCTCCTTGATAGACGGAGTGCTGGCAGGGGCACCGTAGGCAAAACTGGTATTGATCTCGGGAAACGGCATCTCTCCCATCCCAAAGTACAGAAAGTAGCGCTGTTCCTGCCAGGCCAGGTGACCCACATTCCAACTGATGCAGTTCATCGGCGGCAGACGCCTTTTCCCATCCTCCTCGCTGACGTTTTTGACTCCACGAATGAATTCGCTGCGGGTAAAGCGCAGTTGAGCCACCATCGGATGGATGTCCATCAACACCTCCAGCCTTTGAAAAAATTGTATACCATTTGATTATACATTCCCGTCGAAGCTGGCGGTCATGCTTCCGTCCGACGAAGGAAATCTGGTCCTGGAATTTATTATAGAATTTATGTTCTGAATTGTCAAGCCAGAATACACGCCCCAGCCCGGTTTAAAAGCTCCAACAAAAGGGGTCTTTCAACAGCCGAGGTTTTTTTACGGTAAAATCAACCAGACGATTTAACTTTTAAAACAGTAATTGAGAGAATCAACCCGGGTGAGCCGCAGTCAACTCAGTATTTACGATCTGATCAAAGCCGTCATTGTGATTGTCCTGGCGGCATTTATATACGCGCTGGTCAACCCAGCCTCAAGACCAGCATCGATCGCACGTGCCAATCTGCCGCAGTACCCAGATGCACCGTTCAGCTGGAAGTACGACCCGGTCGCCCGCGAGCTGCTCAATCCGCAGGGGGTACAAATCTACAGTCTATCCTCGGACGGCAGCACCTGGGAGCCGGTAATCCCTGCCAGTTTACGACTGGAACTGCCGCGAGAAACCCGCCTGGTACAGGCCAGCGATCTCTCCTGGCAAATTACCGACACACGCGGCGGGTTGATCGCCACCTGGAATGCAGGTCAGAATGAGTGGGTTATCGGCGTATTCGTGCCTACATCAACAGCCACATCAACCCCTACTTTGACTCTACTCTCCACGCCGACGGCAGGCGTTTCCGCTACCCCGCGCCTGACCCCCACCCAAATTGTCTCGCCAACCATCACCCTGGTGCCCACCCTGGACTGCCCGCTGCCTATGGAATCGCGAATTTCGGTGGGCGATTTGGTTGTATTGCTGCAGAATCTGAATGTACACACTGATCCCCTGTTAAGCTCGCAGGTTACCCACGCCAACCCGAAAGACGCCCGGGGTACCATCCTGGGCGGACCTGTATGTGAACCCTATGAATATTCTGCCTTCCTGTGGTGGAAGATCCTGGATGCCAATGGCTTGAGCGGCTGGGTCGCTGAGGCATCCCTAAACGGCAGTGTTTATTTCCTGGAGCCTGCAAAGTAGCACAAGCCCGTCAGAGGTCATGGTCTTGATTGATAATCAGGCTTGCAGTGCGCGCTTGCCTTCTTTTGTGACTTCCTTGATCAAAACCGCACCGCCTGCTGCTTTTCCCAATTTGACGTAGCTGCGCTCGACCAGAATATCAATGATGTAATTGGTGACCGCCAGCGGCAAATTAAAGCTGGAGGATAAATCGTCGTTGGTAGCCAGGCCTTCGTTTGCCACCGCATCCAGTACCTTCTGCACCAATCCATCAAAATCATTCATATAAGCTCTGGCATAGGCTTCATAGCCGGCTGCGGTTGTGTTGTAGAATTCAATGTTCGGGCTGCCGAGCACGCGCCCGGCTTTGATGAAACCAAATTCATCCAGGCTCAGCAAAGCCTTATTCAGCATTGCCCCGCCGATACCCTTCGCATCCAATTCGCCCATGATATCGGTGGTGTTGATGAAGCGGCGTTCTTTCTCCACGGACTTTTCGCAGCTAACCTTGAGGATATAGGTCGCTTCGTTTGAGAGACCGGGAATTGCTTTGACCGCTTCCTCAGGCGTCACGGCGGGCATTTCTGGCGCAGCAGGTGCCTTTCCGTCAAACAGGGTGTCTGCGATGCGGTTGATTTCCGTGTCAGCGTGATGGATGTCCTGGATCACAACCGAAGGCACGGCTTTGAGCGGTTCAGGCACCTCGCTGTCGTCGATCAGCACCGGGATTAATTTACTGTGCGCGGAAATCCGTTTAACCAGCCCCGGACGCAATTCCTCGGTAATCCAGGTTTTGCGCACGCTAAATTCTGACAGAACCACGATGAATGCGTCAGCGCTTTTAATTCCCTCGGTGAAGATTTTTTCGATCAAGCTTTCTCCATGCGAAAGCTCCCATGGGTCAACCAGCACCTTGACCCCCTTTTCCGCCAGTTTCTTCGCAAATGGAACAACAAAAGTGGCTTTGTCTTCACTGGTGTGGCAAACGTACACAACGGGTCGTTTTGTTTCCATGGGTCACCTGTTCTTTCCATAATTTTCTTGCAAAGGCCGGGATTCTGCCTTACATAATAGATGTTGACAATAAGGTTGGTTAAATTCTAGCCCCGAAAATGATTCACGCCTTCTTATTATGGCTTAATTTCGAAGATTAATGCTTATCATTTCTGCAAGGGTCTTCAAACCAATCCGGTTCTCAACAAAAAGGTTGCAGATTTCGTGCCGTCAATAAGAGGATTCTACCTCCCGGTGGACCGTTCGCCGTAAAAACAGCTCAAGCTTGTTCGCCGCGATCTGCAGTGCGGTTAAGGATAAATTTGACCGCTACCAGAGTCAGGAAGGCAAAACAAATCAATATAAAGGCCAGCAGCAGGGCTGTACTCAGGTCCATTTCGAAACCGACATAAATTGCCAGCGGCATGGTTTGAGTTCGCCCGGGAAAATTACCAGCAAAGATGATTGTTGCGCCAAATTCTCCCAGCGCACGCGCCCAGGTCATCACTCCACCCGTCATCATGGACATGCGCGCCAACGGCAGTGTGATATGCCAGAAAGTCTGCCAGCGGCTGGCGCCGTCTAGCGCCGCCGCCTCCAGCAGTTCGGTGCGAATTCCGCTGAAACCGATCGAGGCGGCTTTTACGAAATACGGCGAAGCAACAAAGACCTGCGCCATGATAACAGCTGCCTGGGTGAAAGGCAGCGTGATGCCAGCATCCGCCAACCAGGCTCCAAACAAGCCGCGCCGTCCAAAAGCCATCAACAGCGCCACACCTGCAACGGCTGGCGGCAGAACGGAAGGCAAATCGATGATGGTATCGATGATAGAAATGGCGCGTGAACGGCTGCGAGCCAGCACGTATGCCACCGGTGTACCGAAAAGCACCGTCACCAGCATGGAAATGGTTGAGGTGAACAGGCTGAGTCGGATGGCTTGTTTAATTTGATCGGTCTGTACCGAAGCAAAGAAATCCTGATAAGGAACTCGCAGCAGCAGCGCAAACAGGGGCAGGATGATGAACAGGATCAACGGCAGCCCGAACAGCGGCAGGAAGCTGCGGTCATAGCGGTTGGAGGTTCGCTCGGGTCTTACAGGGCTAACGTCGTTCTGCATTGGTCCAACCATAAGAGGATTGCTTCGATCTGATTCAACCGGTATTCATCCACCACGCGCTGGAAGGGTTCCGTGCCGCTGCCGCGCTCCAGCCGGTCAAGCAGGTTTTTACGCCAGGTAAAACACTCGGCATATTGGGCCTCTACCAGGCGCTGGGCAGTATCGCCGCCTGCCTGCCGGGCAAAATACAGCCGCGCCAGAAACTCCTGGCGCATATCTCGGGCGTGCGTGACCGGGCTGACCAGCCATTCTTCAAAGGCCTGGCGTCCCGCATCGGTCAGATGGTATTCCTTACGCGGAGCATACACAGTTCCCGGAGCCGCTTCAGCGCGAAGCAGCCCGAGCGACTCGAGTTTATCAAGCAGGGCATACAACTGGCTCTGTTTGAGATGCCAGATGGAAGAGATGCCTTCCTGCATACTGAGCTTTTTATGCAGCTCGTAACCGTGCACCGGCGCCTGGGCAGCAAAACCGAGCAGCATGTATTCAAGGGAAAGGGGTGCCTGCGATCTGGGTGACATGATGCGGTCGACCAATACTCAATAAATGAGTATGGTGAAGTATATCACAATTTACCCCCGCCTGGCATACGCTCAGGCGATAACCAGGCAATCGGGGGAAAGCGTCAGGCGAAGCGCTCCTCTTTCCAGATATCGGCGTCGTTGTGATAGCCAGCCTCTTCCCAGAAACCCAGCCGGTCCTGGCGCATCCATTCGAGTCCTCGCAGCCACTTGGCACCTTTCCAGAAGTAAGGCGTGAACAAATCCTCTCGTCCCGGGATAGCGCCCACCACACCCCGCAGCGGATAGCCGTGATCCGGGCTGATGGGGGCACCGTCATAATGAGTAGCCATGAGGAAATTTTCAGCCAGAGCCAGGCTGGCGGGGATATTGACCGTGAAACCATATTCAGCATGCTGCATGACAAATTTTGCAGAGGGCAAGGGTTTGAAGATACCTTCATCAATCAAAGTGCGCACCGACACGCCTTCCCAGACTGTATCCACCTTGCTCCAGCGGGTCACACAGTGGATATCCATCTCCAGCCTGGTCCTGGGCAGTGCACTAAATTCTTTCCAGGTCAGTTCAACCGGTTTTTCAACCTCGCCCCAAATGCGGAAGGTCCACGTTTCAAGGTCAACGCGCGGTACCGGCCCATAATGCAGCACTGGGAAACGGTTGGTAAGTGACTGACCGGGTGGGATACGGCCCTCGTCACGAGCCTTTTCTTCGTCTTCTTTACGGCGGAAGGGATTAAACACAGTACACCTCTCTCTCCCGCTTAACCATTAAGCGGATGATGCGCCTATTATAACCGCCTGATATTAATTTACGAGTCCAGAAGTAGAAAGCAGTGATTATTAAAATGCCGCCAGATACAGCCGGCGATCAAGCCAGACGCGAACATGGTAAAAACCCGCTCTGGTTGCAACCAGGCAAAGACGCCTTATGCTATACTCAATCCACCACCCTGGAGAATGCATGATCCCTGACCAGCCGCAAACCTCCCTTGAATTACTCCTGAATATCAGCCGCGAGCTGACCTCCAGCCTGGATTTACAGACTGTGCTTGAACGCGTTCTGTTTCACGCGACCCAGGCAATTGGGGCTGAACGCGGCAGTTTGATCGCGCTGGGCTCTAACGGCCAGCCGGTCGAAGCCGCCATGGTGGTTAACGGGCAGCTCTACCGACCATCCACAGCCGAGATGAGTGTCATCCTCGATCAAGGATTGGCTGGCTGGGTGGTCAACCAGCGTAAACCGGCACTTGTGAATGACACGCTGCTGGAAGGCCGCTGGTTCCATCGCCCGGACGACGACCAGGCTGCCACAGGCTCCAAGTCAGCGTTGTGTGTGCCGCTGTTGGCGCAGGATCAGTTAAGCGGGGTGCTGACGCTGGTACACGCCGAGTCAAATTTCTTCAGCGAGTCACATCTTTCACTGGCAGTAGCCATTGCTGGCCTGGCGGCCATGGCAGTGCGCAACGCGCATCTTTTCGAAACAGCGACGGAAGCCCAGCGGCGTTACCAGGAACTGTTCGAGGACAGTATCGACCCGATTATGTTGACCAACTGGGACGGCCGCATTTTGGTAGCCAATCGTCAGGCTGCCAGAGCTCTTGGCGTCGTGCCCGAAAAATTGTTCGGCTTATCGGTGCTGGACCTGCATGCCGCCCAGCTTGAAAAGCTGGGGGATGACTTTGCCCTGCTTGCGGACGGCAGCACTGTTTCTTATGAAAGCCAGATCCATGCGTTTGACGGGTCAAGCAACCCGATTGAGGTGCATGTACGGCGCGTCAAGCTGGGCAGGGAAGAACCACTGCAATGGATCTTCCGCGATATAAGCGAACGCAAACAGTTAGATACACTGCGCGACGACCTGATGGCGATGATCTACCACGACCTGCGCTCTCCGCTTGCCAACATTATCTCGTCCATGGACATCCTGAGTACCATGCTGCCCCCCGACGCAGACGAATCCTTCGAGACGGTTTTCCAGATCGCCACCCGCTCGGCAAGCCGGCTGCAGCGTTTGATCAGCTCGCTGCTGGACATCTACCGTCTTGAATCCGGACAGGGGTTAATCAAGAAGGGCGAATTGAACCCGGCTGGTTTGGTAACTGAATGCATGGAAGTAATCCAAACGCAGGCTACCACTAAAGGCATTCATGTCACGACCAATCTGGTCAAAGGACTGCCCATCCTATCTGCCGATTACGACATGATCCGGCGGGTTTTTATCAATTTATTGGAAAATGCCATTAAATTCACTCCCAGCGACGGCCACATTGAAGGCGGCTGTGCTGCAGTTGAAAACGGGGTGAGCTTCTGGGTAAAGGACACTGGACAGGGCGTCCCCGAAGAGGCACGCGAGCAGATCTTCGAAAAATACAGGCGCTTGCAAGCTGACCGTTACCCGCGCGGTATGGGCCTGGGACTGGCTTTTTGCCGGCTGGCGGTTGAAGCTCATGGTGGTAAAATCTGGGTAGAAAGTACGCTTGGAGAAGGCAGCTGCTTCGTGTTCACCCTGCCGGTCACTGACTGACCAAAATTCCCTCATCTTTACGACAAGGAAATTCAATGCAAGAAATCGCTGAGCATGTGTTCATTGAGCGCAGTTATCCTGGCGTGACACTTGGGGCAATCAACTGGCCGCATGGGCTGGTTTTGATTGACGCACCTTTCCGCGCGGATGACTGCCGCGCATGGCGCTCTGCCCTGCTCAACTTGAGCGGCGGAGTTGACCGGCTGCTTATTAACATGGATGCCCATGTCGACCGCACTTTAGGTGTGCGCGCCATGGAGTGCACGGTTGCCGGTCACGAACGGATGGCTCAGGTCTTCCGCAACCGACCAGTAACCTTCAAATCGTCAGGTGTGGAAACCGGTGCGGAGTGGGAGGTGTTCAATGGCATTGGCAGCATCCGCTGGGCACCCCCGGAAATCACCTTTAGCGAGAGCATGCAGATCAATTTCAGCGACCACCCGCTGCGGCTTGAATCACATCCCGGCCCAGCCAGCGGCGCAATTTGGGCTGTTATGCCCTACCACCAGCTAATATTTGTTGGGGACGCGGTTGTTTACGACCAGCCGCCCTTCCTGGCAGCAGCCAACCTTTCCGCCTGGCTGCAAACGCTTGAACTGCTGGGGTCACCGACCTACCAAAATTACCTGATTATCAACGGCCGCAACGGGCTGGTGACGCAAAAGCATGTGCGGCATATGTTGGATTTTCTTAAAGAAACCCAGGCTATGCTCAAACAGCTGTCTGATTCACACGCCAATGCGGCTGATACTTCTGCCCTGCTGCCGGTATTATTAAAATTTTTCGATTTTCCCGCCAATCACTCGGAGCAATACACCAGCCGTTTAAAATGGGGCCTGGCACAGTGCTTTACCCGCAACTTCAGGCCGTCCGGCGAAGAAATGGAAGAATAAACCGAGGCTACTAACACAATGAGATCTTCACCGTATGAAACGCTCGTCGAAGTGACGCGTGGTCCAATTGTCGAGTCGGTGCATGTGGGTGCCCTGGCGGTAGTCGATGCAGCCGGACAAATCATCGCCAGCGTCGGCGATCCGCAACATATCACCTATTTACGTTCGTCCTCCAAGCCGCTGCAGGTCCTGCCGCTGCTGGAAGACGGTGGAGCAGAGGCTTTCCATTTGAGCCAGAAAGAGGTCGCCCTGCTGTGTGCCTCGCACTCCGGCACCGATGAGCACTTCCAAACAGTTTCTGCACTGCAGGCCCGTCTGGGGGTAAACGAGGACGACCTGCTCTGCGGCATCCACGCCCCCACGCACGAGCCCACCGCT
>CAYPJS010000113.1:0-1815 GCA_964411135.1 uncultured Anaerolinea sp.
GATGACCTGGTGTTATTCAAGGTCCTGCTTGGCTTAAGCGACACCTTTAAAACCCATGTCTTCATGGAAGGTCAACTGGAGAATCAGACCGCGCTGCAGCAGGTGGCAAGCCGCTTTGATCCAAATGGCGTTGCCAGCTACCTGACCTTCGACGTGGACCCTGGCGAAGTCTCGATTGCAGGACCAGTCCAATACGGGCATATGGATGCCGGGGTTGCCGGGATTGGCGGGGAGTTGGTGCCGGGTTACCTGGAGAACTACAAGGGCCTCTATGAAATTAACGGCGGCCGCTGCAAGGATGTTGACGGCAATGCGGTTGACTGCGCGTCACTGATCGTAGCCTACGAGTCTTCTTTGGGCGTCCAGGATCTGTCGGAGTTAACTGCCAATACAACCGGCGAGGTTGATCTGAGCATGCTGCACGTCAACCTGGGGAACGTTCCATTGATGACCTCGCGCGGCGTGCAGCTGCGCTTTTACGAGAAGGACAGCAGCGGCTGGCAAATTACCTCGGCAGCCCGCATGCTGGAACTGGTCGAGGCGCGCTATAAAGCCGATTACAGCACCTCAATGCGCGCCAGTTACCCGGACCTGCAGGAGGACGATGTTCGGTTCATCGCCTACACTGCCTACCTGCTGGCAACCAGCCCATCCTTCACCCCCATTTCGGTGGACGGGCAGGCACTGGTTGGTGAAAGAGCCGATGAATACCAGCTGGCACTTGACCGTGCGCTGGATCCGGAGTTGGAGGAGCAAGTCCGTTCAGTCGTGGATTACGTCGGCATGAGCACCGGCATTGCGGCAGCCCTGACGGTAGGCGGTGCAAGCTACGTGGGTTGGGGGCTGAACGACGCCATGGGGCTGCGCAACGACTGGAAGACCCTGACCTCCGGCCTTAAAGCCTGGAACACCATCGGGGTTGGTCTTTCGGTGGTTTCCATGAGCGCTTCCTTGATCATGAGCGTTATTAATGCCATTTGCAGTGCCGGCGCTGACGTCAAAATGTGCCGCAGCGAGGATGCGCTCAAGGTCGCCAATGCGGTGGTCCAATCCCTGGCCATCATCGGACAAATCCAGGCGACCGTGGATATGATCATCAAGGCGGTCAAAGGCACGCTGGATGCCATTTCCAAATTAGCCATGGGCATTATGGTGATCGGATTGGTGGTCAGTATCGGTATGACCTGGGTGAGCTTTGCCCTCACGCTGGCATTCGGCGGGCTCAGTAACCCGGTGGTCTGGCGTAATGCTCTGGCACAGGCCATTGTCACCACGGTGTACCTGATCGTGATGTTTATTATTAACTGCATCCCCGTTATCGGGCAGATCATTGCTGCCATCATGGCCATTATCGATGCCCTCTTCTCGCTCTTCACCTGGTTGTTCACGGGGCAGGCACAAACCATCGCCACAGCCTTACTGTCATTGTTCTACAGTGCCGAGGTGTGTACCAATGTCGGTGATGCCAGCTTTGGCGAGTTCGACACCAGCCTGCTGGATCCGGATCTGGGGCTGGTGGGGGGAAACACCATGAAGGTCAGTGCCCCCTTTGAGGGTGCGCTCTACGAGGAAGCCGTGGGCAACCACAGCGACCTGGAAAAGAGCACCATGGCAGGCCGCCTGACCGATTCATACGACTATTATTCCACAGAAGAAAATAATGACCGTTTCTCCGGGCAGGATATGAGCAGTGACGAAACCTGCCATACTTCAGACACGATCAAGTACTGCAGCAACACTGCTGCCTTCGGTTACCTGCTCACCCCGCGCATCAACGGGATTATCCCAGTCAAGTCCGAGGTGGATTACACCATC
>CAYPJS010000114.1:0-61210 GCA_964411135.1 uncultured Anaerolinea sp.
GGTCTGGACGCGGTCATTACCTCCTGCAGTAGAGTGTGCCCCGGCGTTAGCTGCACATCTTGATGCAGGTAACCGATCGACAGGCCTTTCTTGCGTACCAGAAAGCCGCTGTCCGGCGTCAGCTCCCCTGCAATCAGCCGCAGCAGCGTACTTTTACCGCTGCCGTTTGGGCCGATTAACCCGACCACGCGGTCATCATGGATATCCCATGAGAGGTCGGCAACGATTGGCGTGGAAACGTAGGTATAGGTGATTTTATCGAGGGTGACGGCGATCATGGCTGTGAGAATGGATAATATGGGATGGGAAGATCATACCATAAGCAGTTTCATGGGTGCGAATATACCCATTACAATTGAATAATTCCGATCCTGGACTCATCCATGCCTGCGACCATTTTAATTCTGCCTCTCATATTCCTCGGCCTGGTATTCCTCGTGCTGTTGTTCGGCAGCCTGTGGCTGGTCAAGCAAGCTATCTACCCGCGGCATTTCACCTACGAGAAAAGCTACCTGTTGGAAGTGGAGCACGGCAGATTAAACGAGACAGCCTACCAAGGCTGGGAGAAGCAGGAAATCGCTATTCGCTCGCCATTTGGTTACAAACTGTCGGGCACCTGGTTCCCCATGCCCGGAGCCTTAAAAACCATCATCATGGTCCACGGCTTTTCATACACGCGCCTGGGTATGGTCAAGTACATGCCTTGGTTCCGGCGGCAGGGCTGGAATATTCTGATCTATGATCAGCGCTTTTACGGTCGCAGCGGCGGCCCAAACACAACCTTCGGCTATTATGAAAAGCAAGACCTCAAGGCCGTAGTTGATTGGGTGCAAACCCGTGTCCCGGCGGGGAGCACCATTGGGACACTGGGCGAATCCCTGGGGGCAGCCACCTGTCTGATGCACGCTGCCATCGACCCGCGCCCCAACTTTGTTATTGCTGACTCAAGCTTCGCCGATCTGCTGGATGAGCTTAAATTCCGCCTGAAAACCGACTACAACCTGCCGGCATTCCCGCTGATAAACATCAGCCTGCCGTTGATTCAACTTCTGGCTGGTTTTGACCCTTCGAGTGTCTCCCCGGAACAGGAGATCGCCAGCCTGGATCTGCCGATTTTGTTCGTTCACGGCCTGGCCGACCGCGAGGTACCGCCGTCGCACAGCCGACAGCTCTATGCTGCCAAACAGCGCGGGCTGCGCCGTCTGCTCCTGGTGCCAGATGCCGGGCATGTCGAGTCGATTTGGACAGACCGCAGCAGGTATGAAACTGAACTGGAGACATTTTTCCGGGAAGCGGTCTAATTTTCCGATGCCGTCTATTTAATTTACGGTTCGAAAATGTGATATGCATCCGGTTAAGGCCGATTTTCGGCCCTACATTTGCGCCATACTGCTCGATCAGAGGTTTTTTGTGCGTATAATAACCGCATGCTAAAACGGCTTTTCACCCGCTTCGCCACCTCGCAGACTCTTCTTTTCAGCGTGTTGGCGGTTATCGTTGGTCTATTCAGCGGGATTGGTGTATGGCTTTTCAAGGTTCTTTTTGCACTGCTGAACAAAGAGCTATTTGGTTTATCCGATTCGATTGCCAATTGGACAGTTTTCCTGATTCCAATACTTGGCGGGTTGGCCGTCGGCTTGCTGTCAAAATTTTTTATTGGCAGGGAAAAACTGCACGGTACCGCCAGTGTCATGCAATCCGTAGCATTATCAGGCGGACGGCTGCGCTATCAGAAAACACCGATCAAAACCCTGGCAGCCATTCTCTCACTGGGGAGCGGTGCGTCCGTCGGCCCTGAAGATCCTTCGGTTTTCATTGGTGCCAGCATCGGTTCGCTGTTCGGTCAAAAATTCCGGGTATCCGAAGAACGTTTACGCAGCCTGGTTGCCAGCGGTGCAGCTGCCGCCATAGCAGCCGCATTCAATGCCCCGATCGCCGGCGTTTTCTTTGCGCTTGAGATCGTGCTCGGTGAATTAGCCGGCAGCAGTATGGGGATGATCCTGGTTTCATCAGTAACCTCGGCCGTGTTTACCCAGGCGGTCTCTGGCAGCCAGCCCGCTTTCACTATCCCCCATTACGGTTTCAATTCAGCCTGGGAACTCCCGCTCTACCTTCTCCTTGGGCTGCTGGCAGGTCCAGTGTCTGCTTTCTACGTGCGGCTGCTCTATAAAATGCAGGACTTATTCGGTTCCTGGAATGCTCCCGCATGGATCAAACCAGCGGCTGCCGGCCTGGGGGTAGGTCTGGTAGGGTTGTTCCTGCCGCAAATTTTCGGCGATGGTTATGAGATCATCGGGTCAATCCTCAACAATGATACTTTCTCAATCTGGATGCTGCTGCTCCTACTGATTGCCAAATTGATCCTGACCCCGCTCAGCATCGGCGGTGGTTTTTATGGCGGTGTTTTCGCACCTTCGCTGTTCCTTGGCGCGACGCTTGGTGCTGCTTTTGGCATAGCCACAAGCCAGTTTTTGCCTGCATTAAACATCCAGCCTGCTGCTTTTGCCCTGGTCGGCATGGCTGCCGTCCTGGCTGGCGCCGTGCACGCACCGCTGACAGCCTCGCTGCTGCTCTTTGAAATGACAGCAGATTACCGGATCATCCTTCCGCTGCTTTTCTCAGTGGCTTTCAGCATGGTGATCTCCCAGCGAATCCAGCGCGATTCAGTCTACAGCATGGGACTGGCACGGCACGGTATCCGACTCGCACGCGGAAAAGACGTTGAAGTTCTGGCTACCATCAGCGTTGGCGAGGTCATGCGGGCTAACCCCGATACGCTCACCGAACCCATGACCCTTAAACAGGCCAGCGATGAACTTGCCCGCACTCGCCGTCAGGGAATGGCGGTGGTCGATGGGCGCGGCGATTTGGCAGGCATGCTTACTCTGCAGGATATCGACCGCGCCCTGGAACAGAACCGTACCACTGCCACGGTTGGGGATGTATGCACCCGTAACCTGACCACCACCACGCCCCAGGAGAGTCTGGCGGATGCGCTGCAGCGCATGTCGCAGGGTGACCTTGGCCGCCTGCCGGTGGTCGCCGCTGATAATCCACGTGAACTGGTCGGCATTCTTCGCCGTGTCGATGTGATTCACGCTTATTCCATGGCTCTAAGCCGGCGTACAACTCAGCGTTTCAGGGAACAATCTGTGCGGCTTGACGCTTATACCCCGGAGGGTGTCGACGTGACCGAAATCCTGGTCGAGAGCAGTTCCGTGGTGGATGGCAAACGCATGAGCGAAATCCAATTTCCATCCGAATGTGTCATCGCCAGCGTGCAGCGCGGCCGCAAGGTTCTCATCCCGCACGGCAGCACCCGCCTTCAGGGCGGCGATGTGCTGATTGCAGTTGTTGGAGGCGCCGCGCGCGATGAAGTCCTGCATTTGTGCCAAAAAGAGGACACCTCGAAATAAAAAAGGCGCGGCCTTTGCCGCGCCTAAAAGTCGTCATATTCGCGCTTACTCCCGAGCCACTGTGACGTAGATCATTGGGCGCCGGCGGGTTTCAGAGAAGAATAAATTGCTCAACTCTTTTTCAACGTCTTTGCTCAAATTGCCGTTCGAATTGCCGCTGATCAGTTTTTGAACCCGGCTGCGGGCTTCTGTGATTAAGCTGTCCGAATCACGCGAGAGCAGGAAACCGCGGCTGGTAATTTGCGGATCGCGCCGCAGGCTGCCGCTGTAGCGGTCCAGGGTCACGTTGACCAGCACGATACCGTCGCGGGCCAAAGTTTCCCGTTCAGCCATAACATCCTCATCGACCTCACCCACACTCGAGCCTTCAACAAATACGAAGGAAGTTGCCACTTTTTCGCCGTAGTTCAAAGATTCGCTGGTCAATTCGAGGGACTGACCATTCTCAATGATGGCGATGTTTTCTGCGGGAATGCCAACCTGGCGTGCCAATTTTCCATGTTGATAGAGATGGCGCAGTTCGCCGTGGATGGGGATGACGAACTTCGGCCGGGTCAGGTGGATTAACAGCTTCATCTCTTCCTGGCTGGCGTGCCCGGAGACATGCACCGGCGCGAGTGCTTCGTGGATCACATTTGCGCCTCGCTGAAACAGGCGGTTGATGGTGCTGTAAACATTCTCTTCGTTGCCGGGGATCGGGTGCGAAGAAAGCACCACGGTATCGCCCGGCTTGATATCAAACAGACGATTTGTGCCCGTGCTCAAGCGTCCCATGATGGAGGTGGGTTCTCCCTGTGAGCCGGTACACATGATCACCACTTCTTTATCGGGCATGGTCAGCGCTTGCTCAATGCTGACAATCAGGTTTTCTGGAATATTCAGGTAACCCAGTTTGGTTGCCATTTTCATGTTATCAACCATGCTGGTACCCACAAAAGCCATCTTGCGACCGTAGCGCTCGGTGACAGTTGCTACCTGCTGCATCCGTGAGATGAGCGAGGCAAAGCTGGCCAGGATGATGCGGTCCTTGGCTTCGCGGAAGACGTCATCCAGCGCACCGTCGATAACGCGCTCGGAAGGCGTCCAACCCGGACGTTCGGCGTTGGTCGAGTCGGCCAGCAGCGCCAGCACGCCGCGTTGCGAGAACTCGGCCAGCTTGGCGTAATCCGACGGCCAGTTATCCACTGGCGTGTGGTCGAACTTGTAGTCCGACTGGTGTACGATCAGCCCAACCGGCGTGGTGATGCCCAGCCCGACCCCATCCGGTATGGAATGGCAGACGTGGAAGAACTCCACCTTGAACGGCCCGATTTGCACGGTGTCACCGGCCTGCACGGTGTTCAGGCCGGATTTATCCAGTCCGCCTTGCTTGGCCAGTTTAACTTCCAGCAGACCGCGCGTCAAAGGCGTGGCATATACCGGTGCATGGATCTCCGACAGGACATGCCGGATGGCGCCAGTGTGATCCTCGTGCCCGTGTGTGATGATGATGCCGCGCACCTTATTGCGGCGCTCAACCAGCCAGCTGAAGTCCGGGATGATGTAATCCACCCCGTACATATTGCTGTCGGGGAACATCATACCGGTGTCGACGACCAGAATTTCGCCGCCGTACTCGTACACCATCATATTTCGCCCAACCTCCCCCAGGCCTCCCAGGGGCAGGATGCGTAATGTTTTTTCTTTCATTTGGTTAAAGATAACCCTTTCTATTTAAGTAAGAATAATTGTTTTTAATAACACAGCCAGGCTGTGGTTTAAGGTCAAAAGTTAAGCCCCGGCACTGAGAACGGACCGGGGCAAATCGACTTGCCAGCGAACGAGACATTCCCACCTGCGCCGGAGGTTCCGGCTGGAATTTTTATTACCAGGTTGATGTATTTTAACATAGGTGAGTGGATTTGTCAAAAACTTACACCGTCTCCCTCACCGCTGCGCAGCGCTCGCAGGCGGGGTCGTCGCACAGGAGCGCCAGCGGATCCTCGCGCACCAGCGTCGCCGTCGTGACGATGCATTCGCGTGCCGGCAGCGCTAGCACCAGCGCCGGTCCAATATTCACGCTGCGTGTGATGTCTGCCAGGTACGGGCGGGCGTTATCAAACCCCAGCGAGCAGCCCGGAAAGCCCGGGCATTCCACGATGCCATCCTCGGTTAATGCCCAGCGGACAAACGTACGCCGCCCGGCCATTTTCTCGGCAAAATGCAGGCTGGTGTTGACAATGTGCGTCACCCCCAGCAGCAGAATCCAGCCCTCCTGCTCATACAACTCGTGGATAGGCGCCAGCGGATCGTCCATGCGTTGCGCCCCCAGTAGTTCATCCACACCGACACCTGCAAACGACAGGATAGGGTGTTTCGAGCGATTGGCTCGCGGGTGGCAGCGTAAGGCTTCGGGCAGCACGCCCATCATGCGGTCTGCCTGCATGTCGGGGTGGTAAAACGCTGCCATGGCATTCAGAGCCCTTCCAGCCCCATAGACCATGCCGTTATGGATCGGTCCGTCCTCCGGGATGATCATGGTGTGGTAGGTATGCGTGGGGGCCATCAGGCGCGGAAACACGCTTTGCAACGCCCCAAGCAAGGTGTCGACACCACCGCGCACCTCACCAAAAGACGAGAGCGAGGTGTGGACTATTACTGGTTTCTCAGGCGGCACCTCCAGGCTGCGAAAGCCGTTGGAGAGGTCGCGGAAGGTGAGCATGGATTCTCCGTAAGGTTCAGGTCTGAGGTCCGCGGCCAGGGAATACCACCTGTCCGTTTAACCTGGCAGCCGTCGGGCTGCAAAGAGCGACTGCTAATTCCTGAATAGCTTTCACTGCGGGGCCGCTGTCTTGTTCTACATCCCACCCGGATAAATCTCCGGCAGCCAGTGTGAAGCTATGAATATTATACGGGAGAATTTCGATCGCGGCTGCCCGTGCCAGTCCCACCAGCCCGGCCTGGCTGGCGGTCAACGCCGGCAATAGCTTATCTGAAGTTCCAGCCTGCACAAAAATAATGGTACCCCCGCCCTGCTCCTGCATAACCGGGACGGCTGCCTGTGCCAACAGAAAGGGCCCGGTCAGATTGAGTTCCAGGGTGTGTGTCCAATCCCACTCGTCCAGCTCCAGCAGGCCTGCCTGAGGCGCGGCCTGTATACAGGTGACCAGCACATCCAGCCGGCCCCAGTCATCCAGCACATCCGAGACCAGAGCGCGGCAGGGAAGTCCCTTGCCGATGTCGCCGGTGTACGTTCGGCATTCCGTACCCAGTTCTTTTACAAGGGCTGCGGTTTCATCCACATGCACTGGCGACAGGTCGTGCAGCGCCAGTTTCGCACCTGCCCGGGCAAAGCCCAGCGCCAGTGCACGCCCAATGGGTCGGCCGGCCCCGACCAGCAATATGACTTTATTCTCCAGGTCCTGGCTTACTTTTACATTTGCATCCACCGGAAATTTCTGCTCCTCTTATTAGTCGTACAAAGGCTTGGAATTAATCGTTATTGGATTATAAAGTTAATGGGTGATCAACGGTAAATAGGAAAAATAATCGGTGGTACCGAACAACGAAAACTCACTGAGGTGGCAGAGCTGGACGGAAAATTTGTTTTCCTCAAAATTCCGGACATAAACACCGCCCTCACAGGTGGTTACCACATCCATCCATTTACTTTTGTCGGTATCCCAGTAAAAAAGCGCCAGCTTTTTTTCAGAGGTCTGTAAAGTTGCTTCATCGTAACTTACCTCAACCACGAGCGGTTGATCGAACACAGTCAGGTACTGACCCAGGAAATCCATCGCATTGATTTGAAAGCTGTTCCCCTCAAAGGTCAAATCACCGCTGTCTTGACTGGGCTCTGGTTGAGGAATAAATGTGAAGATCGCATCAGCCTCGAGGGAGCCCGGAAATACCCGGATGATGGTTTTCCCATCCAGGGCGGTTACGGTCGCCTCGGTCCCAAAATCCACGCTCTGGTCGAAGGCCTGGGTCCTGTACCAGTCAGGATCCCGGGCTTCCAGGAAAATGGCCAGCGACTCGGGTGCGGCAGGCACTTCCAGATGGTTATAACTGAGATCGAGTTCCTTGATCCCGGTTAAATTTTGGAATTCCGCAGGAATTGCTCCGCTGATCTGGTTGGATGCAAGATCAAGCCCTTCCAGGTTAACCAGATTGCATAATGCAGTGGGTATTGGCCCAACTACCAGATTCTGTGCCATCCGCAGGTATCTCAGGTTTGTCAGGCTGCCAATTTCCGGCGATATGGGGATGTTCAATGGGTTTACAGAAAGGTCAAGGTTTGTGAGCGTGGATAAAGAATATAGTTCCGCAGGAAGCGGGCCAACCAATTGGTTGACACTAACGTCAAAATATTCGATTTTTGTTAACCCCGCAATTTCGCCTGGAATTGTGCCTGTCAGCTGGTTATGGTAAAGGTAGAGTCCCTTAAGGTTGCTTAAACTCCCGATGTTTTCCGGGATTGTGCCGGTCAATTGATTATAGGAAAGATTCAGCTTCAACAGACTGCTTATATTACCAAGTTCAGGCGGGATACTTCCACTTAACTGATTTCCTTGTAATTGGAGTTCAATTGTGTTTGAAAGGCTGCTCAACTCTGGAGGAATTGACCCTGTCAGCCTGTTCGCGGACAAATCAAACAACAGAACATTCAGGTTGCCCAGGGCGGGCGGAATTTGTCCGCTCAATTGATTCCACGATAGGTCCAGTTTGAATAATTTGGCAAGGTATCCCAATTCTCCCGGGATGGGACCAGACAGCTGATTGTTATCCAAAAACAGATCCATCAAATTGGACAAATTCCCAAGGGAGACAGGGATAGAACCAACCAATTGGTTGGAAGATAAATATAATCCTTCCAGTCTCGCTAATGAACCCATTATCGCCGGGAGCTCACCGCTGAGATGATTGCCCGTCAAATTAATTGTGATAATTGATCCATTGTCCACACCCACACCATACCAGTTCGATGGAGTGTTTGTAACCAGCCAGTTTGTGTGATTTATCCAGCTGTTTCCCCCGGTTGAGTTATAAAGAGCAACCAGAGCCTCGCATTCGGTCTGGGGAATTTCAGTTACATCGGCGCAGGAAAACTCATTCAGGTCTGGTGGAGATAGATAACCAGATGTGAAGATTAATACAATAGCTGCCAGAAAATGGATGATTCTCATAAACCCCCGCCAGGTTTAATTTCCCCGAGAATGGTTCTGCACCCTGTTTCAGGGATGTCTTTAATTCTATACTGTTTTCTTTTTTGTCCCGTTTGGAACCAATCAGATTAGTTGAAATCGAGCTGCTGCGTCAGGCAGGTAAAATATTTTAGTTATTCCCGAGGTCATTTCCTGTCTGGCACAGCGGAATCGCTGCAGCAGCAGCCTCAGCCGCATTCAAGGTCAGATTGAAGTACGGCGAAGGATCAATCGTATTCACGAGTTCGAGCTCATTCAAGAATTTCCCCTGCCCATCATCGCGTACGATCGAAAAATGCAAATGCACACCGGTCGGGTTGCCAACCGTGCCGGAGTAATTGCCCTGCAGTCCTAACTGCGTGCCTGCCTTGACAAAAACCTCGGTCGTGCCTGCCGGAAAGGCGCTGTCGATGAGCGGATTGCCCTGCTTATCAGCCATGTGGGTGTAATACAGCCAGATTTGCCTGCCTGGCTGCAGCGGGTCTTCCGGTACGCGTAGTATGACGGTTGACTTCCAATCCGCAAGCCGCGTCAGGTAGCCGTCATAGGCGGCCACAACCGGTGTAACACCCACATCTGTTCCAGCGAAAATATCCAGCCCGGTATGCTGATGCCCCGGTCGGAAGGAATCACCCCACAGATAACCGATGAAACCGCTTGTCGGGAGCATGAAGGGGGCATCCAGGCAGCGCGTTCCGGCTGGAATCACCCAATCCTGGTGCTCATCCGGGTGACGGATGAAATCCATTACATTTGCATCCCGCCCCGGCGCCGCCCCCGGACGCAGGGTTCGCCAGTACAAAAGAGCCGCAATAAGCGCAGCGCATAGGATACCGATAACCAGGATGATTTTTCTCATCGTCTCAGTTTTACCACGCAAAGGCCAGAATCCCAAGGCAAGAAGAAGGCCTAGCCTGCTATGACCGGCAACTCCTCAACAGAGGGCTTTTTGGGCTGATCCTCAATATGGATGATAGCCGGGGTAAAGAAAGCAATGGTGGTAACCACCAGGCACAGCACGCCTCCAATCCAGTACCACACCCGCAGCCCCAACCAGTCGGAAAGCGGACCCGCTATCATCAGGCTGAGCGGCATCATGGCGGTGGCTCCGGCGTTGACGAGCGAAAATACCCTTCCCTGCATATCGTGATCCACAGCACTCTGGAAAATGGCGCCCAGCGGGCCGTTGGCAAACACCTGGGTAAAACCCAGAATAAACATGGCAATCAATAGCACGAAGAACTGGTTGGATGGTGCAATACCGATCAGGATCACACCGGTGCTGATCCCCAGCACCCCCATCAAAGAAGTGTGAATCTTTCTTTTGAACCCGCCCCACGCCCCCAGCACCAGACCGCCGGCAATCATGCCCGCTCCAAAAAGGGTATCCGTCCAACCCAGCTCCACCACACCCTTGCCAAACACCTTGGTCACCAGCAGCGGGGTCAGCGACCCGCCCGGCACCAACAGGAAATTCAACAACATCGCCATCAAAATGACACCCAGCAAACCCGGCCATTTAACCACATATAGGAAACCCTGGCGTAAATCCTGCCAGTAGCTGGGTTTGATTACCTCGCCATCGGCCTGTGCGGACTGCCGCGGCGGGTTGGGGATGGCAATGAAGAAGAGCGGGATGATCGCCAGCGCAGCCGTACCGATGTCGATTGCGAGCACACCCTGCAGCGGCAGAAGCCCGATTAACAATGCACCCAGGGGCGGCGCAAAAAGACTGATCACGCCCTGCAGTGTTTGGTTCAAACCAGCCAGCCGCGTCAGGTGCTTTCCGGGAACCATCAAAGTCGTGGATGCTGACATGGCAGGGCTGTGAAAGGCTCCCCCCAGCGAACGCAAGAGCATGATGACATAAATATGCCACACCTGGACGCGGTTGGTGGCAAACAGGAAGATCAGCAAGCCGGTAGCCAACGCAATTCCCGTATCCGCCAGAATCATAATACGGCGCCGGTTCCAGCGGTCCACCAACGCGCCAACAAAGGGACCCAGCAAGATTTGCGGTAAAAGTGCGAACAGGGTGGCGGTAGCCAGCACGGTTGCTGATCCCGTCTGGCTGGTCATCCACCATACCAGGGCAAACTGCACCAACGATGACCCGACCAGTGAAAAAGCCTGCCCGGTCCAGATGACAAAAAAGCGTGTCGCCCAACCCTCCGACCCGTCTTTTACGTATTCTGCTTCAGCCATGGATTTGTCCTCTACAACGAATCATCAGCCGGGCTTTTCGTTCAGATCGGTATTACCAACCTAACTGTTGCCGCGGTCGACTCAGAAACGTTCCACCCCGTAATGTTCAACCTGTATCTTGTTACCTGGAACCTGATACTTTAAAGCCGCGCCTGCATCGACCAGGGACCGGTGCGCGTGATCTTTACCGGTACCACCTTGCCGCGCAAATCCTGGTCGGTCTCGACGAATACCAGTTTGTTGGTGGGGGTACGTCCCTTCCAGCGTCCGCGCACGTTTTCCTCGAACAGTACCTCCACGGTCTGGTCCAGGTAGCGCGCGTGAATCTGATCGGCTACCTGTTCTTGAAGTTCTTCAAGTTTGCGGAAGCGCTCCCACTTCACCGCATCCAATACATCATCCGGCATACGGCGGGCCGAAACCGTCCCCTCGCGCGGTGAATATCGTGCCAGGTGAGCAATATCCAGTCTCAGGTCGGCCAGCAGCTCATAGGTTTTTTCGAACTGTTCATCGCTCTCGCCAGGGAAGCCAACGATGATATCCGTGGCAATTGATACGCCCGGAATGCGTTCGCGAATGCGCTGGACCAGCTCGCGGTACTGCTGATTGGTGTAGCCGCGCCGCATATTCTTTAAAACCTCATCATCTCCCGCCTGGATGGGTACCTCAATGTGCGGCATGACCTTGGGTAACTCCGCTACGGTATCCAGCAGCTCATCGGTCATCCAATTCGGGTGCGAGGTCAGGAAGCGTAAACGCTCGATGCCATCCACGGCAGACAGACGCCTCAGCAGCCCGCTCAAGTTGGGGTAATCGGGGCGGTCCTTGCCGTAGCGGTCCACGATTTGACCCAGCAGGGTGATCTCGCGTACGCCCTGAGCTGCCAGCGCCCGTGCCTCCGCCATGATTTCTTCAGGCGGCCGGCTGGCTTCAACACCGCGGCGGTAGGGGATGATGCAGTAGGTGCAGGCGTGTGAACAACCATAGACGATCGGTATGAAAGCACTCACCAGGCTGCCGCGCTGCTCGACTGGCAGCACGAGGTCTTCGTCCTGGAAGGCAAACCGCTGGGCCAGCTCAGCCGATTCCAGCTCTCTACCGTCGCGCTTGAGCAAATAATCCACCAGCGGCATTGGGTCGGATGGCGCCGAAAACACATCCACATACGGGAACCGGTCAGCAACTTTTTTGTTGCCTTTCACGCCTACCAGGCACCCCATCAAATTGATCACCATGTCGGGGCGAAGTTTTTTATATTTTTTCAGTGAACTCAGCCGTCCGTAGGCTTTGTCCTCAGCAGCCTGACGCACCACGCAGGTGTTCATCACCACCACATCCGCTTCTTCTGCGGTGGGTGATGTGTGATAGCCAAGGTGCTCCAGCGCCGAAGCCACGCGCTGCGAATCAGCCACGTTCATCTGACAACCTTCGGTCCAGATGTAATATTTCATGGGCGGAATTATAACAAAAACAGGAGGCGATAATCCGCCTGTTTTTATCGGATTAATGGCACGCAGGTTCGTCTACCCTGCGCTCGGGCGGTCGAACAATTGCTCGCGCAGCTGCAGCACCTGACGCCGCAGACGGTCATCGCGTTCGATCATGTCCTTGACCTTGTCGCAAGCGTACATAACCGTGGTGTGGTCGCGTCCTCCCAGCACATCCCCGATCTGCGGTAGAGAAACATTTCCCACCTCGCGCATCAGGTACATGGCGATTTGTCTTGGCAGGGCCACTTCACGTGAGCGACCGCGGCCAAGCAGCAGGTCGCGAGTCAGCCCGAAAGCAGCCGCCACCGCAGAAACAATCTGCTGGGGCTCTACACTGGTACGCTGCGGAAGCATATCCGCCAAAGTAATCTGGACCATTTCAGTGGTTAGCGGATGACCGGAGAGATCGGCATACGCCAACACGCGGGTCAGCGCACCCTCTAACTCCCGAATGTTTGACTGAATCTGGCGGGCAATCAGCTCCAAAATGGCGGGGGGTACGATGCGCGAAGCCCGTTCAGCTTTGGAGCGCAGAATGGCGATGCGCGTCTCCAGATCAGGCGGTTGAATATCGACCGTAAGCCCCCACTCGAAGCGCGAACGCAGCCTTTCCTCCAGCGTTACCATCGCCTTGGGTGGGCGGTCGGAGGACATGACGATCTGTTTTTCCTGGTTGTGCAGGGTGTTGAAGGTGTGGAAGAATTCTTCCTGCGTCGATTCCTTGCCGGCAATGAACTGGATATCATCAACCAGCAGAACATCAATGCTGCGGTAGCGCTCGCGGAATGCCTGCGTGTTGTGGGTGCGGATCGCGTTGATCAACTCGTTGGTAAATTCTTCGGATGAAACGTAAAGTACCTGCAAACCCCGTTCCAGCGCGGTGTTACCAATGGCATGCAGCAGGTGTGTTTTCCCCAGCCCCACTCCGCCGTACAGAAACATCGGGTTGTAGGCTTTTGCAGGGCTGTCCGCCACCGCCATGCAAGCAGCATGTGCCATACGGTTGCTGGCGCCCACCACGAAGTTATCGAAATGATAACGGGACATTAAAGACCGATTGGAGCGGTTTTCCACTGCCGCAGCTGTCCGCGTATCTTCTGAATGCGCAGACTGCTCCTGTTCCATTTCCTTGTGCCAGACGATAAACTCTACCTGTGCGGTGCTATCTGAATAGCCGCTAAGCAAACGTGAAACTGTGCTGGACAGGCGGCTCTCCAACCAGTCGCGCGCGTACGGATTGCGCACCCCGATGGTGAACTTGCCGTTATCCTGGCGGATCAGTTCGGCATTTTTTACCCAGGTGTCGAAAGACGCCTTGGGCATTTCCATTTGCAGTTGGCCGACGGTTGCTTGCCACGCTTGTTGAGCATTCATCCAGGGAACTCCAGACGGGTGTAAAATGGCAATGTCAAATAAAACCCACGGCACAGCCGGGGTTAAGGAGATGGGTTTATGGGCGGCTATCTCTTCACGGGCAAGCGGTCGATTAACCGCGATTAAATTCCCCGTAGTTCACTGCGATCATTCTATCAGAAACACTCTACCTTAACAAGCCGATTTCCCTACGCCCACCTAAAAATTTTGGGATTTTTAACTTATCTAATCTTAAAGAATCTCGCACAGAAAATCCAATTAATTCGTGATATTTTAGTTGCCCCAACACTCCGCAAATTTGGTTTTCGAAAATAGAACAAGTCCATATATGGTGGTTTTAACCTACTTTGGCACCATATACTCCACAGGTGGTAGTGAAGTCCAAAAATATTGGGAGTCTCTCGTCTGGCGGGTTAACATCTCCACCTGCAAAAATAAACCACTCAAAAATGAAACTTTCTTTAACATTTAAAACTGCGGATAGGTGAAACTTTTTTGGGCGCATTGTAAGCTGCAAATGACTCCAATCGTTCCGGCTGCTGCGCCCTCAAGCAGCAATTAATCGCCGCATTGGTTTCATTTCTCATTTTGCGTTTCGCTTAAGATCTGGCGGGCGGCCCGGCGTGCGATTTGCACAGCGAAGTTGGTGCCGCGGTCCCATGGATACACCTGGCTCATGCTGGCAAAGAACAATCCTTGAATGGGTGTCTGGATGGTGGGGATGTTCCTCGAGTGATTAACCAGCGGAACCGGCTGCGCATAATTGGTTCTGAACATCCAGGTTTTACGCACCCATTCCGGTGTGAACTTCGGGTTGAAACTGGTCATCTTGGGCAGCAATCGCTCCAGGAGCTGTTCCTTTGTCAACGAGAAGTACTCATGCCCTTCCTCCAGGTAATCGCCGGCATAAATGATGTGGTCCCCACCGAAATTCTCAGGCGGGACGAAGTTGGTGTGCTCGACCAGCGCCAGGAATGGATAACCTGCGCTCTTGGGCAAATTGAACCAGTAATAGCCTTTCTCGGAGAGCTGCTGCTTGAGCGCCAAAACAAGCACCACTGCACCCATGCTTTTCAGATCCAATAATCCCTTCAGATAGTCCTGAGGTAAATCGGGTGCCATGCGCGCCAGTAAACCAGGTCCGACCGTCACCAGGCAGCGGTCAAAGGATTCAGCAGGACCGTCTTTGACCTGGATGCTTAATCGACCATCATCAACAGGCAAGATACGTTCAACCGGAGTTGAAAAACGGATGTCCACGCCGCGTTTGCGTAGATCCTCGGCAAACAGATCTGAAAAAGCCTGAAAACCGCCTTCAAAGGTGCCAAGTCGGGTGCTGCGCGCCTTGAAGCGTGCCCAGAACCAGGCCATGTTGACATCCTTGTAGAAAGGTCCAAATTTCCCCTGCAGTAAAGGTTCGAAATGCACCCGGTAGAGTTTTTCTCCGTAAACCTTGCGCATCCATTCATGGGCAGTCACTTTTTCAAGCGGTTTCCAATCAGCAAGGTAGCGCAAATATACGGTTACGAAACCAAAACGGGCCACATCGATCAAATTAAAGCCCGGGAAGGTCAATGCAGCCATCGGGCTGTCGAGCGGGTAAAACTCGCCTTTAAAATAAACCACTGTCTTGGGCCGTGGAAAGAAAACCCTGTCCTGCAGACCTAACTCGCGGATCAGGCCGAGCATGTCATGATCAGTCTGGAACCAGTGGTGATAAAAATGCTCCACCGACCAGCCCCAGTTGTCATCTTTGAAACCCTGCGCCAGACCGCCCGGCACGGCAGAAGCCTCGAATATTGTGACCTTATGGCCTGCGTTGACAAAGTCGTGGGCGGCAGCCATTCCGCCGATCCCAGCTCCGATGATGGCAATATTCATGATTTCTCCTTTAAGCCGGCAGCGATTCCTGGTTTTGTTCGATCTTGTGGATATCCTTACCCCAGCGCAGCGGCTGCCGGAAGTAATAATAAGCGCCCAGCATGGTGATCGGGAACCATAAGGCCGCATGCAGTACAAAAGTATACCCGGCGGCAATTTCCACCGGAACTCCGTAAGCCGCTAACACCGCAATCCCCGGACCGTCGAAGGTGCCGATGTACCCCGGGGCGGAAGGCAGCGTGGTGGCAATATTGACGATGCCGTTCATCAGCATCAGCGCAAAGAACCCCACCTGGAAGTCAAAAGCATGCATAACGAACCAGTACTTGCCCGTCTCGAGCAGCCAAATGATGACCGTGGTGAACAGCACCATTAAGGCGTCTTTCGGTGAACGCAGCGATTCAAGCCCGGTCAGGAATTTGAGTGCAATTCCAAGGGTCTTCTCGCGGATGCGGACCGGAATGACCCTGTTAATCAAATTAACCACAATGCGCTCGGTGACCAGCGGGAACATGGCGGCCAGTAAAAAGACCACCAGGGCACCGATGAATATGATGGATCCCCAGACTGCCAGCTGCTGGATATTGCCGATAAAGCCCGAGTTGTGTGTCAGGTTGGCCAGTGCGCCCAGGTTGAAAAAGACGAATCCCAGCATGACCACCGCATCGAAGATGCGCTCTACCACCACCGTCGCCAGTGAAGCGGATATGGGAACGCCCTCGCGGTCTTTCAAAATAGCAGCCCGCAGCACCTCACCGGCGCGTGCCGGGAAGACATTGTTGCCCATATACCCGATGGTAACGATGGGAAACATGGAATTGGTTGATATCTTTTTCAGGGGTCGCAGCAGGTAATGCCAGCGCCACGCCCGAACCCAGACCCCCACAAAATAGACCGCGATGCCGGGCAGCAGCCACAGATAGCGGGCTGTTTTAAGGGCCTGCCAGACCTCTCCCAGGTGCAGCCCGCGCAGCGACAGATATAAAAAGACCGCACTGATTGCGATCCCCAGCCAGAATTGCCAGCGTTTTAACATAGGGTCATTTTACCATTGAACAGCCGTCAGAAATGGCGGCACGTTGACGGTTCAGGAGGTTCATTGGATACAATGTGCGCCGGTCGGTGACCGGCGCACAACCTTGACACTTGAAACATGAAAAAATCGCTCAATTCCGCTCATGACTCATGAGACGCGAACCCGGGCTCAATCCATTCCATATTCTGGCTGACAGGTTTCCTGCTTGCCGTCAATGGTCACAAATTCCACTCCGTCAGTTTTTTCAACCGCATAACTGGAAAAATTCTCTCCAGCCAACGATCTGAGCGCGGTTGAACGGCTTATGGTAAAGGACTTCCAGGAGGGTTGTTCGCCATCGTTCAGACTGAACGCCTGGCAAGCCAGCTCCGCGCCGATGCCTTGCTTGATTTGGTCATCAAGGCCGGGCTGATGATAGTAGCGCAGCATGACCGGCACCGCATCGGTGGATAGCTCGCCCAGGTACTGGTGATCGAATTCTTCACCGCGTAAACCGCGCTCGATGTTCTGGCGGGCAATAAACCCATCCACGTTCACTGCACCCAGTGTCAGGCCAAAACCGACCACAGCCACCAGCAGCGCAAATCCGAATCGCCCGCCGCGCCGTGAGATCTCCAGAACGATTGCAGCCAGCAGCAGCAGTCCAAGCCAGGGGATGAACATCAAAGTATAGGTGCGCAGCCTGGTGAAACCGTAGGCTCCTTCATAGAGCAGCAGCCGCTGCAGCGCCGAACCCAGTATCACCAGCACGAGTGCCAGCAGCAAAGCAGAAAGGGCCGTAAACGCAGTCCGCTTTCCGCCTTCCTCACGACGGGCAATACTTCCAAGGGTTAACGTCAACACCAGGCTGATGACCGCCACCGCCACCAGTTCGCCAAAACCGCGCCGTGCGTATTCGGAATAAGTATATCCGGCTGCTGTGATATTAGCCTGTCCGCCGAAAAGATACTGGAACTGCAGCACCACAAAGAAGGCAAACAACAGGACTACTGCGCCGAGCACAATCACGGCCTCCGTCCAGCCAAGGAAAGGTTTAATGACTGGCTGGGAGGCATCCGGCCGGATAGCTTTTTTAAGCGGCAGTACCGCATGTAAAAAGACGCCCGTGAAAACAAAGGTCAGGATGAGAATGTAGATCACCCTGAAGATGTACTCCGGAAGCCGCTCAATATCAAAAAAGCTGAAAAAAGCCTTGAGCCGGTCGGCAAATACCATATCAGCCGAGGAGAGCAGCAACGAAAGCACCGCTAACACCGGCACCGCCAGCAGCAAACCGCGCAGAACCGGTGCCGTCTGTTTCCAGAAACGCCGCCGAGCCGAAAGCTGTTGAGAAGGATCATCCACAGGCTCAGCCTTGAAAAGGCCAAAGGGCCGGGTTATGCCAGCCACCAGGACTGAAAGCATTTCACCGATGGTGTCCCAGGTGCGGAAAAACGGCCAGTTGCCGTTGCGGAATGTGGCTGCAAGCAGGATCAGCCCGGCAATAGTCAGGAAAACGCTGACAACTGTGGTAACGGGTTCGACGCGAATGAATGCGATTGCGCTGCTGATCAAAATCAAGCCCATTAAGACCCAGGTCAAAGGGGCTGGCTTTACATCTTCTTTCCTCGCCAACCACACTCCGCCAGCCAGCAGGACAAAAGCCCAAATGAACAATGAAATGCCGGGGCGCTGCGAAAAGAACAAGAAATCCACTGCCCAGGCAGTTACCAGGGCAGTCAGCCAGAAATATTGAGGTTTTTTAGGCATACGGGGAGGTCCCTTCAGTGCAAATAAATTTTCCGGGACCAGCGGAGAAGGATGGTCGCTTAAACGAGTGCCAGGTATGAAAGTAACATGGCCATGATGATTATGATCGAGAGCACGATAATAATCACCTTTTGAGAATTCATCCGGTGCTGGTCGCCGCCTGCACGCACGGGTCGTTTATTTTTCGTTTTTGCCGGCATCAGTTCCTCCAGGAATCGCAAGAATTCTACTCCTGAAATCCTCTGGGTGCAAGCTGGGGGTTCTGTTACTGCGAATCCGTGCATGCGATCAGGGTACACTTCTCGCCCTCTCATTTTCTAGTCTTAGTCTATCAAAAACTATCTTTTACGACTTTGATAGGGTTTCAGCCCGGGAAATAGTCGTATAATTCTACATAAATACGATATAAATTATCAATTTTATGAGTTGAGGATCGGCACCTGGGGTTGATTGGTTGGAGGTTCAATGAACGACAGATTAAAATTAATGTGCATCCTGGCCCATCCGGATGACGAATCACTTGGCACCGGAGGCATATTAGCCAGGTATGCTGCCGAAGGAGTTCATACTTCGTTGATTTGCGCAACACGCGGCGAACGCGGCTGGACCGGGGCGGAGCATACCAACCCTGGCATGGAAACAATGGGGCAGATACGCGAACAGGAGCTGATGCAAGCGGCGAAGGTGCTTGGTTTGGGCCAGGTCCACCTGCTCAACTTCATCGATGGTGACCTGGATCAGGCAGACCCGCGCGATATTGTCCCTAAGATTGCCGCACTTCTGCGCCAGGTACGTCCGCAGGTGGTGGTGACCTTCGACCCGAAAGGTTCTTACGGGCATCCGGACCACATTGCAATTTGTCAGTTTACTCACGCTGCTTTAGTCCTGGCTGCCGACACCTGTGCCAACATCGAAGGCGACCCACACCAGGTATTGAAACTGTATTACCTTGTGGACACGCGTGAGGACATGGAAGTTTACCAATCGATCTTCGGTGAGCTGCGCATGGTCATTGACGGGCAGGAACGCTGCGCCATGCCGTGGGAAGAGTGGGCAATTACCACCCGAATCGATACCAGTGCCTACCGAGACCTGGTCTGGCAGTCGGTTTCCTGCCACCGTTCGCAAATACCATCGAGTGACGGCTTAAGGCAAGCCCTGGCTACATCAAATCTATGGATGAATCAAACCTTTTACCGGGCCATGAGTCTGGTCAATAGCGGACGTGCCATAGAGGATGATTTATTTGCCGGCATCCGCCTCCCGGCAACGGTTCCCCATCCTGCGATTATGCGTACACCCTGCCAGTCAACGCTAACTGTTTCGCATTAGCCGATCGCCCAAACAGCCGATGGGCTGCAGGGGAACATGGCATTTAACAAGGCATAACCAGTGTTGTTGAACCTGCAATCGTCATAAAAATCGTTTAGTTCCGTCAGACCGCGTGATTGGAATAAAAGATGCAAAAATGTCTGACCCGGGAAAAAAGCATCACCGTCCAGCCAATCTACAGGATAGTACCTGCTAATTCCCGCAATTTTCCCATTTTCCAACTGCATGGTAAACCCATCGCGGTAAAGACTGACCTTGAGTTCCCCACTGTGACCGGCACAGCAAGATTCAGCCAACCGCTGCTCCAATACAGGGGTAATCAGGCGGAGAAAGCCAGGTACATCTGGCACCCGCATGTAATACGCATAATGATTGATCAAGGACACTCTGCGCGGATCGAGAACCTCATAAATCGGATGATGCGTTCCAAACGGCAGGACGATACGCGAGCAGGTCTTCCCCTCCGGCATGCGTTTTTGTCCTTCTTTCCAGAGGAACCGCAAAACGGCCGGGGTTATCATCAAGTAGGAATTTCCGGGGCATAGGCCATAGAAACTCACTACAACCCCATCCCCAGCCCACATTTCCCCGCGAACGCCCAAAGTCCCAACGATTCTTCCAGAAGAGTCTTCGATCATAAAAACAGCCGTGCGGTCAACACTGCTCAGGCTTTTACCGGTTAACTCGTACTCCCAGTACTCGGATGATCGCTGGCATGTGACGACATTCCGTTTCTCAACATCCTCATAGCATTCGCGAATAACCGGAATTTCCTCGACTTTAGCTGGCCGCAGGCTGTAAAGCTCTTGTTCTCCTTCCGGCAGCGGCTTGTTCTGGGTGTAGTTCACATACCTGCCAGAATCCAGCCGGATCGTCATTTCATAGCCAAACTGCCGGTAATATTCTGGAATCCCCGTGATCGCCTGCACCCATTCGCCGCGCTCAGCGCTCCAGGCATGCAGGATTTCCATTTGCATGCGGACCAGTCCACGCCGACGGTAATCTGCTTCGGTACCGATCAATTCAGGCCGGCCGACCTTAAAGGCGATGCCGGCATAGGACCATGTTTGCGAAATCAGGTTGGAGCTTGAAATTATCTTACCCGACCGGGTATTTTCAACCACCAGGAAATCGTCAGGTCTAAAGGTGGGATGTTTTCCTGACAGCAAATCTCTTGTCCAGACGCCAATGCTGGGATCCGGTTCATCACCGCCGTGGATACGGCTGTTAAACGCTTCCAGCTGGTCTGCATCGGATGGTGTGCTGCGCCGCAATATTAAGTCATTCCCCAGATCGCGCAGTATCTTGGACGGCGTCGGAGTTTTTTCCATGGTGGTTTATCTGCCTTTCTGATTTCTTCCCCTCATTCTAACAGAACAGCCCGAAACATTCGGGCTGTGGAAGGTTTATGGTCAGGTGATTGCGGAAACTTGAGGGTTTAAGGTTTTTCGCTGGGGGTTGTGGACGCAGCAGCAGTCTCTTTGGATTCGCCCGATGATTCGTTGGATGTCTTGGAATCGGTATGCGAACCGGTCGACCGCGCCTGCCCTGAGGGAGACCGGTGGTCGGTAGCATAGAAACCAGACCCCTTGAAAACGATCCCAACCGGGGTGTAGACTTTATGAAGGGCCTTCTTCCCGCACTCCGGGCAAATCACCAATGGCGATTCGCTAAATTTTTGTGATCGCTCGAACTGTACACCGCAATTTTCGCACCGATAGGTATAAATCGGCATTTCTACTTACCTCTTACATTAATTATTTTATAACCAATTTTTTATTGTACGACGAAGTAATAAGATTATCAAGGGAGACAATGTTAATAGAAATTGTCAATGGTTGTCACCTTTTCATTGTGACGAAGCAGGGACATAGATCTCGATTGTTTCGCCCATATCATGCGCGTATGACTCGGGTGGTTGACGCAGTAGCATGAACGTCACCCAGATATCTCCCACTGCTCCGGAAGCATTTACAACACAAATCAATACCAAAGGTGCAATCCAGGTTGCAGGCACCCACATCATAAGAATTACCCCCAGCAGGCTGATTACCACCAGCGGCGCCATCCCAATGAGCAAAAACCGGTTGCGCGGGATATACCAACCCGGCGCGGCTGCATAAGCATAGATTCCTCGAAAGGCAAATACCGGTCGAGCGCTTGCCAACAGGTAAAAGCCCAGTCCATGGATGGCTTCGTGAACAACAATGGTCACGAACATCAATGCCAGAACAAAGACAATCGTCCAAACCCCCTCAAATCCGCTCCACCTCAAGGTTAAGAAGGTATCCGCTTCTGTCGGACGCAGCCTGAGTGCAGCTGCCGTAAAGAGCCAGCCAAAAAGAATCAGCAGCAAAAAACCAAGGACGTTCATTTTCAACATCAACCCCTGGTCGCGGATACTGAACTTTCCAGCCATTCGGTAATTTTCAGGAACCGAGCGACGAACCTGTATGTTCACGGCTGCCGCGTGTTGGTAGGCCAGGGGGTAAGCGTGGCAGCGGCAGGGGGTGGTGTGGTCACCACGGCTGTCGGGAGAGGTGGGAAAGTACTGGTTGGCAGAGGCGGCGTGGTGCTGGGTGTGACCAGACTGCCTGGGAGCTGAAGCGTCACATGCACCGTGGGAGAAGCCTGGGCTTCACCGGAGCCATCCCGGTCAAATGCCCCATTTACCCACAGGGATGTCAGGATGCCTGTGACCAACACAATCAGGATGCCGAGGATCAACCAGGGGGTCACGGGTCGACGCTGGATGACGGGCTGTTCCGGCACCTGAATGATCACAAGGGTGATATTGTCATGTCCCCCGCGCGAATTCGCCAGCCGGATCAGGGATTCGCCAGCATCTTCTGGCGGCAGGCTGTAGAGCGCACTGGCAATTTCCTGCTCATCGACAAGATCGGTCAATCCATCAGAACACAGCAGGAGGAGATCATCGTTTAAGAGTTCCAATCCCTGATTTGCCAGAGATTCCTCATCCGTCTCGCGGTTATCCAGTCTGATGCGTAAATCGGCTTCCGGAGGTTGAGGAGCGCCAAGAAATCGCCGGATGACGTGGGTGTTGGGGTGTCCCTCAGCCTGTTCCGGGGTAAGAACGCCTTTGTCGAGAGCTTCCTGTATCCAGGTATGGTCGGTGGTTAATTGCTGAATCCCGCCGCCGCGCAGTAAATACGCCCGGGTGTCTCCTACACTGGCAAGGAAAAGCTTACGGTTGAGGATCCAAGCACAGGTGCAGGTCGCGCCCATGCCTTCCTGATGATGGTTGGACTGGGCCTGCTGGTAGATCGCCTGACTGGCTGCCTGGATGGCTGCCTGCAGTGCTTCGGTGGGCGAGTCCGTCTCCCCCAGGTCGGCCATAACTGAACTAACGCGGTCAACCGCAAGTTCTGCAGCCACCTCACCAGCGCGGTGACCGCCAATGCCATCACACAGAACAGCCAGCAAAGCCTGGTGCATTGGCGGCTGGTCCAGTTTAAAAGCCGTTACACCAAACCGATCCTCATTGTTCTTCCCGCGCATGCCCGGGTGGGTCATGGCAGTAACTGGCAGGTGAGAGTGCTGCACTCTTTTCATGGAAGGTCCCGCCGGTCGCTGATCTGAATCTGCCGCTCCTCGGGCGGGTTGGCCAGCTCAAAGCGGAATGAGACTCTTCCGACCTGAACCAGGTCGCCGTGGCGCAGCAAAATCCCTTTTGCAGGCACCGGTGCATAATTGATCCAGGTGCCCGCAGTCGATCCTGCATCCTGGATGAGGAATCCGCCCTCAGCTGTCTGGCGGATGCGTGCATGCTGCGGACTGACAGTCGGTGAATTGATTTTGAAATCAACCAGGCGCTCATCGCTGCCAAGCCGTGTTTCTCGCCGCGAAAGCGGGATTGCGCTGGCAGGGTTGGAAGGGGGAGAAATTTCCGATTTCTCAGCGGCTTTTACGAGACTGCCGGTGTCTGGAACCCGCAGCAGCCATGCCGGTGCGGATGACAGGCTGCTAACGGCATAACGCGGCCAGGTGGGGCGGCTGACCGATGACGCCTTGTTAACAGGCTGGATCATTTCCTTATTTCCAGGCAGAGGTTGGGTAAGCGGATCCTTATAGGCTTTGCGGGTAGCGGCGGACATACGCTGCACCCTTTTGCCAAGCGCTCCCATACCTATTACTAGAACAATGCCAGCTGCCAGGATACCGCCAAAGATTAACAGGTTGCTGGTTGTAAAAAGCGCCTTTACTGCATTTGGCTGAACGGCTTCTACCGAGATATCCACCGGGGTCTCGATGCTGCGGCGCGTCAGACCAAGCACATCCTCCACCTCAACCACCAACAGGTGCCTGGCGTTTAAATCATACCCGCTTAAATCCCAGGTAAAGGTATCAAAAGGTTCACGCACATTTTCAACCGCCAGTTGATCATCCACCAGCAGGCGGCTGGCTCGCAGAGGTCTTGGATGACCATCGACGAATTCGACCACGATCTGAAGGGTTACACGATCCGGGAGCAGGACGCTTTCTTCTTTACCTTGGACCTCTCCCCATATGCGTTCGATCTTCGACGGCGGCGAGAGGAAAATCGGGTTGGGCGGCTGAACATTAAAATAAACCGGACGGGGTTCGGCTGTCCAAACGAGGCCCGCGCGGGAAATTTCGATCCCTATATCGTACGAACCGCTGGCCTGTACCGCCGAATCAAAGGCAGCCCGGTAGTAATAACGCATGGGGTTAAGGTAACCGTCTGGATCGGGCAAGGCTTCCTGCCCGGAATACACAAAAATTGAACCGCCGGTTTGAACAGCCAGGTTTTCAATGGCAGCATACTGCTCGGGTGCGGCACTGGCTGAGGATGCGGATCCGACGAGCCACACAAAAATTTTAGTTCCCTGGTTAGCGGCTCTGTCCGCCAGATTAGGCAGCGCTTCAAGCGCAGAAATCCCCGGCAGAGGCGTGATGTATAAAATTGCCCGCTTCATCTCGCCTTCAACGCTCGGGTCGGTGGCCAGGTCAACAGCCCGGGTCAGCGCTGTCAGGTTCGACTGCTCAGCATTTAGATCAATACTGCCCAGGTTGTTCAGAGCAGATGTCCATTCCTCAGGAATGCGGCTGCGGATCAACTGCAAGCCGGTATTGGTTGCCAGGCTGACCTGATCCATGGAACCTTCAGCCTGCGACTTTACCCAAACGTCTAACCGCAGCAAGATATTCTCCAGGCGGGTCTTTCCGGCAAATCGGTTGCTCAGCTCAGGTGACAGGTTGATAGCAATCGTAAATTGAACCCCGGGATTGATGGTCTCCAGGGTTTTCAGACTGCGCGGTTCCCCTGCCTCGGTAATGGTGAGGTTATCAGGCTGGAGGTTGGACACGAATCCGCCTAAGGGGTCGTACACTTCAAATTCAACCTCAAGCGCCGGGAAGGTGTCGGTGTGGACGTCGGTCACCACGACCGTCCCGCTTGATTCCTGGCGGGGTGCCGCAGCCAGGTTAAAAAGGACAACTGCTGCCAGTGAAAAGATTCGAAAAAGGAGCATGCACCTTTTATAGAGCATACTCCTCATTTTACCTCAACCTGATTCGATCCTGTCCGGTACGGTGGTGCCTATTCCCACTCGATTGTCGCGGGCGGCTTGCTGGTAATATCGTACACCACACGGTTTACACCTGCCACCTCGTTCACTATCCGGCTCGCTACCAGCGATAGAAGGTCGTGCGGCAATGGAGCCCAATCTGCAGTCATGAAATCCTGAGTCGTAACAGCCCGCAGCGCCACCGCTTCCTGATAGGTGCGTTGATCCCCCATCACGCCCACTGAGCGGACCGGCAGCAGCACAGCAAAGGCCTGTGAAATGCCATTGGGTTTATCGAGCGTGCTGCGGCCAAGGTAGCCGGCAGCACTCAATTCCCCGGTAAAAATGGCATCTGCAGCCCGCAGCCGATCAAGCCGCTCACGGGTAATCTCTCCCAGGCAGCGAACTGCCAGGCCTGGGCCAGGGAAGGGCTGCCGCCAGACCATTTCGTGTGGCAGGCCCAGCGCTTCCCCGACAGCCCGGACCTCATCCTTAAATAAATATCGCAGCGGTTCGACCAGGTCAAACAGCATATCTTCGGGAAGCCCGCCCACATTGTGATGAGTTTTAATGCGCTGCGCTTTGCCCCGTTCTGGAGCCGCCGATTCGATCACATCAGGGTAAATGGTGCCCTGTACCAGGAATTTTGGTGAACCCAGCTTTTGGGCTTGCTGTTCGAAAATACGAATAAATGTCTCGCCAATAATTTTACGCTTTTTCTCTGGCTCCTGAACACCGTGCAGTGCATCCAGGAAGGTTTCAACAGCATCCACTACGATCAACCTGGCACCGGGCAGCGCGTTGAATGCCTGCTCAACCTGCTCACGCTCGCCCAACCGCAGCATACCAGTGTCGACAAAGACGGTCGACAATTGCTCTCCAACGGCTTTCTGCACCAACGCAGTCGCAACACTCGAGTCCACGCCGCCGCTCACTGCCGACAATACTGCCTGCCGGCCAACCTGTGTGCGGATACGGCTCACCGATTCGCTGATGATCGATTCCGGTGTCCAATCGGGGATGCAGCCGCAAATATCCACGGCAAAACGGTGCAGCATTTCCTTCCCGCCCGGTGTATGGTGGACTTCAGGGTGAAATTGGACGCCAAAACGCCGGTTCACCAGGTCGCCAAAAGCTGCAACCGGGCTGTTGGTGCTGCGTGCCAGGGTGTGAAAACCGGCCGGCGGTGTCTCGATCCGGTCTCCGTGCGACATCCACACATCCTGCGTCCCCGGGTTAATCAGCGGGTTAGCCAGGGTGGTCTCAATCGAGGCAAAGCCGTATTCACGCTGGCTGGACGCGGCAACCCGCCCGCCCAGAGCATGGGTTAAAGCCTGCATGCCATAGCAGATACCCAGCACAGGTTTCCCTGAATCGATCACATACTGCGGAAGAAATGGCGCGCCTTCCTCATAAACCGACGCCGGTCCGCCGGAAAGAATAAAGCCGGCAGGATCAATCGCCTGAACCTGTCCGGCCGGAGCATCCCATGGGAATAATTCGCAATAGACGTGCACCTCGCGTACTCGCCGTGCAATCAGCTGTGAGTACTGCGAGCCAAAATCCAGAATAGCAATCCCGCTGCTCATGGAGCGAAAACGATCTTTCCCTCGAGCATTGAAACAATACATGCCAGCGATTCGATCTGGACATCCAGGTAAGCCAGATTATCCCGGCCGCCTTCGAATGCCTTCTCGATGAGCGTTCCCACACCAACCAGTTTGGCGCCGGCGGCTTCGGTCAGGCGGACCAGCCCCAGAATAGTTGCGCCGGAAGCCAGGAAATCATCGATGATCAGCACTTTTTCATCACGGCCCAGGAACTCAGGCGAGACGATCAACTCAACAGCATGCCCGCGGGTGTGTGAAGGAGCAATCGTCAGATAGACGGTGTTGGGCATGGTAATAGGCTTTGATTTTCGCGCGTAAACAACCGGCAGACCCAGGTGCAGACCGGTCATCAATGCCGGTGCAATGCCTGAGATTTCAGCTGTGAGTATGCGTGTTGCGCCGCAGTCGGCAAAACGCCGCGCCAGTTCCACACCGCAGGCGTCCATCAGACCTGCATCTACCTGGTGGTTGATGAAATGATCAACTTTCAGGATACCGCCGCCCAGGTTCTTCCCTTCTTTCAAAATCTTGTCTTTTAACGCTTGCATCGCCCTTTGCTCCCGTTGAATTAGGTTGTTTAGACACTGATTGTATCCCTTTTCTGGATGAACAAAAAACGATTCACCCGATTAAAAAGGGGACTTAAAAAATGTTTTTGATATTGACGAGCAAGCAAAATTAGCGGCGCATCCATAGTGTGGGAGGTATATCCAGGTAGTCAAACAGGGACGCGCCAAACTTCATATCTGCTGGTTGGATTGCCTGAAATCGCTCAGGGGTACCGCGATTTGGTGACACCGCTGGCTGCTGGTACCTGAAAACAATCAGCCGCGCCCCGAGTTTGCCGCATATGGCGCAGCAATAGAATTGCCTGATGCTGAGAATCGGAAAACCGCGAAGGCTGGACGATCCCCATAATCCAGAGTTTCTGGTGCGAGAAGGCTTGCTGCACGGCAAAAAGCTATTTACGAATGCAGGCAGTCAACCCGCGGTTCGCGCGCTGCAGTTCTTGCGGAGTTGCGCGTGCCAGCGCGGTCGAGCTTCCGCCCCCGGTAAAAACGATCTCTTTTTCGAATATTCGCTCATCCATCACGAACAGAGCATCGAAGCCGAATGAAGGTGTGCCGCCCATCGGGTAGCCGGTCCGCGCCAGGATCTCTTCCTTGGTTGCCAGACGCGGTTTACCCTCCATGCCAAGCGCTTCAGCCACATGGAGGGGTGATACTCTGTCTTCGCCTTTGACGATTGCCACCACCAACCGGTCATCCGGCGTGACAAGACAAATATTCTTGACCAGATCATCGGGTCTGGCATGGGCTGCCTCGGCAGCTTCTGCCACCGAATGCGTGGATACGTCAAAGCTAAGGTGCTCGATCTGCCAGCCGCTGCGCGCGATCAGGTTTTTAAGTTTTGCTTCATAAGGGTTGGTCACCGGGAAGATTTCCTTGAGGTGAAAATCAACCCCAAGTGAAAAAAACCGCTTCAACTCCTCCAGTGCCTCACATGCTTTCGTGCGGTCTTCCTCACCCAGCTTCAGGTTTTCGTACTCGTCTTCATCCAGTACGCGCATCTGCCCATCCGGGTAAACCAGCACATCCAGTGCAAGGTCGACATAGAAGAGCTCCTGACCCTGCATGTGGGCCGGGCGCGTTACATTGCAGTACCAGCCCTTGGTCTCGCCAGTGTCGCGGTCGATCATTTCAAAAATGTTGTACCAGCGCTGGGAATAGTAGGCTTCGATAAAAGGATCGCCTTTTTTGAGCAGGATCCCCTCGAAAACGAAGTCTTCCCGATTAAATACCGCCTCCACCAACACCGCATTGGCTGTGGTTTGCAGGACTTTGCCGCTATAACGCCAGACCTCTTCGCCGTTTGAGTTTTGTTTAATGATGGTGCGATGGTCGGATGATGGCATGGAAAATTCCCCGCGGCGATTGGGCAATCAATCCTGGGTCAGGCACAGGATATGCGCCGGATCCAGGGTGAGGATCACTGTCTGATGCATCTTCGGTGGTGATGCCAGGTTAAATTGGTAGAGGGAGTGGTCGCTGCAGCGCAAGGTCACGCGAAAACCTTCGCCCCTGAAGAGCGAATCTTCCACTACGCCGCTCAGACTATTGACTGCACCTGCCTCACCAGACAGCCCCGTCACACTGTTCGGCCGGATAAGCAAGGAAACCGCATCCCCAACCGCGAACTGGCGCGAACCAGCCCGGGGGGTAAAGCTGCCCAGCACGGTTTGAACCATGAGCGGCTGAATTCCGGTCACTCTCCCCGCCAGAAAATTACTCAAACCAAAGAATCGCGCCGCCCAGACCGAGACCGGGTGGTTGTACACTTCATCGGGTGTGCCATCCTGTACGACCAATCCATCGTTGAGCAGCACCAGCCGGTCCGCAATGGCGAAAGCTTCTTCCTGGTCATGGGTGACATAAATCGCTGAAATTTGCGTTTCCTGCAGCAGTTCGCGCAGAAACTGACCCAGCTGCTCACGCAGTGCCCGGTCGAGCGCGCCTAACGGCTCGTCCAGCATCAATAAACGCGGGTGCGGCGCCAGGGCGCGTGCCAGCGCCACACGCTGCTGTTCACCCCCTGAAAGGTCAGTCACCCGGCGGTTGGCAAATTCGGCCATATGAACGCGTTCAAGTGCTTCATTGACACGCTGTGTGATATCAACCTTTGGAAGATTCTGCATCCGCAGCCCAAATGCGACGTTCTCTGCTACGCGCCGGTGCGGGAATAAGGCATAATCCTGGAACATCAGGCCAAATTGACGCTCATGCACCGGCACGGAAGCCAGATCTGCTCCATCCCAATAGACCTGTCCGCTTTCAGCCTCTTCCAGCCCGGTAACAATGCGCAGCAGCGTGCTCTTGCCGCTGCCGGATGGGCCTAAAAGGCAAACGGTTTCCCCCTGTGCCACGTCAAAAGAAATTCCTCGCAGCAGCGGCTTGCCCTCGTACATCTTGTGGATGTTCCGCACAGATAAGGCCATCGATTTCCCTCTGGTTGATAACCCTTTTATGCTACCACAAAACCACCCCTTTAGAACCGGGTGGGTAATTGAATAGCTTCCGTAGTTCCAGTATCATCATTCAATGAAACGTTGGATATGGCTATTATTGGTATTTCTTATCGGTGTCCTGCCTGCCGGTCGTTCCATCTCAGCTGCCTGGATCGACTGGCAGGGCGGTCAAACCGGCAGTGTCATTTACCTTCCCATCATCAGTACGCCCGCCTTGCCGCTGCCGCCCGCTGATGAAGCGGACCAGCGAATCACCCTCCCGGAGGGTTTTGCCATCCGAATCTACTCCCAGAACCTGTCAGGAAATCCACGCTTTATGGCAATCGGCCCTGATGGGCATCTGTATGTCAGTTTAATCAATGCGGGGCAGGTAGTGCGCTTGCCAGACCGCAATAATGATGGGATAGCAGATGGTGTCGAAGTCATCGCCAGCGGGCTGAACGCTCCTCACGGCGTAGAGTTCTTCGAGGGATCGCTCTACATTGCCTGCACGGATCGCGTTGTCCGCCTAGGCGGCCCGGATTCTAATGGCAACTTCGGTACGGTGATAACCGTCGTTCCCAACTTGCCAGTGGGCGGTCATTCCAGCCGTACGGTCCACTTCGGCCTGGATGGAAAGATGTATGTCAGCGTCGGTTCGAGCTGCAACTACTGTAACGAGACGGATCCACGCCGTGCCGCAATCCTGCGCTACAACCCAGACGGTACTATCCCGGCGGATAACCCCTTTTCAAACGATGCCGACCTGAACCGGCGCCCGGTTTACGCTTATGGTCTGCGGAATTCAGTCGACTTCCTTTGGACCCCCACCGGTGAATTGTGGGCGGATCATAACGGCTCGGACGGCCTGGGGGACAACGTCCCGCCCGAGGAAATCGTTATCCCGGTGCAGGCTGGCGCTTCTCACGGATGGCCTTATTGCTATACTCCCACCCTGGGTGTGAATACCGTGGATGAGGTACGCGATACGCGCATCGACCTGCCGGCTGGCTTTACCTGCCCGCAGGCGGTACCCGCCCGTTTTACCGCCCCTGCTCACTCCGCGCCGCTGGGCATGACGCTTGGTTCCGGGGGTAATTTTCCTGCTGATTATGCCGCGAGCCTGTATGTTGCCTTCCACGGATCGTGGAACACCACAGCAGCCTCCATCCGCGATTGTAAGGTGGAGCGGGTAATCCTGGTGGACGGGCAGCCAGTGGGCAGCCAGGCTTTTGCAACCGGCTGGAGGGCTCCCGGCGAGACCTGCGGCGCTGCCGCCACCTACGGCAGACCCGCTGACGTCATCTTCAGCCCCAAAGGCGAAATGTTCATTTCAGACGACAAAGGCAACCGCATCTACCGCGTCATCTACGCGCCGTAGAAGTTTCATTCCGCCTGCCTACCCCTGGAAAGAATTAACCACGAAGGACACGAAGTATTTTCTTTTTAGTTTAGTGCCCTTTGTGTCCTTGGTGGTTTATCTTATCTCCAGCAGCTACCACTCGTCCCGCAGACCCGGCAGGCGCACACGCTCGATAAGCAGGATGCCCAGACCGCAAATGACCATCAACAAGGTGGACATGGCAAGCGCCTGCCCGTAGTTCAACGCGCCCGGCTGACCAATGAAGCGGTAAATTGCCACCGGCAGTGTCGGGGTCTCCGGGCGTGCCAGAAAACTGGTTGCCCCAAATTCACCCAGCGATACGGTAAATGCAAAAACCGCGCTGACCAGCGCTGCCCGCGCGACAATCGGTAAATCAACCTCCCACCAGACCCGCACGGGTGAAGCACCCAGCACCGCGGCTGCCTGGCGCAGGCTGGTTGGAATCGATTTTAAAGCCGGCAGCAGGGTACGCACCACAAACGGCAGCGCCACCAGCGAATGTGCCAGCGGAACGAGCAGCGGAAAAGATGCCGGATCGAACGGTGGTATATTGAAGACCACAATAAAGCCCAGACCAAGTGTCACTGCCGAAGTTCCCAGCGGCAGCATCAAAAGCGGGTCCAGCAGGCGGTTTATGCGCGCGTTGCTCGCCAAAGCGCTGGAAGCCAGGAGCCCCAGGGTTAGCGAGATCAATACTGTGGTGCCGGCGTACGCCAGTGAATTACGTGCTGCCTCGATTGGCGGCACGTAAAACAAAGACTGACGCCTGTTGACAAATAATTCGCGGTAATAGTCCAGCGTCAGGCCAGTTTGCACCTCTCCGCGCGCACCGCGGTCAGCTTCCAACCTTACCACGGACCGTGCACCAAGTGCTGCCAAAGGCAGAATTAACAGCCCGGCCAGCATGGTGATGGAAAAACCCACCAGCAGCTTTTCACGCCAGCCGCGCAGCCGGCGCATCCCCTCCCCCTGCAGCCTCGGAGCCAGCGGCACATTCATTTTTTGAGACACGCGTGAATACGCAGTCGTTAACAAAAGCGAACCGAGCAGCTGCACGGCTGAAAGCAGCCCTGCCAGAGGCAGGTTGAGCATGTGCAAGGCCTGGATATAAATTTCAACCTCAAGCGTGGCAAATTGCGGCCCGCCCAACAGTAAAATCACGCCAAAGCTGGTGAAATCAAACAAAAATACCAGCAGCCCGGCTGCAAAAATCGCCGGGCGCAGCAGGGGCAGGGTCACCTCAACCAGGGTGCGCAGCGGCGTCGCCCCCAGCACCCGGCTGGCCTGCTCCACGCGCGGGTCCAACTGGCTCCAGGCGCTGCCCACCACTCGGATGATAATGGTTGTGTTGTAAAATACGTGTGCCAGGATGATCGCCGGCAGCGAGTTGAGCATCTGCAGCGGCGGTACTGCCAGGTCAAAAAGACTCATCAAGAGCAGGTTGATCCAGCCGCGCGGACCGATCAGAGCATTGAAGGCAGCCGCCACAACCACGGTTGGCAGAATGAACGGCAGTGTGGTCAACACCCGCAGCAGACCTTTGCCAGTGAAATTGTAACGTCCAAAAATGTACGCGGCTGGCAGCCCCACTGCCACCGTCACCAGCGTGGACAGGGCAGCCTGATAGATGGTAAACCCAAGCGGGCGGGCGATTTTACCAAGCAATCCTGCCTGCGGACCAGCCTCAACTGCGGCTTCACCTGCAAGTTTGAAGACGGAAATTAACGGCGAAACAAAGAAAACTGCCAGGAACAGCAGCGGCAGCAGCCAAAGCGCCAGCACACGCCAGCTGCTTCTTGGACCGGTTGCCATCCAGAGCGCGGGCTTGGTCACCGCAATACGGTTTCCGTCCAGGCTTCGATCCATTCCTGACGTTTGTCAGAAATCAACTGCGGATCGAGCGTTGCCGGCTGGTCAGGGGTTTGCGCATACAGAACAAATTCCTCAGGAATTTTGGCATCCGGCTGCACCGGGAAAACAAACATCTGCAGCGGCATATCCTCCTGGAAAGCGGTGCCCAGCATGAAATCCACAAATTTTTCAGCCAGGGCGCGCTGCGGCGTACCTGCCAGGATGCCCACGAATTCGATCTGGCGGAAGCAGGTGCCCGGTGCTGTGATGGATGCGGTCGGTGCGTCGTCCAGCGGGGTCGAGGCGAAAATCACCTCAGCCGGCGGGCTGGAACCGTAGGACACCACCATCGGCTGCGGACCGCGTCCGGATGAACCAGAGAAATTGGTGTAATAGGCGGTTTCCCAGTCATTGACCACTACCAGCCCATTGTCCTTGAGCTGCTGCCAGTAACCCAGGTAGCCATCCTCGCCAAAATGGGCGATGGTCGCCAGCAGGAATGCCAATCCTGGCGACGAAGTGGCAGGGTTTTCCACCACCAGCAGCCCGGCATAAGACGGATCGGTCAGATCTTCGAGCGATCCTGGCAGTGCCAGACCTTTATCGGCAAAATACGCCCTGTCATAATTGATACAAACATCCCCAAAATCAACTGGCAGCGCAAAGTTGCCAGAATCAAGCTTGAAAGCCTCAGGAATGGTAGCCAGCAGCGGTGAAGCGTACGCCTCGAACAACCCTTCTTGTAGAGCGCGTGACAGGAAGGTGTTGTCCACCCCGTAGAATACATCTGCCTGCGGGGTGCCCTTGGACAGGATGGCTTTGTTCAGCGCCGCACCGGTGTCACCGCTCGGTAAAAACACCAGTTTAACCTGGTTGGCTGCCTCGAATTCTGCCACTAGATTCTCGCTGATGCGAAAGGAGTCGTGCGTCATCACGCGCAGTGAAACCGGCTCGCTGCTGGTGGGGGCGGCTTGCTGCGGCCCGCAGGCAGCCAAAACCAACATTCCCCCCAACACCAGATACATGAAAAATCGTTTCATCTCACTTCTCCCATCATTCGGGAAGTCAATTTATCTTCTGGCGCGTATGGATGCACAACAACGAACCTGAGCGCAGCTCGATGACCGCTTCCGACCCGACCATCACATTGCTGATACCCCGGGAACGGCTTTGACACAGAGTTTCACGGTTCAACGGGTATTTCAGGTTATAGGTGGTGATGCCCTGCGTACAGCGGTCCATTGCCAGCAGTGACAGGGTGTCGCCCGCCTTCCCTGTAACCTGCGCCTTATCGCGGATGACAAGGATTTCCTCATGTCCATCGTCAAGGCGCACATCGATCCCCGACAGGGATTCCAGTTCCAGCAGGTAAACATTGGCCAGGGTTTGGTCCAACCGGCCGCCCAGCGCTGCCACAACACGGATTTCCTTGAAACCCTGCCCTGCCAGTTTAGTCAGAGCCAGTTCAAGGTCAGTTTCATCCTTCTCGCGCGGGAAAACTTCGATGGTGGTTCCGGTCGTTCGCAGCTCAGCCACGTCCTCAGCCGCCAGCGAATCCAGGTCGCCGATCAATAAATGCGGCTTGAGACCCAAGCTTTTCATGTGCAGGTAACCGCCGTCGGCAGCCACCAGGTAGTCATCCGGCTTGATGAATGCACGCACAGTCCTGGCATCCACCAGGTCGCCATTTGCAAAAACTATAGCACGCGTAGATTCCACTAAAAAACCCTCCTTGGTGGAGGGCTCGGCAATTTGCTTGCACCAAATCCCTCCGCCGGCATTATCCGGATCAGGTCTGCGGGTCGAGAACTCGGCGTTCTCCTCTCAGCCCGGTCCACCGGGCTCCCCGTTGTGTTTGTCTTATTAAGGCCAGTATATCCGCCGCCAGACGAAAAGTCAAGTTTTCGCGGCTGGAGGCCGGTTAACTGACTTTTGTAGCCGTCATTACCCAGCTAAATAGTAGATGGGCTGTTGATTTGTATCTTTGCTTTACCTGGTCTTCTTAGTCTATTGGCAAGCGATGAATGTGAATGATGCAGCTCGGTGCGCCGTCTGCCATGCAGGCTTTTTCCTCGATCAGGAACATTTTTCCACCGCTTATCCAGCTCAAGTAGGCCTGCAGCAAGCCCAGCATAAAATGCGATACTGCCGACTCGACCTGCGGGTCGTTGCAAAGCGGGCAATCAGCAATCGTCCAAACCCAGGCGTCTGGCTCGGAATCTACAGCCACGCGCAGGTGACAGGCGCAATTGAAGATCGCTGCAATCTTTTCCAGGCCCACTCTGGCGCGTTTGCGCACGGGCAGCAGGCGGTATTCCGGCTCCTCAAAACCCCCATCGGACCCGTACGCTTTTACCAGTTCAGGAAAAGACGCCTGACCAACCCTGACAGCGAAGCCGCGCAGCCCCAGGCGTCCGTGGCGAATTTCCATGCCAGATAAAAACGCCTTAAATACGACTAAAGTCCAATCGGTTTGGTCGTCAAAGTTTGAAATTCCGCCTGAAGCCAGGACCGCCGAAATTTCATCATGATCGATGACTTCCCTCACCCCCTCCAGCACAACTTGCACCATCTGGTCAGAACATTTTATGGGCTCGGGTTCGGTCATCACGTATCCAGGTTTTTCCTCTTGATTAAATTTCGCTGAATTCTATCCTAAAAGCCGCGGACGGTCAAAAGGCTTCTTGAACCTGCTGGAAGAGGAATTAATCGGCGGAACCAGGTACCGGTTGTTCGCTTTCGTCCATCTCAGCCAGAATGCTGTACAACAGTTCAAGCAGCACATTCTTGACTGATTCTTTCTGACTGGCAACACAGGTCAGCAACTTTATGCGCGGATCCAGCCGAAGGGCAATACGGATATCGTCGCCTTCCCAGGCGTCGTCCAGATCCTGTTTGTTGGCTGCTACCACATACGGTGTTGGGGCATACGCCCTGAAGGTTTCCAGAATGCTGCGCGCCTCGCGGAAGGTCTCCGGGTGGGCGCTGTCCACCAGCACAATAAAGCCCAGCATGCCTTCGGAAAGGATCTCCCACATAAAATCGAAGCGTTTTTGACCCGGGGTACCGAATAAATACAGAACCAGGTCGTCATCTACCGTAATGCGGCCAAAATCCATTGCCACCGTGGTGGTCTCTTTGACCTTTTCGGCTTCGGATGAGATCTTCCGTTCAGTCGAAACCACATCGATTTCACTGACAGAGCGGATGAACTCGGTCTTTCCCGCATTGAACGGCCCGGTGATAACAATTTTTACTGTTTGCATTCATTTATCCTTAACCGCGATATCAGATGGAGCGGATACGGGTAATAAGACGCTGAATAAGCGACTTATGCTCCTCTTTCTTCGCGGGGGGTAAAGTCCTGGGCGATGTAATTGGAGGCGGGGTTCCTCCCGGTCTGACCAGCTCAACAACACCAGCCTGCAGTAATGCATAAGCTATTCGGCGGATTTCAAGATCGTTCATGCGCGTTGCCTGGGCGATCTGCCGCATGCTGTTTTTAGGACTGATATAGCGAACCACCCGCCATTCTTCCAGGCTCAGATTCAGGTTGCGCAGGTTGGCGCCCGGGCGGTCAAGGAATTTCATGGCCATTTCCAGGCTGGGGATTTCTTCCTGGAGCTGTTCCCACTCGCGCAGCTGCCGCGAACCCTCGATGATCAGGTTCTCAAGATCGATACGCACCGGAATCTTGCCTTCCGGCACCACAGCGGTCTGGTCAAACTGGAATACTCCCTCAACCCAGGTAAACAGCCGGCGGATGACTTCTATGCAGTACTTCTGCAGGCTGTCGAACACATCCTTCTGTGAAAGGTATCCGGCATTGATCAGCAGCAGCCCGACTTCCTTATCTGTGCGGCCTTTGGTTCGTTCATGGATGACCCGTGCCTGGTTGTTGGTAATCTTGCGGCTGCGCGCCAAAATAGCCGAGAGGTCATTCTCCTCACGCCCGATCTGGGCAAAGGCCAGCTTTCCATCGCGAAAATAGACTCGCGCAATTTCTCCGCTTCCCTCAACGGTCAGCGAACCAGTTTTGCGGGCAAGATTGACCAAATTTAGAATTTGGGTGAAAGAGAAATCGCGTAGGTTTCCCCTTAAAGCCATGGCTGCCTCAATCGACAAGCGGGTCTGTGTAAAGATTATAACAAATGCAAAACGTCGCCGTACCTGATAATTCTACCCTTTATTCATGAATCCACCTTACAGTACCGTTAACTACCTGATTTCACGCCTGAAAATGATGGGGACTCTTGGCCCGCGACTTGACGAGGCTGCGTGTATAATCGGGGCAAGATCATTCCTGTTACACCGAATTATTCCCTGATGAGTCCTACCATCCACATACTGTGCAATTCTCTTGCCAACCAGGGCAGCGCGGCTGCCGCTGTGAGCCAACTCCGCAGCGCATTGGCCGGCTATCCCGATATCACCTGGCATGAAACCACCCACCCGCGGCATGCCGCAGACCTGGCCGTTCAGGCTGCCCACCTGGGCGCAGAGCGGTTGATCATCGCCGGCGGCGATGGTACCATCCACGAAACCGTCAATGGGCTCATGAGCCTTCCGGCCAGCCAGCGCCCGCTGGTTGGCATTCTGCCGATTGGCTCCGGCAACGACTTTGCTGCCAGCCTGCAAATTCCTCTTCAACTTGATTTGGCGTTGCAGGTGGCCCTGGGCAACTCGATCCGCTCGATTGATATCGGCAGCCTGAGCGACGATCAGGGCCGCTGCGAATACTGGTCCAACACCATGGGCATTGGTTTCGATGCTGTCACCATTATCCATTCTAAGAACATTCACCTGCTTAAAGGTTTCCCCATGTATTTTTATGCGGTTATGAAAACCATATTCTTCAACCGCACCCCCATGCAGGCCAGGATGGAGCTCGACGGGAAAGAAAAGGATATTCACATTCTGTTCCTGTGCCTGTGCAACGGGCGGCAGGAAGGCGGCGGATTCTTGATTGCACCGCATGCACAGCAGGATGACGGTTATTTTGACCTGCTGGCTGTAAAAATTATATCGCGCCTGCGCATGCTGGCGACCCTGCCGCACATCATCAAGGGTACCCATGGGAATCTGGATTACACGCTCCACGAGCGCTTCCAACGCATGCAATTTACCTCAGACACCCCTTTGATTATCCAGACCGATGGTGAGGTATACACCGGCTTTGATTCGAAGGTCCACCAGGTCACGATTCAGGCTATTCCGCAGGCGATTCAATTTTTAGTACCAGCCGCTCACAGGTAAACTGCATGCCGGATTTAATGCACTCGCTTTACGGCCGTGACCTGGGTTTTTTAAGAATGGTGGCAGGCCTGTGGGGGATCGAACTAGGCGCGCCAAATGTACGCAGCGCGCTCCCGTTACTGGTTAAGGCGATGCTCAACCCGGAACTTGCAAATGAAATTGTTGAGAGTCTGCCGCCGCCTGCCGGACAGGCACTTCAGGCGCTGGCAAAGCAGGGTGGAATGCTGCCCTGGACGCAGTTCACCCGCCAGTACGGAGAGGTCCAGTCCATGGGCACCGCCAAACGCGACCGCGAACGGCCTGATCTGCACCCCTCCACGCCGACAGAAATGCTCTGGTATTACGGGCTGGTTTCACAGGCTTTCCTTGACCAGCCGCCGGAGCCGCACCAGTATGCATATATTCCAGAGGATTTATTCGCCATCATCCATATCCCAGGCGAGCCGGAAGCCGCAGCATTGGGCCGCCCCGCGAGGTCAGGAGAAAGCGCAGTTGTTCTTTCCGCAACAGACCGCGTCCTGGACCATGCCTGCACAATCCTGGCAGCGTTGAGGCTGGGGCTTTCCCTCGATCAGATCCAGACGGAGGGGTGGAATATCCCGCTGAGAAACCTTCAGGCACTCCTTTTTACTGCAGGACTGACGGATGGATCCGGAATACCGCTGCCCGAGCCAGTCCGCAAGTTCCTCGAAGCGCCCCGTGGCGAAGCCATTGTGCAATTGGCATCCTCCTGGATAAAAAGCACATCTTATAACGAACTGCGCCTGCTTTCCGGGCTGACCTTTGAGGGGGAGTGGGTAAACGACCCGCTGAGTGCCCGTACGCGTCTGATCGAACACCTGACCCGCCTGCCGCAAGATACCTGGTGGAACCTGGACTCATTCATTGAGGGGCTGCGTCTGAAAGACCCGGATTTCCAGCGCCCGGCTGGCGATTACGATTCATGGTTCATTCGGCGCAGCAGCAGCGGCGAGTACCTGAGCGGGTTTTCCTCATGGGACGAAGTGGATGGAGCTCTCGCCCGTTCATTGATCACCGGTCCGCTCCATTGGCTTGGATATTATGATCTGGCTGCCCCGGCACTGGGAATGCCCGTCAGCGCCTTCCGCCCATCATCCTGGGCAGACAACCTGCGGCTTGAAATAGCCCCCAATGGAATCGAAGCTGAAACAACATCCGTAACTGCCTATCCGGACGGCCGGTTGGACCTGCCGCGGTTAACCCAGCGTGCGCTGCGCTACCAACTGGCGCGCTTCACCAGCTGGTTGGGCGAAGATGAGCATGCCTATCATTACCGGGTTACACCGGCTGCACTTGAGCATGCCCGCCAGCAGGGATTGCGCACCAATCAACTTGTCAATCTGCTGCGTAAACACGCCGGAACTCAGTTTCCACCCAGCCTGGCAGCCGCTCTGGATCGCTGGGATCAACAGGGGACTGAGGTGCATATCGAAAGCACGCTGCTGCTGCGCGTCTCGCGCCCTGAAATCCTGGCTGTACTGCGCAAACACCGTGCAGCCCGATTCCTCGGAGAAGAACTTACCCCGACCATCATCTTGGTGCGACCCGGCGGCGTGGATGCGGTACTGCACGCGCTGACAGAGCTGGGGTATCTTGGAGAGGCGCATCTGGGTTCTGAAGTATAATGAAAATCGGCACAAGGACATTCCTGTGCCTTCACACTCCCCCTAAAAATATCAATCGAGGTGCCTATGACCGACCGTTTAAACTGGATTCAGATTGAGTTGGACGGGTTGAAAGAGGCTGGCCTGTACAACCGCATCCGCGCACTTTCTTCACCGCAGGGAGCCTGGCTGGTGGTAGACGGCAAGCGTGTATTGAACTTCTGCTCGAACAACTACCTGGGCATGGCCAACCACCCGCGCCTGGTGGCGGCTGCTAAAAAAGCCGCCGATCAATATGGCGTTGGGCCGGGAGCGGTGCGTTCCATTGCCGGTACCATGGACCTGCACCTCGAACTTGAACGCCGCCTGGCAGCCTTCAAGGGCGTGGATGCCGCCATCACATTCCAATCTGGTTTCACGGCGAACCTGGCAGCCATCGCGGCCCTGGTCACCAAAGAAGATGTCATTTTCTCGGATGAGCTCAACCATGCCAGCATCATTGACGGCTGCCGTCTTTCCGGTGCGCCAATCATCCGCTTTGCCCACGCAGACGTAACCGATTTGGAGCGCGTCATTAAGGAGCATCAGGGCAGCTACCGCCGTGCGCTGTGCATCACGGATGGGGTCTTCAGCATGGACGGCGATCTTGCCCCCCTGGATAAGATTTACGAGGTCACCTCGGCGAACGGCATCATGTTAATGGTTGATGATGCCCACGGCGAGGGCGTGGTTGGCAAGGGCGGACGCGGCATTGTGGACCATTACCATCTGCACGGCAAGGTAGATATCGAAGTCGGCACCCTTTCCAAAGCCTTTGGCGTGGTTGGCGGCCTGGTGGCGGGCAAATCCGTCATTGTCGAGTGGCTGCGCCAGCGCGGGCGTCCCTTCCTGTTTTCGTCGGCGGTCACCCCGCCGGATGTGGCTGCTACCATCGCCGCAGTGGATCTGCTGGAAGAGTCAACCGAGCTTGTGGACCGCCTCTGGTCCAATGCCAGCTACTTCAAGGGCGAAATGAAGCGTCTAGGCTTTGATACCGGTCAAAGCGTCACACCCATTACCCCGGTCATGCTGGGCGAAGCGCCGCTGGCGCAGCAGTTCAGCCGAGAGCTCTTCGAGGAAGGCGTATTCGCCATGTCGCTGGGCTTCCCCACCGTACCGCGCGGCAAGGCGCGCATCCGCGTCATGATCTCTGCCACTCACTCACAGCCCGACCTCGACCAGGCGCTGGAAACATTTGCCAAGGTCGGCAAAAAACTCGGCGTGATTGGGTAAAAATAATTTTTACCACTAAGGGCACAAAGATCACTAAGAAAAACAAATTACGCCGAACCCAAACCTCGAATAACTATTAAACGCGTAGTCCACTAAGGTTTTAACCGAAGACCGCGAAGAAAACAACAATATGCTTTTCTCTGCGGTCTTTTGATTTTCTTTGCGAACTTTGCGGATTAAGGTTTTTGTATTGGTTTTTCCCAATAACCGGTTTTCTTCGTGAACTTCGTGACCTTTGTGTACTTTGTGTTACAAGAGTTTTTGTTTTATTCTCTCTGCAGCTCAGCAGCCGCACGGCGCTTGACGTGTGCCAGGATGGCTGCCATACCGTTCAGCCGCTGTGCGGTCAAAACATGCTGCAGCCCCATTCGGATGTAAAAATCCGCCGGCAGTGAAAGCACATCCTCCGGCATGCTGCCGTTCAACCCCTCCATCATCAGGGCAGCGTACCCGCGCACCGTTGGTGACTCTTCCGGTACGATAAAGTGGAAGTACATCCGACCGTCCTTGACCTCCGAGGCCATCTGCACCGGGGTCATGCACTCAGGCACTTCCTCCTTATCATCCGGCTTCTGCAAATGGTCCGGGAAAGGTGGGAAGCTTCTCGCGAAATCCAGCAGCAGTTCAAGCTTTTCCCGTCCTTCGCACAGTTCAAAATCCGAAACAATTTCCTCAAGCCGGTCCGGTAATTTTCCCGATAAACTCATGCGCCCTCGCCCTTCTCGATCGGCACACCTACCAGGTTGCCCCACTCCGTCCACGATCCATCATAATTACGCACTCTGGGGTATCCCAGCAGGTACTTCAACACAAACCAGGTGTGCGAGCTGCGCTCGCCGATGCGGCAGTATGCGATGATGTCCTTGTCCGGTGTGACCGCCTGGTCCTCATACAATTGGCGCAAAGCGGCCGGCGGCTTGAAAGTGCCGTCTTCCAGCACTGCCTGGCTCCAGGGAATGCTGACTGCCCCGGGGATATGACCTCCGCGCTGGGCGCCTTCCTGCGGGTAACCCGGCATGTGCAGCAGTTCGCCAGTGTACTCTTTGGTGGAGCGTACATCCACCAGTGGCAGCCTGCGCTCGATTTGCTTCATTACATCCTCACGGAAAGCGCGGATGCTAGCATCCGGTTGGGATGCATGGTACTCGGTCGCTGGATAAGCCAGGGGCGTAGGGGTCAGGGTACGGCCGTCTGCCACCCATTTTGCCCGGCCGCCGTTCATGATGCGGCGGTTTTTATGTCCAAAATATTCGAACAGCCAGAACGCATATACTGCGAACCAGTTGCTCTTGTCGCCGTAAAAGACCACCGTGGTGTCGTTAGCAATTCCCAGGCTGGAACATAATTGCTCGAATTCCTCTTTGTTAAGAAAGTCGCGCCGGAGGGGGTGCTGCAGGGTGGTGAACCAATCCACCTTGACGGCGCCTGGGATGTGACCGGTTTCATAAAGCAGGGGGTCCTCGTCCGATTCGACAAGACGCACTGCCGGATCATTCAAATGGGCCGCGACCCATTCCGTATCAACCAGGTATTCTGGATGAGCATAATTTTCCATGTCAAATACCTCCTATATTGATCATATTTATCATAATAATATTACCACAATTCTTCCTCGCCTTAATCGAAAACACGTTCAATAATCTGAGCCCTTAAAATAAAACCAGGGCAGGTTTCCCTGCCCCGGCATGACGACTTTCACATCATTTACTTCTGCACAAACGGGTCGTGCATCGGATTGGTTCCCGCCCAGACGCAGGTCATATTGTTCCACATGTTGCATTCCAGACCGCGCGAGCAGCGCTTTGAGACCAGGCGCGCAGGCTGGTCGGGTAAGAATTCTGCCGGGTAGATGAACTGTCCCTCAAGTGCCACCTCGCACCCGGCATGGTCACAAAACTGAACTTTAATCGTTTCCCAGTGTTTTTCCGCCATCAAGCACCTCCTAATCCATACCAATTAAACCGTAATTGGATTATACGACTTTTTCGGGTTGGTTTTTCAGGTACAAGCATCCTTATTTTTATGTGAACAATCACCTATTCCAGGAACTGATCATTTCCGGGATAACCGGTAAAGTCCGCCGCCCGCCTGATCCATCAGGTAAAGCTCGCCGGCAGCGTCCTGCCCAAAGGAACTGACATTACCGGAAAATTCGAATAGAAGGCTGGATTGCCACTGGTCATTAACATCGGGCAGCAAACCCCAGATATACCCGGTACAGTAATCGGTTAGAAGGTAGACGCCGTAGAACTCAGGTAAGGTCTGCCCGCGATAGACATACCCGCCCGTAACCGAGCACCCCTGCCCGTGTTCGTAGTCGAAAATCGGCTCGATCAGGTTATTCCCATCGGGCACACTTCCCTCATAATCATGCTTGCCCTCGCGGTAGTTCCAACCAAAATTGGCGCCGGGTGGACTTCCTGCCGGGAGAAAATTGACTTCCTCATATTTGTTCTGGCCAACATCGGCGATGAACAAATCCCCTGTCAGCCGGTCAAAGGAGAAGCGCCAGGGATTGCGCAGCCCCAGTGCCCAGATTTCCTGCCTGCCGCCGCTCGAAGCATACGGATTATCGGGCGGGATGGAGTAGCCATTGCTGTCGCCGGGCGCGATCCGCAGCATTTTCCCCAGCAGCGTATCCGGGTTTTGCGCGTTGCCCTGTGGATCGCCGCCTGAACCGCCGTCGCCCATCCCAATGTAAAGGTAGCCATCCGGTCCAAATTTCAAATCTCCGCCGTTATGGTTGGCGTACGGCTGCGCGATTTTCAACACGACTTCCTCAGAGTTCGGGTCGCCATGGATGCTGTCCGGCATGCGATGGTAACGTGCCACGACAGTGTCCCCGTTTTTATCCGTATAATTCAGATAGAAAAGGCCATTCTGGGCGTAATCAGGATCCAGCGCGATGCCCAATAGCCCCTGCTCATTGCCGCCCGACCCCACCCGGCCGGTCAGATCCATGAATAGTTCCGCACTGAGAACACCATCCTGAATCAGACGGATTGTGCCAGGCTGTTCAAGCACCAACAAAATGCCCGAACCATCATTGGGGTCAGCCATCGCCGTCGGGCGGGTCAGCCCGTCGGCCACCTGCACCCAGTCAAACTGCGCCGGGTCTGGAAAGGCAGTGACACTGGTCAACGAAGGGACGGGGGAAACCGGTTGTGTTTGTGTTGACTGGGGCGGTGTTTCCGTCACCGGGCTTTGTTCCACAGGTTGGGTTGGTGCCTGGGAAGGCAGTTCCATTACAGCAGTGGGGAGCAGAGTCGGCACAGAGGTTGGCTGACCCGGTGAACAGGCGGTTAATCCAAAACCTAGTATCAAACTGAACCCCAATACCGATAAAGTGGGTCTGGATTTCATAGCGGTCCTTTTTTATTGATCGTTATGCTTTTTCGTTTGCGGGTCATCGGCTTCGCGGAATTCCCCCTCCAGGACATCTTCTTCCTTTTGATGGGGCATATGGTTTGGATTGCTGGCGGTTGGGACGCTGCGCAGAAGACGCATGTGCTCATCCACGACATATTGCGGGCACAATTCGACGAACAAGCCCATTCCAAGGCCGATCACGGCAGCATCGTCCAGCGGCCCGATCACCAGATCCGGGATGACCAGATACAGAACGGTGCCGACCGGAATTACCTTCAAAAACGGCGAAACCCGTCGGTCGCCCATCAAGCGCAGGATCAACTTAATTCGCAGGGATAGTTCGCCGATGAAACCTCCGGAGGGTTTTACAGGTCGGTTGTCGTTGGGAGCCATTTTTCCTCCAGGATCACTACTGGCTAAACAGACGGCGGCGCCGCCATTTGATGTAGGGCGCAACCACCTTGCGCACCCAGTATTTCAGCACAATCGGTGCCACCCGTGCGCCGCCATCACGGTAATGTACACGCAGCATCTCAGGCCAGCAGCGGTCGTCGGCTGAGATTGTCTTAGCATCGGCATGCAGCCGGAAGTTAGCCCATACCTGTGGTGTGTAAACCACCGGAGCTTCCCGTGCCAGACGCACCCACAGGTCATAGTCCATGGCAAAGTAGAAGGACGGATCGAGCGGACCGACCTTGCGCCATAGATCGGCCCGGAAGAAGGCCGACTGCTGAGGCACATGCACGTAACCGCGGCGGAGGCGGGCGTAATCCGTCTGGGCAGCCGGGAAGCGGCCAATCACGCGGCTGTGCTCGTCGATGTAATGGGCATCTCCGTAAATCAATCCAGCCTTCGGGTTGGCGTCCAAAACCTCCGCGGCTGATTTTAGCGCGCCTGGTAAATAGGTGTCGTCCGAGTTAAGCCAGGCCAGTACATCGCCGGTGGCACGGGCAAAACCTTTGTTAATCGCGTCGGTCTGCCCGCGGTCCTTTTCCGAGACCCACCATGCCAGTCGATCGGCATACTTGCGGATGATATCCACGCTGCCGTCCGTCGAACCGCCGTCCACGATAATATACTCCAGATCCGGGAAATCCTGATTGAGCACGGATTGGATTGTCTCCTCGATATAAGGAGCCTGGTTATAAGACGGGGTAATAACGGATATTCTCAATAGGTACCTTTAAGGCAAAGCTGTAATTGAATTAACACCGTACCAGGCAGCTGCAGAACGGTTGAGCCAATTCTCCGGATCGTCAAATAGCGATTCCAGGCTGTCAACTACATCATATTGTTTGATGATGACGTCCATCTGACCGGCCTGCTTTGCCGCCCGAATGGCTTGATCCTGTTTATCCCATAATTCTGCTTTTACTGCAAGGTCCTGTCCTTCAGCTACCGCGACTGGATACGAGCGTACCGCATAGGCTGAAATCATAATTAATAGCGTAGCTGCCACCCAAGACCAGTGTTCTTTCGTCAACCGTTTGCCAAGCCTTATCAGCAGGCTGCTTCCAAAAAAGCTGGCTGCCATCAACCCCGTCAGCAAGGTAAAGCGGGACGGCATGAGGGCTCGCGGGGCGGGATAGTTGGTTCCGGCATATACCGACGGCGCCACCGAGAACACAATCAAACCGTAGGTAAGAACCACAGCTGCCGCGATGCCAATAATTGCGGACCGCGTTGAAATTGACCATCCGAACTGCGGAAAAACTGCCAGTGCGACCGCGGCTGAGCCCAGCATAAAAACAAAGTTGGGCAGCGGCTGGGTCTTTAAAGAGTCCACCACAAAATCCCAGGAATAACGCAGGGTGTAAAAAACAAAATCACCAAGCGAGGCTGGCGGGGGCATGGCTTCCATGCGCCATTGATTGGCAGGAGATTTTGCCATGACTACGATTGCCGCGGCTGATCCTACTAACGCGATGAAAAGGAGACCCAGATTGTGTTTTTCTTTATTTATCCGGTTATGGATCCACATCAGAACGATCATAAGAATGTACACACCAACTTGAAATGCGCCGGAGGCTTCCCCGTGCGCGCCAGAAATAAATGCAATGATTAGGACCAATACCGCCTGGAAGGCGGCCTGAAGAACTGAACTGCGTTTTTTAAGAAAATAAATGATCAAAGCCGCGTTCAGGAGGGTTAACGGAATTGGAATTGTGTAATGGAGGGTTGCCATACGCCAATACAATGTTTCCAATCGAGTAGGCATAAGCAGGACAGAAAAGAAAACAAGCAGTACCGAGGTCAAAACGACCCACTCCTTGCCGATGCGCTGCTTAAAAAAGCCGAGTATTTCCAGGATGAACCAGTAGATACAGCCAATCCAAAGAAGTAATACCACCGCCGGCAAGTAGCGGACCACGTTCGGACCGAACAAATCGATAATGCCGACAAACCAGAACGATGATAGGCGTGAGCCGTTCGCTGAATACCAATCCCCGGTACCCTGGATCAACCCTTCCCGCGCCACCAGTGAATATGCATAATCATCAGCCCAGTAGCGCACGAATCGACCATTCGATGCAAACAAAACAAGACCAACAACGAAGGCGAGAATTGCCAACCAGGAAGCAATTTGAACTATTTTCTTCGGCATAGAAGTCTCAATTTCAATGGATTTCATTTTGTCTTGCGCAGGTCATACAACCAGACACCTGGTGTGCTGGATACTTGCGGATAATTGCCGTCCAGAATATGTTTTAGGTCCTCCTGTTTGGCGTATTCATCCACCAGTGTAACTAAAAAGGCATTGGCGTTTTCAGTTTTTTCCTCAAATAACTGGTCAAAATCAACCTGCTGCCCGGAAGCCTGGCGCAACTGGATCTCATCTGCAGTAAACCAGTTCGCAATCGATATTCCTCCCCAGTAGGTTAACCTCAGACCGTAATCCTGGGTCAACCCGACTGCCGGCCCGTATGGGGCAAGTTCGCGGGCAATTTCTTGCCAGAACTGGGGCTCATTACGGTAATCTGTCTTATTTAATGTATTACGGGCCTGATAAATGTTGGCAAAAACCAACCCCAACAGAATTCCAGAAGCAGCCCATTTAACCCATGAATTGGAACCTTGCAGACCTTGACGCACAAAATCTGCGAAGCCTGCCAGCCCCAGGCCAATAATTGGAATTAAGGGCAGGAGGTAATAATCGTGGGTTGAAATGTGGTGCGACAACGCAAAACCCATCAAAATATACCCAGCAATCCCACCCCAGTAGATCCCCTTGAGAGAGGCAGACCTCAAGGTCAATCCGCCCAGCAGGGAAAGAGCGAGCCAGTGGATTCCAATGTTCCGGTCTATCAGGTTGAACCAGGTCAGGTAAAACTCAATTTTCGCCCAGTACGACGGAAAGAACCGCAAACTCAAAACCCCACCGGACTGAGCTTGCCCCCAGACAACTACACTGTAGATTGCCGTCGGCAGGGCAAAAAGCGCCAGGATTACCCAGCTTTGCGGATTTCGAATTATTTTAAATTTTCGGTGAGCGGCAACGATCCCCAGCACAACCCCGGCCAGATAAAAAACTGCTGTTGTTTTAATCAGGATGGTCGCTCCACCCGCCAGCCCAAGCAGGAGGGCATTTTTCCATTCCGGTTTTTCGATCCACCTGGCGACCAGGAACCAGGCTAATATGCACAACATGGACATCAAAGGATCGGGCTGAAAGGATCGACTGGCATAAACCGCATAAGGGAGGATCAGATAAAAAGCCAGGGCTGTTAATACGGCCCACCAGGGTAGGTATTTTCGGCTGAAAACATATATAAGGAAACCACCGATCATCCAAAAAACGATCGAATAGATACGCGCTACAACATGAGATTCAGCTCCGACGATGCGGTATGTCTGTGCGACCAGCCATTCCAGAATAGCTGGTTCAACCCGTCCTTCAGCGATAGATTGCTGTTCGGCAGCCTGTCGTTGGTCCGCACTGATTCCTGGCGCATTCTCATAATAGAACCCGCGCGCAATGATCAACGAATGCAGCTGCCTTGTGGGGTGAAAGTCGAGCGGGGCATCGGTCAGATCAAAAAAACGAACATACAAACCAGCCAGAATTATTAGCACAAACCATAGAATAGAAATCAGCGGGGCTTTCTTTAAGCGGCCGGCTTGATCTTCGGTTTGTCTCTGCTTCTGACTCATGCTTTTGGTACCTTCCAAATCAGGTTCCCTCGGATGTTCCCTGTTTTCTTTGTGCGCTGTATGGCCCTATTTTATCCCGTACTCGTAGCGGACCCGTTCCAGATTGGCATCAACCTGATAGGTCAGGATTGCTCTGTCGGTGTAGACCAGCTCCAAGGTGTTCATATCGAACCAGTCTTGACTATATCCGTTCACGCCCATGACCGTATCGAGTGACTGTTCTTCTGCTGGCCTGACAAGGATATAAGCCCGCTCAAATGGTATATCTGTCCGGAAGTGATCCCGGGAAATACCGTACTGCGTGAAGTAATACCAAAAGACTACATTGCTGGGCGATTCGACGAGTACCACATCGGTCTTCTGCAGCTTCGGCATCAGATAAAGGACCGTAGATTCCTCTTCACCTGATTCGCATAGCACGCCCGGGCACAAACTCAAGCGGTGCTGCACACCGATAATCAATGCTCCGGCAAGAACAACAACTGACGTTCCGGCTGTCAGCCAACGTTTCACCCCTAAGGCGTTCTCACCGAACTTCAGGAAGGAAATCAGCTGTACCCAACCGGCTGCTGCCCATATAAATATCATCGGGAATAAAAAACTCCAGGTGCGCGCCCAGGCATTCGGCTTGCGCCACACCAGGATCGGGATCGCCCAAAGGAGAACTGCTGCCAATCCGTGTATGGAGGATTTCCCGGTTTTTTTGTTCAGTGCGATGGATAATACCAATCCTAATATCAGCACCAACTGACCCATGACGTCAAGGCTGCGGGTCAGTTCGTTGTAGGTTTCCGGCAGGCGAGATATGAACAAAGTTGGCCAGAACTCTTCAGCGGATAATGGCGCAATAAAAGGATTGTTGAACAGCTGTGTAGTACCTGTGTTGAGCAGCACCGGTAAATACATCAGGCCAGTCAAAATAATGGCGGCAATGCCAACCATGAATAAATATTTAAGCAAACGTCCGCGGCTGCCGTATGCTTCAAGAGCCTTCCGATCGAAGAGAATGGAAAGGAATATCCAAACGCAAACGGCGCCGAATGGGTAGAGCATCATGGGCACAGTCCAAAAGCCCAGCGCACCAAATAACGCGAGCAGCGCCCACTCAAATCGGTTATTTGTCCGCACTAAACGTGCCGCCAGCCAAAAAATCAGCAGCGAGAACAGCATGAAAAGGGTATAACCGCGGGCATTGGTAGCGTAGTCGGTAAGAATCGGTGCCATGCCGACAAAAAATGCAGCCAGTAATGCGGTTCCCCGGCTATACCAGCGTCGTGTTAGTCCATAACCAGCCGGGATCAGCAGCATGCCTGCAATGAAGGCCGGCAGCCGAACCGCCCAGGGCTGGCTGCCGATCAGGTTATACGATATACCGACCAATAGTGTGTGGAAGATGTGGTTATTGGGCAAATGATAATCTTCCAACATGTAGCGCAGCGTACCAGACGCCCAGGTTAGCACGGTGTAGGATTCGTCATGGTACATGGGGCGGTCGAGCAGCGAAATTCTCAGTAAAAGCGAGAGGAGCATGGTCACCAGCAGGGCCCAGCCGTCTACGCGGTCATGCGGCCAACCTGCCAACTGTCGTAAAAATGAGTTTAAGTCCTTTGGCAACAGGCTGCAGAAAGATTTGACTTCCCGGGCAAACCAGCCTACTGGCTGGGTTACCCAGGCTGGTTTAACCAGCCACACCCCTCCGAAAACGAAGAGCAACCCACCGCCAACGAGCAAGCCGCCGTGAAGCCAGGTTTCAGAGATACTCGCCAGTATCTCCAGATTGCCGTCCGGGGCAAGGTGTCCTCCGAAGCGTTGAATAATTTCCAGCGGCATCTGCGAGAGCCATAATAAGGCCACGCCAATGCCCATGATGATGATTGCGGCAAGCCGCTGGAACCGCCGGGGACGCCGCTCGTATTTCATTCGGCTGTGTATTTCCGTTTACGGCGTTCCAGATAAGCACGCCGCAGGCCGTCCAGACCCAGCGGATTGAAAATTGCATACAGAATCCGGTACCAATCCGGCATCACCGCTGCCGGGTATGTCCAGAAGCCTTTCCAGTAGGCCTTAAGAGCTTGACCAGGCTGACCGCCGTCCAGCAAATAGAAGGCATTCAAGCGGTGAGCGCCAGCCCAGACCTTCCGCCTACCCGCCGCCATCCACTCGCGATACTCCGGTGTTTCCTCGAGCCATTGCGCAAGCCGGTAGGCTTCACGGCCAAAGGCGCTGGCCTGTGCCACGTTTTTCGCCTGGGCATGAAAGCGCGCAGCGGCAAAAGGTGCTCCGGAGACAAAAACAAGGGGTGCGTGCAGGGCCATGCGCAGCCATAAATGATGGTCCAGCAGCAAATGGAAGGAAGTATCCAGGTAACCGGCTTTCTCAAGCAGGTCACGCCGCATGAAAACTCCCGGCTGGCTGATAATTTTAAACGCCATCAAATCCTGCAGGGTACGCGGGCCAAAACGCATCCTATTGATTAACTGCCCGCTGGCGTCAATCGAGTCTACGTCGCTGAACACCATGCCTGCCTCAGGGTTGGCCCGAAAGGCTGCCACCGCCGCTGCCACCGCTCCCGGGCGGTATAGATCATCCGAATTGAGCCAGCCAATGATCTCGCCCCTGGCACGCCGGAAGCCTTTGTTCGCGCCATCCGCCTGCCCCTGGTCCTTTTCAGATACCCACCAGGCTAACCGGTCCGCAAACCTATGGATAATCGTCTCGCTGCCGTCCGTCGAGCCGCCATCAGCTACCAGGTATTCAATATTGGGATAATCCTGGTCCAGCACTGATCGTATGGCTGCCTCCAGAAAGGCTGCCTGGTTATAAGACGGAGTGATGATGGATACCAGGGGTTGAGAGGCCATTAAAACAGCGTATCAAAATCCACTTTTGGGAAGATGGTCAACTTGCCGCCAATGGTCGCATCGACCACCTGCCGGCCGTCTGCCTCGAAGGCAGCCTTTGCATTGCGGTAGCCGCGTTCCGAGGTCTCCAGATCAGGCAGCTGCCAGCGGAAACCCTTACCAAAATAGGCTGCAGAAAAGTGATTGGGATCGGCTCCATTCGAAGTCACGGTAGTATTGGGCGTGCCCTTGTCGGCAAAGTTGTGGTCCACCCCAATCAAAATTACTTTCGCGAAACCCATGTGATAAGCCAGCTGCAGCGCTACATTGGTAACGGTAGCTCCCTCCCACACCCTGCCGGTAATTTCCTTCGAAAAACCTGGTCCGGTATAAGTGGTGTAGATAAAATGTGTGTCGGGGTCCATGTTGATCCAGCGCCGCGCACGCCAGGCAAAGAATTTTGGCATTCTCAATGCCTGCAGTTCCGCAACGGATTGCTCGATCACCAGATCGTTAATTGAGACCAGGCAGGAAGGTGAAAAACCCAGTTCCTCGGCTGCCAGGAAAATGCGGTTGAAGCCGAAGCAGTACTCATTCTTCAGTTTGCTCAGGTCGGTGCTGCGTAAACTGGGTCCATTGCCGATCACAAAGCAGCGCTCACCCTTATGCGAATCTTTCAATGCTGCCAGCTTGCGGATCGACTCGCGCCGCCAGGGATGCAAATACGCTCCCGGCAGTTCAGGCAGACGCCGGATGGCATCGTAGGCATTGCCCAGGGCTTCCACCACTTGCGGCGTCAGGCTTTTTTTGAGGGCTCGTTTCATGATTGGCTCATTCCGTGGATAGGCGGGCTGTAGCGCCGCCATCGACAATCATTGCCTGACCGGTCATAAAGGACGATTGGATATTGTCCGCCAGGAAGTAGATGGCATGCGCGATTTCCTCGGGCTTTCCAATGCGTCCGTTGACTGTGCGCCTTGCCAGATTTTCCAATCGCTCCGGCAGCGAGCCGGCACCGGCATGGTCTCGGCTGAGACCGGCATGCAGCATGGGCGTATCCACTGCACCTGGCAGGATGGCATTAACCCGGATATTATCCGCTGCAAATTCGATCGCCATGGCACGGGTCAAAGCCAGCAGCCCGCCTTTGCTGGCAGCATATGCCGCAATATTCGCTGAGGTTGCCACCGCGTGCACCGACGACGTGTTGACGATTGCCCCGCCCCCGCCTGCCTTCAGCAGCGGGTGCGCCAGCTTGGCCCCCAGAAATACCGAACGCAGGTTCGAAGCCATGACCTGATCCCATTCTTCCACGCTGGTTTCCAGCAGCGGTTTGGTCACCTGGTATGCCGCATTGTTGACCACCGCATCCAGGGTGGCAGTGAACTGCCTGGCTCGGGAGTAGATCATTTCCAGGTTGGCCGGGTCTGAAATATCGGCTTTAATGAACAGACCGTCTGCCGGAAATGAAGTGCCATATTCCTTCCGGTCAACACCAATGACCCGCCAGCCGTTCTCGACAAATAATTGCACAGTCGCACGCCCGACTCCACCGGCTGCTCCCGTGATCAATACAGTGCGCGTTTCTATTTGGTTGCTCATTCGTCTCAATTTAACCTAATCTTCACATAAAAGAGGAATTGCCTTATCTGCAATTTCAAGGTCTTCGGAACTCGCTGCCAGCCTGAAATTGGAACAAAGATTTGCAGCCACAGATGGAGCCTGGTTTTTTAAGAGTGTAACAAGCCGCACGGCATCCTCGGTGCGTCCAGCGTGCAGGTAACCTTCGATAAAGGGGGCATATTCCACCAGATCATGGGGGACCAGGCCATTGATGGCTGCTTCGTCAGCCAATCGGACGACCTCAGCCCAGTTGCCCTGCTGCTGCGCCAGGCTGGCTTTTTGATAAGTGTAGCACCAATCGTGTTCAGGCTCTCTGCCAAAGATAATGGATGGCGGAGTGACCGGTATTGGATCGGTCAGGATGCGTTCCAGGCGTGATATATCTGCTACCTGCCTGACCAAAGCATCTTCGTCTGCAGAAAAAGCAGGCGCTGAGCCGTCAAGTACATGCAGGCAGGATTCCTCAGTCGGCATGGATGTTATCAGAACCTGGTTAAAATCCCGCACAAATTCCACACTGCGGTAATTGCGGCTGACCTGTTCACGATTGAGCATAACCTCAGCTGTCTCGGCATTCAGCACTTCAGCCGTGATTTGTAACGGACCAGGACCCGGGTAATAGATGCGCGAGGCTGGCGCCCAGATTTCAAAATCCTCCGGGTAGCGGTAGGTCTGAGGCATTTGAACAACCAGAGTGGTACCGGGCGCAATTCCCGGCGCGCGCCAGGTAAGCTGCCACCAGACCAGTTTTTGGTATTCCCAATTCAGCGCATAAGCTGAGGCATTCAGGTTGTGGGTAAACACCGCCAGGAACGCCAGCAGGGACACGGCGTAAATCCGCCAACTGGTTTTAACCAAACCAAAGATCAGGCCGGTCAGCAGAAATGCTGCCGGGGCAATCGACTGGTACGTATAGCGGTCTAAATAGATGCGGTACTGGACATCCCGTCCGGTTAATGCGACGGGCGTCAGGGTGATCAGTACGCCCAACACACCCAACCAAATGGCTTCTACCGTCCAGCGGGCTTTCTCTGGGGTTGGTGACCTCTGAGGCTCCTGTTTTGACTTCAACCAGCGTACAGGCAGGAATACTGCAGCGACTGCCGCCACACTCAAACCAAATGACAGAGCAAGGTGCCGGAGCTGCGCTGTAGAAGCAAGCTTATAAGCCGGGATGATCCAACCACCCAGCGTCATTTCGAAGAAGTCGGTGAGAACGTTAAGGATAATCCTGCCTGCAGCCGAAATCGGGTGGCTGCGCAGCTGGTCGATGATCAATTCTGAATCGGTTGAAACGCGGTTCCCGGAGAAAACAATAAACCGCCAATAGATAAATTGACCCGCCACAAGAAGGAATGGCAGGAAATATAATAATGCCTCCCGCAGCGTGGGAAGGAATTTTCCACTAGTCTTTCGCCTCACCATAACCCAGATCAGGAAGAAGCGGAAGCCTTCCATGCCGATCATAGCTTCGTAAATGCGTGGATAAAAATAAGCCAACCCGGCAGCAGCGACCGTCAGAGCTCCCTTCTGCCAGATTTTTCCTGCTTTTACAGCCAGCACCGAAAATAACAGCGAGAATATGGCAGCGGCGTACGCGGCAATATGGTTCTGGTAGTTATTGGCACTGGTCTGCTGCAAAAATCCCGGATAGATGGCATAGATCAGTGCAATGACAGCCCCAGCAGTACGTTGTTCCGGCCACAAAACTCTGGACAGAACGTACAACCCCAACGCCCCGGCAAACCTGGCAAAAAAGGCAAACAAGTGCCATGCCAGAGGAGCTTCCCCAAGGACGCGATCCACCAGGGCATACCAGCGCCCCATCATAGGGCGGTCTCCCCAGTGCATTTCCACCAAATCTACGCCGCTGACATGCGAAATCGTAGGGAACCAGTCATCGTGGTAATACCCCAGGCTGGTCACCTGTGGCAGAAAGGCCAGAGCGCAGACCAGCAAAACCAGCCCAATTAATATCCAATCCTTTTTGCTGACCTGGTTGATTTTGGACATCGATTCGAATCGCAAGATAATTAAAACGGATTATGGTTGAGAAAAGCGGCTTAAATCCCGTACATCCATCCCCAGCCCTTCGAGCAGGTTGCGGATGGTATTCCAGTGCACGCGTTCCCAGGCTGAGGGACTCGAGTTGGAATTGTGGGCAGCCAGCAGGACATTTTCCATTTTCAACAGCGGTGAATCGAGCGGCAGGGGTTCCACTTCAAACACGTCCAGGGCTGCGCCGCCCAGCCGGCCGGATTGCAGCGCAGCAATCAGTGCTGGTTCATCGACAATCGGCCCGCGGGCGGTATTGATCAGAATCGCACCGGGTTTGATCCAACCCAGCGTCTCCGCATTGATCAGGTGATGGCTGGTCTGGTTCAGGTCGCAGTTTATGCTGACAAAATCCGCGCGTTCCAGTAGATCGCGCAGGCTGGTCAATTCCACGTTATTCTCAAGGGTAAAATCTGGGGCAATCGATACGATATCATTGCCGAGGATACGCATGCCAAATGGTCGCGCACGACGCACCACCGCTTTGCCAACATTTCCAAGACCTACCACACCCAGGGTGCATTCGCTTAACGAGCGTCCGGGCAGCTTCTCCCATTCACCGGACTTAATCCTGACGTCCATCCACGGCAGACGGCGTGCAAAAGCCAGCATGTAACCCAGCACACTGTCCGCCACCGGCAGGGTGAAAGCATTCGGTGTGTTGCGTACCTGAATACCATGTCGGGCGGCAGCCGCCTTGTCGATCGAGTCAATGCCGGTGCCCCATTTGGAGATCACCTTCAGGCGCGGCAGGCAGGCCTGCTGTACGCGGTCGGTGTAACGGTCATCACCGCAAATCGCGCCGTCAAAGTTCCCGGCATGCACCAGGATCTCCTCTTCGGAGAGCCGCTCGTGTACTTCAGGGGCAATCACTTCTATGCCGTAATGCTCGAAGACTGGCTTGAACCGGTCAAGGGTTGGCAGCATGTAGGGAGCAGATAATAAAATAGTTTTGGTCATAATGGCTCTCTAGGATTCGCTTTTTAAACGGTCAGCCAGCAACAGGTCAGCAATCAAGAAATCAGCTTCCTCGTCGATGTCTTGAGCTTCCGTCTTCTCGATCTCAAACATATACGGGCGCTCCCCAATTCGTGTACGGTGCTGCTCGAGCGTCTGTCGGTTGAACAGGTATAAACAGGAGTTCTCCTCAAACAAGGGCGGGAGATCCTGTGTGCGCAGTAAAATCGCCGGATTATGGTTGACAGGTCGCGCCAGCGCATCCCATAAGCGTGTTTGCACCCGGGTAACCGAAAACAACGAGTCATAGGATGGATAATTTTCCAGGAAAGTGCGCACTGCACGGGAGACCGTTTCGGGCTTTAGTAAGGGATTCGTGGAATGGGTTTGCAGGTAAAAATCAGCTTCAACCTGGTTGGTGTCGTACATCAGAATTTCGTTCATCGGCACGGTGTCTGCGGTCAGGTGGGCAGCCCGCTCGATAATCTGTACCTGCGGGAAGCTGCTGCGCAGCCCTTCCATCACCACCGGACTGTCTGTATCCACCGCCACGACGCTTATTTCCGGCACCAGCAGCAGCGTTTCAATGATATGCCGGTACAGCGGTTTTCCAGCCAGCAGGCGGTAATTTTTCATCGGTACCCGCACCGAATGGTGGCGCATTGGAACGAAGGCAGCAATTTTCATCTTAAACTCCATGACCTTTCCCTCCCAGCCGGCTATTCGTGACCTTCATGATATTGTATCGGTTTTACGTCTCGCTGGGGTTTATCCTCTGTGGCCTCTATGGCAGAAGCCGGATAATAAAAAGTTTGTTTCAGTTTCCAGGTCAGTGGGCCTGAGCGGCGGTAGCCCTGGTAGGTGCCCCAGAACTGCATAAGCCGGAAACGCAGGATATTTACCCATTCGCGGTCAAGGACTTTCTCTGCTGAAGCCGCCTTCCAATCGTTCCAGACATTACCGGTCAACAGACGTACAAAATCACCCAGGTGGAAGGTTTCCTGCGGGTAGATTTGCTTGAAGGCCATGCTTTCCCGCCGGTAGCGGTTATAAATCCCGCGCCAGGTTTCATGATGAACGTGAACAATTTCCGCCTCGGAGCTGTATGCCAGGTTCAACCCCTGGGTAAGCAGCCAGCGCGCCCAGGCCAGATCTTCCAGCCCGGTCAGCAATTCATCGTAAGGGTGCCTTTCCCATAACGAACGGCGGATGGCTGCGTTGGCATTGTTACAGAATGGATGGGTCTGTCTTGCCACGGATTGGTCCGGGTACCAGCTGCGGAACACCTGATGCTCCGAGTATTTGGAGGACGCAGCGCCGCGCTGTTTGCCGTAAACCAACCCAACCTGCCCGTCTTTGAAGGGATCCATCAGTTTTTCCAACCAATCGGGGTAAACCGGATAGACGTGCGCAGATGCCATCACGATAGTTTCGGATTTTGCCTGTGCAATGCCCATGTTGAGCGAACGGCCAAAGGTAAAATCCTGCGGCTGAATGTGCACCACTTCCACTGGAAAGCGGGCTGCCGCTGCCAGTGTGCCATCCTGCGAGCCGGAATCGACAAGAATGATCTGAACATCCTTGACCGTCTGCTCCATGATGCCGGATAGCAGCCGGGTGATGTGTTTTTCCTCGTTATAAGCGCGGATGACGATCGTGCAAGCAGGCTGAGTCATGGCGCGTCAATCACCTCCATTGGGAAGAAGGAACGTGCCGTCGTGCAGGAAACCATCCACCAAGGCCGCGATGCTCCGTGAATTTTCAACCCGGAAATTCTTCCAGGTCACTCCTGGCTTAAATCGCACAAATCCGGGTGTCAGGTCAGCTTCTAGGATTGTTTCAAATGGAAGCGAGGTTTTGAACAACTGGAAATAAAGGAAGGTGCGAGCGTTTGCCTGAAATTCTGACGGGATATCCACCCGCTCAACTGCCAGAAAATGATCAGCCAGGGCATTGAAGTCATCAACCGACGACGGCAGGAAGACCGTGGGAATTTGCGTGAAACGCGCCTTACCGCCGCACAATACAGCTGCCCCCATAATCGAGGCTTCGAGACCGATGGTGGAATTATAGACCATGACGAATTTGGATTTCTGGATCAATTCATACGAGGAAAGATACTCGCTGGATTCAACAAATACGACATTGGGTAAATCTGAAATGCGATTGTGGTTCACCCAGCCCGCCACACTTTCGTCAGCTGTCTTACCGGGGCGTTCCTCGTCCGGGTGGGCACGGATGACAAAGAGCGTCTCCGGATGGCTGCGGATAATCCCAGCCACGGCATCCAGCCAGGCGAACATATCCGAGAAAATCACGTTGGCGTGGATCTGACTGGTGTCAAAAATGACGTTGGTAAATACTGGCACAATCTGCTTGAACCGGGCGGCCTTTTCCAGAAATTCCGGGCTCAATCCTGCCATTTCCGGCCAAAAACGGATTCCCGCCATGCTGAAATTACCCTGCATGCGGTCCTGCAGGTAGCGGTTCAACCGTTCGTTTTGAGCTTCCGATAAATTAAAATCCGGCGGTATATCAATCGGATAAGCCGTTGCCTGGCCGTGGGTGAAATAGGCGGTCAATGGCTGCAGCCCCACTTCATGCGTCACCACCCACAGACCGCGCTGCATGGCAAGACGGCGGGCAACGGCTTCCGGGAAGGAAATCCCGTTAAATACCACCACCCCGCGCGGCTGCACTTCATCCAGAAATTTTGAGAATTCCAGTGCTACATTCCAGGCAGAAAGCAGGTACTGGCGCAGCAGGGTGAGGGTACCAGCGTCATCCTGCAGGTTGTGCCGCCGTAAGGCCCAGCGCAGCGAGGTCAGCACCAACTCGCCTAACGGGATTCCACGCCACTCGAATTTCATCAGGTCAGCCAGCGGCAAGCTTTGGATGGCGGTCGCAAGCTGCTGGTCGAGGTGCAACTCAAACCAGCTGGTGTTTGAACCGCTGTACAGCTTCCTGGATTGCGCCACACATACGCTGCATGGCGGGCCTTCATCCGGGTTCAATCTATTGGTGCCCAGCTGGCAGCGCGTCATGCCGGAGCTGCAAACGAAATGGACCACGGGCACACCCGCCAGCTGCAACCCCCAACCGGAAATTAAAGTGAACGCGGCATTCTGACTCATCCAGGCCAGACGGCTGGAGGCATTGAAAAATGCCACCGGCCTGCCTTCCCCGGCAGGTGAGTTCAGGCGGATCTCCTTCGCCAACCGGCTAATGCCCCGGTTGTTTTCACTCTGCAGCCAGCGGCGTTGGATGCCCTTTGTAATGCGCGCGATCGTAGGACTCATGAATTCGCTAGTTATTTACCCGCCGCAGCTTTTTCATGGACGGGATTTCGCTGTCATAGACCTTCTTTACACCGTCGCCCAGCGACACTTCGGTGACACGGACATACTTCACCAGCCGCTCGAAGCCGCCGGGTTCCACCGAGGCAGCCTGATCGGAGCCCCACATCGATCTGTCGAGGGTGATATGCCGTTCCACCATGCAGGCTCCCAGGGCAACAGCCACTGCCGACGGCACCAGCCCAACCTCATGACCGGAATAGCCGATCGGGCAGGCGTACTGCTTGCGCAGTGTCTCGACCATCCGCAGGTTCAACTCTTCCGGAGCACAGGGGTAAGCACTGGTGGTATGGCAGATAACCAGCTTGTCCATATCCAGCAGCTTGACTGATTCCTTGATCTGGTCGATGGTGGACATTCCGGTGGACATAATGATCGGACGACCGGTGGAGGCAAGCTTTTTAAGCAGGCCATGATCGGTAAGCGCAGCTGACGGCACCTTGTACGTGATCGGGTCGAAGGCTTCCATGAAGTCCACAGAGGGTTCGTCCCAAACGGATACAAACCAATCAATGCCGATTTTTCGGGCATACGCATCGATCTCTTTGTACTGTTCGAGACCAAATTCCATTTTGTACCGGTATTCGAGATACGTGATATATCCCCAGGGAGTCTCACGCATAACGTTGCGCTGCTCAGGAGGTGTAGCCAGCTCGGGGGTACGTTTCTGGAATTTAACCGCGTCCACGCCAGCATGCCTGGCAGCATCCATTAACTGCTTGGCAATCTCAACCTCACCGTTGTGGTTGATGCCAACTTCCGCAACAATATAAGCTGGATACCCCTCGCCTACCCATCTTCCACCAATCTTTACCGCTTTCGCCATTGTCTACTCCTTGTTTCACCACAAAGTCACAGAGAACACAGAGCCAATCTTAATATTCCTTCTTCGTGTCCTTTGACACCTTTGTGGTCTTTGCGTTCAAATGTATATTTGAAAAATTAGCGTTTGACAATCCGCTCACAGATTTCTCGCACGGCACCGAATCCTCCGGATTGGGTCAGCACCAGGTCAGCAGCATGCAGCACATCCGGCATGGCATCCGCTACAGCGACTGCACAACCAACCAGTGAGAAACACGGCAGGTCATTGATGTCGTTCCCGACATACACCACCTGCGCTGGGTCGATCCCGCGTTCAGCCAGGTAATTCTGCAGGCGTTCCGCTTTATCCTTGACGCCCTGCATCACACCGATGCCGATCTTTCGGCAGCGCGCCTCGACTGCCCTGTCTGTCTCGGTGGACAGCACCACCGAGTCGATGCCAGCATCCCGCAGGGCATGCAGTCCCACGCTGTCAGACCTGTAGGCGGCAATAAACTCGTGCCCGTCAGCATCAACCCATACGCGGTTATCGGTCATCACACCATCAAAATCAAATACCACCAGCTTTACCACCTGCGGCAGAGGGCGGCGCTTACTACCGGGGTTAACCATTTCCAAACCGCCGTACCATACCAGCCATTCAGCACGCTGCCAGTCCGACGGACCATCTATGTCAACGGTATAGCGCGGGTCGATTTTGACCGGCAGGATGACCTCCCCGCTCATCGACTCTTTTTCAAGGATCGTTGCGGGACGGATTGCATCGATATGTCCGGTCTGCCAGAAAACGGGGGGCAGTGCCTGACGTGGCGCGTT
>CAYPJS010000115.1:0-10921 GCA_964411135.1 uncultured Anaerolinea sp.
GGAGCTTTCACATCCAACTTACCGAACCGCCTGCACGCGCTTTACGCCCAGTAAATCCGAATAACGCTAGTCTCCTACGTGTTACCGCGGCTGCTGGCACGTAGTTAGCCGAGACTTATTCTGAGGGTACTGTCCTTCCTCATCCCCTCAAAAAGTGCTTTACAACCCGAAGGCCGTCATCGCACACGCGGCGTTGCTGGTTCAGGCTTTCGCCCATTAACCAATATTCCCTACTGCTGCCACCCGTAGGTGTATGGACCGTGTTTCAGTTCCATTGTGGGGGGCCACCCTCTCAGGTCCCCTACCCGTCATCGCCTTGGTAGGCTTTTACCCTACCAACTAGCTGATGGGACGCAGGCCCCTCCCGAAGCGAATTTCTCCTTTAGAAATTCGGCATCTAATCCGAAAAACCACATGCGGTATTAGCAACCCTTTCGGGCTGTTATCCCACACTTCGGGGCAGGTCACCAACGCGTTACTCACCCGTTCGCCACTAAGAATGTATTGCTACAATCTCCGTTCGACTTGCATGTATTAGGCACGCCGCCAGCGTTCATCCTGAGCCAGGATCAAACTCTCCGCATAAAATCACCTTATTCAGGTGTAGTTTACGGAAAATTGACGAAGCTACACAAATTTATTTTGGCTTGTTTCCTATCACTCTTCAGTTGTTAAGGTTCCGCTTTCTTCCGAGGGGCCAGCTCTTGCTCAACTGGCTTGCCTTTCCAAGGCAGGCGATAAAATTGCCGATGTCTCACAACTTTCAATCGTGGTCAACACCGGCTCATCATCTCGACGTCCTTGTCAGGCCTGGTCCCCTTGCTGCCAACCTGTTTTCACTTGTTATTGATCAAACTTTCGTAAAGATCATTTCACAGTTTGGAAATTCAATTTTACTGAGTTTCCCAGTGGTTGTCAAGGGTTTTGGTCTTTTTCGTTTCAGACCGTTTCCCAGGTGTTTCCTTTCGGAAGCAGCTCTATTTTGTTGTTATCAGTTTTGCCGTTTCCGGCTCGACCGGGCTGCCTTGTTACTGGCAACGGGCGCTATTATACACCTCGGGGTATGCTTGTCAAGAGAATCCATAACCAATTCCCAAAATTGGTCCGTTTATGTCAGACATCTACCCCGGATTCTCGGGAACTTCTCTCAGTTTGCCAGCGTCCTTCCTTAAATAAGCTCCTTGTATTTCTGTCATCCTTCTGGCACGTTTCTTTGATTTTTTACAGGTTGTATAATTAGGAAACTATGAGAACTGAAGCGTATTTCCCTGTGATGAACAAACGCACGCTGCTCGAACACCTTTTTCTGTCTCTGGTACTCGGTATCTTTGCCTTTTTTGTGATCGGCGGGATTTTTACCCTTGGTTTCCAAATTCTTTACGCTGGCCGCATCTACCCGGGGGTAACGGTGGCGGGTATTGACGTGGGCGGGCTCACACCAGCCCAGGCTGGTGAAAAGATCAATGCAGAGTTGACTTATCCAAAAAACGGCCGCATCCTGCTGCAAGACGGCGAGAATGGCTGGGTAGTTACGCCTCAGGATCTCGGTTTGTTCCTTGACCCTGGTTCGTCAGCCCAGGCTGCCTTCGATTATGGTCGAAGCGGCGGTTTGCTCACGCGTATTTACGATCAGTTCAGCGGCTGGTATGACGGCGCCAATGCCTCTCCGGCCCTGGTCTTCGATGAACGCATTGCTCGCCAGTACCTGACCCACCTTTCCGGGCAAATCAACCGGGAGGTGATCGAAGCCAATTTGGGCGTGCAGGGGACGGAAGTCATTGTGCGCTCAGGCGAGGTAGGGCGCACACTGGACATCGATGCGACGCTGGCTGCTGTTTCCTCGCAGGTCCAGACTTTCCAAGATGGGCTGGTATCCCTTATTGTTGAAGAAACTGCCCCGGTAATTTTGGATCCGACCGCGCAGGCTGAAATTGCGCGCGAGATCCTCAGTGAACCGCTGACCCTCACCATGCCGGAGGGCCTTACAGCCGAGAACGCTCCCTGGGTCCTGGAGCCCGCCACCCTGGCTGGCATGCTGGCGATTGAACGGGTCAAGGCGGACCAGGGGGAGACCTACCAGGTTGGCTTGAGTTCAACCATGTTAATCTCGTATTTAAGCAACCTTGCGCCGCGTCTGCTGGAGTATGCCCAAAATGCGCGTTTTATTTTCAACGACGACACCCGCCAGTTAGATCTGCTGCAGCCCGCCATCATTGGCCGGCAGCTCAACGTTCAAAATTCCTTAACGGCCATTCAGATCGGGCTGGCAAAAGGCGAGCACACCATTCCTCTGGCGTTTGACATCACCAACCCGCAGGTTATGGACTCCACCACCGCGGCAGACCTTGGCATTTCCGAAGCCGTCAGCGTGGAGACTTCGTATTTCTACGGTTCGAGCGCCGAGCGCATTCAAAACATCCAGGCAGCAGCCAGCAGCTTCCATGGACTGCTGATTGCCCCCGGTGAAACCTTCTCGATGGCCAGTCAGTTGACCGATATCAGCCTGGATAACGGTTACGCCGAAGCGTTGATCATCGTCGGCGGCCAAACTGTGACCGGCATCGGTGGCGGTGTTTGCCAGGTAAGCACCACACTCTTCCGAACCGCCTTCTTCGGCGGATACCCAATCGTGGAACGCCACGCGCACGCCTACCGGGTATCCTATTACGAAAAGGTTTATGGGAATAAGATCGATGATTCCCTGGCTGGGATGGACGCAACCGTGTACGTGCCGCTGGTTGATTTCAAGTTTATCAACGACACTCCCTACTGGTTGTTGATGGAAACTTATGTCAACCCCTCCACCAGCAGCATCACCTGGAAGTTTTACTCCACCTCAGACGGTAGGACGGTCGAATGGAATACCACCGGACCCACCAATATAGTGGATCCACCTGAACCCCTGTACCGTGAAAACCCAGAATTATCCCAGGGAACCATCAAACAGGTGGATTGGGCAGCCAGGGGTGCTTTTATCAGCGTAACCAGGACCGTGTACCGCGATGGGCAGATCTATTTCACCGACGGGTTTAATACACAGTATCAACCCTGGCAGGCGATCTATGAATACGGCCCGGGTACGGAAATCCCGACGCCTGAAAGCGACGGCGGTTAAAACAGAAGCAACGCTCCTGAAAAATCCAGGAGCGTTGCTTTATTTAAAAGAAATAACCCCAGCCTAATCCCCATATGCCAGAGTTATTTCTGCTGCCAGATCCCCTCGGGTCAGTTACAGCAGGATTCTTATTTGGATGAAGACTGCTTTCAAAAAGTATGTATAATATACTAAGGTTTCACTCTGTAGAGTTTGTAGTTCTACTCTAGATTTACTCCAATACACATTAGAAAATCCATATGAAACGTGTAGACTCAAAAGCATCCGATATTCTGGTACGGGCACTCGACCGAATTGCTTACCTTGAAAACAAGACCAAGCAAATCGTTTATGATGAGATTGGTTACGCCCTCGGGCGGCAGGGCAGCAGTGCAGTGCAATACTGGGTCTATCATCGTAAGGTGCCGTCGAAATTAGACGATGTGGAAAACCTGGCCCGGGTCATCGCGCAGCGAAACGGCTGGGAAGCCGAAACCGACCTGCGAGCATACCTCGAGTATTCCGATCATCCCTCGCCTGATCTTCTAGCACGGCAGCTGATGGGCAATGCCATCGATTTGGACGGTAACATTCCCCTGGCAGATTTTCATCCCCAGCCATCCTTTGTGGTTGGTCCGCCGATCCTTCACCCTCACCTGTTTTTTGGCCGAAACCGCGAACTGAAGTACATCTTTAACGCACTGAGCGGGCAGATTATGCAGAACGTGGCCATCATCGGCAGCCAGAGAACAGGTAAAACCTCGCTCCTGCATTACGTCCGTAAAATAACGGGGACCCCTCCTGCCTCTTTGCGGCCAAATCAATTCAATGGATGGCTGCAGCAGCCCAGGCCTTACCGTTGGTTGTATATTGATTTCCAGGACCCACGCGTTTGTACCCGCGAGGGTTTGATGACATTTATATTGCGTGCTTTGAATTTTCCGGTGCCTACGCCGTGCGACCTGGTGCAGTTTGTCGATATCATCACCCGCTACCTGTCTCAACCGACGGTTATCCTGATGGATGAAATTCAAATTGCCCTCACAAATCCGGATTTTACGCAGCAATTCTGGTGGTCGCTGCGCTCACTGGTCAGCAACCTGACTGAAGGCCGCCTTGCACTCATCATCGCAGCGCAGCGCAATCCGGCAGAGCTGGCTATCGACCATGGAAGACCATCGCCATTCTTAAATATTTTTGGGCATACTATAAACCTTGGCCCCCTCACAGCCGAAGAAGCCCTCGAATTGATCTCCTCAAGCCCAAAACCATTCGACCCGGAAGATGTGGACTGGATTTTAGAGAAAAGTGGACGCTGGCCTGCGCTGCTTCAGATCCTCTGCAGCACCCGGCTTGTCGCGTTGTCCGACGATCCATCCAGTGATAATTGGAAACTGGATGGGCTTTCCAATATCACACCTTACAACCATCTTATGGGATCCGATTCATGACCCTTACCGATTGCCGTTCTTCGGTTCCAAACGTGAAGGTGATCACGCCCATCCATGTTTTCTTTTTTCTGCTGGTAAATCCCACCCGCTGGCGTTGCCTGGTCAACCAGATCGACCCCACCTTGCCAGTGAATTTCTCCATAGCTTCCTTAACCCCGCAGCAGCGCAGAAATCCGCTTTTGTGGCGCTTTTTGATTCAGAATTACCTTTTGGAAGCCTTGATCATTAATTTAATCGTGCCTATCATCCTCAAGCTTGCTGGGTCATCGAATGTGGTAATCGCTGAAACCAGCTGGCTGGTTCTAGGCTACAGCCTGATCCTCCCGTTGGTCATGGCATCCGTTTTTGGGGTCGGCAGTGGATTTGTTTTTGGCGGCATAGTGGCTTTAGGGGTCGGGTTCCTGGCACGTCAAACGGACTACTTCTTCGTGGTAATTGCTTTTGCCGGTGGAATTACTGGCTGCCTTTTACTCAACCGCGAGCGCGGAATTTCCCCCATTTTTAAGGGACGTGAAATTACCGGTTTATTCACGGGAATTTTATTCGCCTGGGTATTTATTTTTATCGGTGAATTTATCGTCTCAGGTGATCTGTTTGGGTTTTCCGTGGGAGCACCAGGTGCACTGCCCCTGGCTGCACCCTTTGCCCGGTTGGTCACCATCACAGCCAGTGCAATCTATGCCGCTGTCTTCACATTCGGGTTGGCTGTTAAAGCCAGGCTGAAACTTCGAAAAGCCATCTTGCCGGGTCTGGCTGCCGGCGTGGTTCTGGCTGCCAGCTATATGTTATTTTTGCGAAACGAGGAAGGTACTCCCGTCTATTTGATGTCGGCGGCTGTTGGGGCGGGGATGCTAATGGTGCTTTTCTTCCTCATTCCCTGGGTCTTAGCGGATTGGGCAGGCGGACCTCAAGCTGCGGCGGTGGCTGCGGCTTATGTTACCGGCATGAGCTGGGTCGAGATGTCCCGCTACCTGGTCGTTGGGTACACCTATTCACCTTTAAACTATTTGGTCGCAATTGGGTCTGTGACGGTGGGGTTAACTTTTTCGGTTTGGCGGCCCATCGTTTTCCTTCCACTCACCTCTGTTTGGAACAATCTGCTTTTCTCATTTGACAAACGCGGTGGTAAAGGACCTCTTAAGTTTTTTAGCTATCACAGTGCTTTCTGGGAGGAGGGCCAATGGATCCGCTGGCCGGCATTGGATGAATATTTATTGCTCCAGTTCGAACGCGACCCGTCTGCATACCAGAAAACCTCTCTGTTTTTTGCCGGCACTCCACAGCGGCGAGTCGTGCAAAGCACGGAACTGGAGTTGATTACCAGGTTGTTTGAGGCTTGCGTCAATCTGGGATCCATCGCGCAGGTTTACCGGCACGCGCAGCTGCATTACCAGGACGGTCAAATGGCTACCATCATCCGTACTTTTATGCAGATGAGCCGCAGCGCCGAAACCGTTCTCAACCAACCCTCCCTGTACCTGAGCCGGGTAACCCTGGGTCGTTTACGCGACGATCTGGCGCTCTTTCAGCGCGAATTGATCCTGATCACCAATCAGGATGTTGAACGGTTCACGCGTTCAGCCGCAATATGGAGCGAGATTTTTGAACAGCAAATGGATCAATACACTCAAGCAGCTACATTTCAACACGAAATCGAAAATCCTTATATTTGCGGCATGCCATTAAACAAGCAGCAGGAAGTTTTCGTTGGCCGCACGGACATAATGGCCAGAATCGAACATCTCCTCACCGACCCAAGCCGTCCGCCCCTGCACCTTTATGGACAGCGCCGCATGGGTAAAACCTCTCTGCTGCTCAACCTAGACCATTACCTGCCCAGCTCAATTATCTCAGTTTTTCTGGATTCACAAGCCATGGCAGGGTTCAGCAGGCCCGAAGAATTATTCACTTATATTCTGGAGGAGATTTTTGCAGAAGGATTCCGCCAGCACGGACTGAAATTTCCGCAGGTAGATTTTTATGATTCAACCAGCAGCCTTTTTTCAAAGGTCAGGGGTTGGATCGATGCCGCAGAAAAAATGTTATCTGCGGAAAACCTCATTCTACTGGTCATGTTGGATGAGTTCGAAGCACTGGAAAGCTTTACCAGGCTGCCCACCTTCAATATCAAAGATTTCGTGGGTCTATCGCGCTTTATCAATCAACACCGCCCGCACATAAAAATCATGGTCGTCGGTTCGCACACCCTTGACGAAATCGGCTCCTGGTCAACCTTTTTGATCAACACCCAGGTGGTCAAAATTGGCAGGCTGGCAAAGGATGAAGCCCTGCGCTTAATTTTGAACCCGGTTAAAAACTACAAACTCGCCTACGAACCAGACGCCAGCCAACGGATTTTAGACCTTACCAGCGGGCACCCTCACCTGGTCCAGTCGATTTGTTACGAGCTGGTGATGCTCAAGAACGAACAACCCCCACAAAAACGCTTTACCGCCGAGCTGTCCGACGTTGATGAAGCTGCCCGCCGCTCCCTGGCCAGCATTAGCTTTTTCTTTGTGGATATGCGCGGATCGCAAATCAATCCTGGCACCGCCGCCATGTTAGATTACCTGGCAGATCGTGGTGAAGGCGGTAGGATCGCTCATTCCGAATGGACGGAACGGTTTCCAGCCAACTTTGATCAAAATCTGGCACTCGCGTTAAAACGCGACCTGGTGGAACAGGTGGACGGCGGATACCGGTTTCAAATTGAAATGGTGCGCCGCTGGTTCGAAAAACGTCCCTTCTAGCCCGCACTAAGGGGAATTTCCCGGCAGCTCCCAATCCTCCAGACTCCAGCCATATTTACCGCGCAGCGGTACAAAACTGACCGGGATGATATCCTGACAATCTAAATGTCCCTTTTCCCGCGTCCAGAGTTGAAGCATCTGCCCGTACAAATTTCCGACCGGGGCAATCAAGCGTCCTCCATCGGTTAGTTGATCCAATAAAGGTTGCGGAGCAGCAGCTGCGGCAGCCGTGACCAGGATGCCGTTAAACGGCGCTGCTGGCGGCCAGCCCTTCGATCCATCCTCGCAAAATACCTGCACATTTGAATATCCCAGGTTTGCTAAACGGTCTTTAGCGAGATCTGCCAATTGGCAGACCCTTTCGATTGTGTACACCTTACCCGCCAGCCTGGATAGGATTGCGGATTGGTAGCCAGAACCCGTCCCGATTTCCAAAATGGTTTCTCCCCCTTTCAACCGCAAGAGGGACGTCATTAAAGCCACAATATACGGTTGTGAGATGGTCTGCCCCATCCCAATGGGTAATGGACGATCCTCATAAGCATGCGCACGCATTGATTCAGGCACAAAAAGATGCCTTGGCACCTGTTGAAACGCCTGCAGCAGGCCAGGCTCACGCAATCCACGGCGAGCGATCTGGTTGGATACCATCTCCGCTCGCATTACGGCGAAGGTGTCTGATTCATCCATGGGCAACCATCCGGTCGACATCCCTCGATCCAGCAAAGAACCGTGCCGGGGTTATCGACTGACTCTATATTAGATCAAATCACGCCGCTTGGAAACAGTTGCCGGGAAATCTGGCGATCGATTTTACCCATGGGATAATCGCCAAGTTCAGCTGGCATCGCCCATGCGAGTTCACTGGCTTCCAAAGGTTCTGGCTCCCCCTCCAGCAGATCACTGCGGAATGCATGGAGAGTCACCTTGAAGTGTGTGTAGGCATGTTTGAAAACCCCCAATGGCTCGCCTACCCGGATTCGTACGCCCAGTTCTTCGCGAATCTCGCGTTCTAGACAGGACTCGAGTGTCTCTCCAGACTCCAGCTTCCCGCCCGGAAATTCCCACAATCCCCCCAGCAGACCATTCTCCGGACGACGTGCCAACAAAACCCTGCCATCCCGCCAGATAACAGCTGCAGTAACCGTGACACTGGGTACAGGGCGGCGCTTTTCTTCCGCAGGCCGCTGCTCCTGAACCCCCAGGCGGTTTGCCTGGCAAATCGACACCACCGGGCATTTCGCACAATCAGGGTTTTTGGGCAAACACAGGGTCGCTCCAATATCCATCATTGCCTGATTGAAATCGCCCGCCTGCCCGTGGGGTAGATGTTCAGAAAGCAGGCGGTCAAGCCTGATTTTGCCTTCGGAGGAAGTCAATGGAATGGCAATATCGAAGACGCGCGCCAGCACGCGCTTAAGGTTGCCATCCAGGGCCGGTTCATCCAGGCCAAACGCCATGGATGCAATGGCACCGGCAGTATAACGCCCGATACCCGGCAGCTTTTCCAACTCCGTCCGAGATGCCGGCAAGCTTCCGCCCCATTGCTCCACCACAACTCTGGCTGCCTTATGCAGATTCCTGGCGCGGCTGTAATAGCCAAGACCTTCCCATAAGCGCAAAACTTCATCCTCGCTGGCCTGAGCCAGATTTTGCACGGTGGGGAACCGCTCCATCCAGCGCAGATAATACCCGATGACCGTGTCGACGCGGGTCTGCTGCAGCATGATTTCTGAGACCCAAACAGCATACGGATCCGAAATGCCGCGCCAGGGCAGATCACGCGCATGCTGCCTGTACCAGCCGATCAACAGGCGGGCAAACTCAGTCGCCATGACTGGGGGGTGGGTCAGAATTGAAAACCAGCGCGAACATCTACGATCTTATCGGAGTAGTTGCGCACGTAATCCATCAACTGGTTTTGCAGGCTCTTCCACTCAGAAGAATCCAGGATCTCTCGGGCCCGGGTCGGTGTTGGAGCAACAGCGCCCACCAGGATTTGCGGCTGGGAGCCAAAGACGGTTGCCCAGGCGTCGCTTAACTCAAACCCCATGCGCTGAACGCCAGGGATAAATTCGCGCACCACAAACTCGAAGTATTCCTGTTCCCGTTCTGGAGCAATGTCCCAGGACATGAGTAGTTTGACAGGCACCTCGTGCGCTCCTAACTTCCCTGATATCCCAGCACAACCACCTGGGTTTCATCGGGCAGCGAATTAACCGAGGTTACTTTATAGGAGGGCAGAGCTGCAATCTCGCTCAGACCCATTTCCTTCAAAAAACGTCCCAGGGTATCCAACTGGATGGATGACTCGGGCGTTGCATAATGCATCGGGATGACAATATTCGGCTCAAGCAAGCTGACGACCTCAGCCGCCTTGGCTGCATTCAAACCTGTCCCGCCGCCAATCGGCACCAGAGCAACGTGCACAGGCCCCAGGTCCTCAACCTCGGTCTGGGAAGGCACCCGGTTGATTGCTCCAAGGTGCAGCACGTTGACGCCGTTGTATTCGATCAAATAAAGCGTATTCCTGGTTTCATCGTCCGTCTTCTTGGTATGACCGTTGGTTTGAACACCGGTGATAAATACACCGCCAACTTCAAATTCACCTGGACCGGTAATCTCGTACGGATCTCCCTTGACACCCGACAGATAATCGTGCCCGGGAGCCCTGTGGCTGACAGTTACAATATCGGCTTTCAGTTTCAAGGCTGAATAACCGACTGCATGGTGATCATATGGATCCGAGACCACCGTTGCCAGGTTGCGTTCCGTGATGCGAAAGCATGAATGTCCGTACCAGGTAATTTCCATACAGGTAAACCTCCGTAAAACCTGGTACTGATTATACAATAAAGTGCCGCCTACATCGAAGGCAGTCTGGAAGTGTGTGCTGAGTTGATTGCCAATGCATGCGGTGAAAGTTGGCACAATTGCTTGACTCATCTCCCCAGGTCTGATAGACTCGCGCAGCGCTTTTAAGGATGGAATACCTTGCCTAAGTTAAAAGCCTTTGGTATAATTCAGGCCGCTAACTTTGCAGCTTAACAATCCATGCCGACGTAGCTCAATCGGCAGAGCAACCGCCTTGTAAGTGGTAGGTTATGGGTTCGATTCCCATCGTCGGCTCAAGTTGCGGGCTGGCGAGTGAGATTGATCTCTGCTTGCAGATTGAACAACCTCACTTGCGAGCCAGCAACGGCTCGGGCGCGGGCAGTTACCCAAGTGGCCAAAGGGGGCTGACTGTAAATCAGCTGGAGTACTCCTTCGGAGGTTCGAATCCTTCACTGCCCACCTGGTCGGTTGACCGAAGCTTTCCCGGATTGCCGGGGAAATTTCTGGAGAACGGCAAGCCCTCATAGCTCAGTAGGTAGAGCGCGCCCTTGGTAAGGGCGAGGTCATGGGTTCAAATCCCATTGAGGGCTCTGAATGCCGGTTGTCCCAGGACCCTTCTAGAGTATTAAGAGGAGCCAAGGAGAAAAGAACATGGCGAAGCAAAAATTTGATCGCAGCAAGCCGCATCTGAATGTAGGGACGATGGGTCACATTGACCACGGTAAGACGACCCTGACCGCGGCCATAACCAAATACTGCTCATTCCTGGGCACCGCGGACTATCGTGGATA
>CAYPJS010000116.1:0-6428 GCA_964411135.1 uncultured Anaerolinea sp.
CCTGCAGCCGTCATCAGCGCGCCAAGCGTCCAGGCTTCACCCGGGGTAATTTTCCCTGCAGGCAGCGGGCGTTTGGCGGTGCGCAGCATGCGCGCATCGATGTCGCGGTCGAATGCCATGTTCAGGATGGTGCAGCCTGCCACCGCCAGAAACTGGCTGCCCAGTAAACTCAGCAGAGAGCTCGGGTGCAGGTTGGTACAGCAGCCGCTGGCATAACCGGCTGCGGCGGTCACCAGCAGCAGTCCGGTCTGCAGGTCCTTGGTCAGCACCCAGTACAGCCGCAGGCGGGTTAGCAGTTGGCTGAGCCAGCCCGTCCGTCCTTCCGCGACATCAATCACTGCACTGCTCATCAGGGAGCAACCTCTCGGGCGCAGCGGAAGCCGAAGTGAATGGATTCCGTGTCCGGTGCGGCGTTGTTGCGCGACCAAACGCGCAGGTTATAGGCATAATCAGCCTTGCTGCCGCCGCGCAGATATCGGTAATGCACCCCTTCGTAATCGTCGCCGGTCCACTGCCAGATATTGCCCGCCATGTCGTACAAACCGTACGGGCTGGCTGCGTCGATTGTGGAATAACCGTCAGCGTAGATCCTGCCATTGTAGAAGCCTACGGGTGTTGTGTCGCCCTGTTTTCCCAGAACCTTTTCGAACACATCGCGGCTGTTGTAATAGTTGGCGTGGGTTGGTTCGATGCTATCGCCCCAGGGATAGGCTCGCTCGTCGGTGCCGCGTGCGGCTTTTTCCCACTCAACCTCGCTCGGCAGGCGCCAGCCGTTAGCCTGACAGTAGGCATTGGCACCGAACCAGGTCACCGCAACCACCGGGTGGTTTTCGAAGCCGGGCTGGGGGCTGAAGCTGCCGTTTTGGTACGCCATGTGAGCGCCTTCGGTGTTGAGCGTCAGCACCGGCCAATCACCGGGGGTAATTTCTATCTCGTGTTTGGTGCCCTGGAATGGTTCGCCTGGATAATAAACCAGCACCTGCTCCCCACCCAGCTTGAGATCGCCGCTGGTGAGAGCCTGGTTCAGGTAGTCTGCATACTGGGCATTAGTCACGGGCGTGACCATCATTTCGTAGTCGTAATCGATGAGGGTAAGGTCGGAGTGGCGCCCGAAGAAAAATTCACCAGCCGGGACGAGAGTCCAGGTGTCTGCGTCGATGCCGGTATCGATCGGTTCGGTGCTGGTAACGGGTTGTACAGCAGCGCAGCCTGCAAGAAGAATAACGGTGAGTGTGAGAAGGAAGATTCGTTTCATGATGCGCCTCCGGCTACCCTTTCATTCCCGGCTGTTGGAGTTCTTTCTTCCAACGCCCGTTCTTTTTGAAAAGGTCGATCAGCCGCCAGGCCATCAAAATACCGAGCAGCAGAAGCACCGCAGCCAGCCCAATATCGGTCAGCAAAACTACCATGTCAACCAATGGCTGCTGCCCAGCCTCAGTGACGAACAGACGCTTGGTCTCCAGCAGCGCCACAGCACCGAAAGCCAGGTCAGACCCAAGTATGATGATCCAGCCGAACCATTGGCGGGCTTTGCCTTTCAGGCCCGCGAGGTCGGCGTAGTACAACAACAGAATGGTGGCAATGATGCCAGAAAGAACATGCCAGTGACCGGTAAGCGCAATACGCTCCTCGCGGGCTGGCCAAACGCGGATGATTTCGTCCAGCTTGACCGCCATGAAGATACCCAGGAAAGTCACCACAAAATTCATATACACCATCTGCCACAACGCCCCGAATTTAACCGGGTCGTGCAGCAGAGCTTTTAGTGCCTGCCAGATATTTGCCTTAACGATTTTCTGCATTGCCAGGCGCTCGCGGATCAGCTTTCGGAAGCCGAACACAACCAGCAGAGCGGCTGAAATTAACATGGGCGTCGAGCCGACGGTGATGATGGTGTGGGCGATGGGCTGGTAGGGAATAATCATATACACGCCAGCTGCGATAATCAAGGTGCCCAGGATGGTGAAAGGCATGGCCCATTTGTGCAGACGGCCCTTGAAATCAAACCAGCGCGAGAGGATCAGTGTCAGGGCAATCGCAATCAGCGTGAGCATGATGTGCAGGTGCCCGATGATGGCACGCTGCATCCAGTCCTTGACCGGGTCGCGGATGATATCCTCAGCTAGGAAGGACTCGAAACCGTTGCCGAACAGCGAACCGGGCACTGCCGCGAACAGGACGGAGATCAGGGTGACAGCTGCCATTAAGAACAGAGCCACGCGCTCCAGATCAACACCGCTGCGGGTGCGGGCACGCTGCAGATCGCTGGTATGGTACTTCTTCTGCCAGGGCCAGAGTGCTACGAGCAGCATGCAGCCAGAGAAGAAGATCAGCACCTGGCCGGAGATGAAGAATCCATGGAACACGTAATTGTGTCCGAAGTAGGCGAAAATCAGACCGAAGATGAGCGAGAAAATGTAGCCAACCGTGATGGTGCCGTTGATGCGCGTTTGCTCTTCGGGTTTCATCGGGTAGAGCGCGGTGATCAAATAAGTTTCGATGGCAACAACAGCCATGGCGATGGAGTGGTAGAGGATGATGATACGGCCCTCGCGTTCGGCGGGCAGCAGGGTCAGGCCGACATTATCCACCAACCATTTTTTGATGCCAAGGCCTTCCATGGGGCTGGAGAGGGTGCCAAAAAATGCCGTCGCCAGTGCGATCAATGCGATGGCAACCAGAACCAGTCCGCGGGTGGAACGGAAAAGGAAATTTAATCGCTTGTTCAATTCATCCATTATAGGGATCCAGAGATATTTGGTGGGCTATCTCGTTAAAAATAGCACAATCCACGCACCCGGACATTGACAAAAGTTAAACTAATTAATGTAGAGTGCCCTTTGTTACTGGATGTTTATGACACCCGGCTGCGCTTACTCGCCGGGCCCCAGGCTCGTCTGGGCGATTTTTGACAGGTGTTCGGGATTAAGGATATGAATGAAACGCGCCTCAGTCTGGATGTCACCAAAGGTCCGCAGCGCTTTGAGGCAGCGGCTGAAGGCCTCGGGCACGGTGGCAATCTGGGCTGCCATCAAGTGGTTGGGGTGTGTGCGGCGGTCAACGGGCTGGGTGCCTGCGTTGCTCAGGTCGAGCAGCAGCTTGGCGGTGCGGCTGAGGACGGTGCGGAAGGAAAGATCCTGAAATTTGCTCACCAGATGGCGGTTGCGTTTTGCCATCACTTTCAGCACGCCCCAGCCAATGGGCGGGTAGCGAAGTACCAGGGCCTCAAGATCAGAGGATGCCAGCCGCCAAATCAGACTGTCTTCCAGGCAAATAGCAGTGGCAGGGTTTGGTCCGCCGTCCACTGCGGAAACTTCATTGAACATGATGACCGGCTCAAGCACCGAGAGGATGGAAACCTGCCCCTGCGGACCGAGCTTGCAAAGTTGAACCCGCCCGGCGAGAAGCACGTACATACCGGTAGACGGGTCATCCTCGACGAAAATCACCTTGCCGGTCTGGCAGCGCTGCAGGCAGCCGAGCGAGATGATGCGCACCAGTTCTTTAATAGAAAGCCCGCGGAAATGATCCACATGGGCAAGTTGACGGGCAAGGGTCTCGAAATCAGTCATGGTGGTGAGGGGTTCCAGGAACCGTATAAATTTTACACCATGAAGAAGGTCCCCATCTGAATCCCATGTCTTTTTTGCCATTTGAGGGTTATTAAATGAAGTCGAATGTCACACTGGCTGCATGATCTCAGCCTTGATTGTGACGACTTAATCCTATCGAATCATAGGTAGATTGGACCGGCATTATGTGATTTTCTTCACAAAAACGGCTAAATTCTATCCGTATACCACTTACCGCCCGGCAAATTGCACTTTAATGGTATGACCGTCAATTGTCAGACAGTGACGATAATTATTCGGATGGGTGATATATAGCAATTGACAGCCCCCCTGATTCGATTAAGATTAATGAGCCTGCAAATCAGGCAAAATCCCTAATCCCCCTTTTTACTCCTATGGAGGTAAGCATGAGAAAGTCTCGTTATTTGGTGCTGTTTGCCCTGCTCCTGGTCTCGATTTTGGCCGCACAGTGCGCCCCCGCTGCCCAGGAAGCAACCGAAGCTGCCAAGGCTTATAAACTGGCCGCCATCTTCCCTGGTGTGATCACCGACGCCGATTACAACACCCTGGCATATGTAGCCGTTGAAGACTTGAAAAAGAACGCTGGAGTCGAAACTGCTTACTCTGAATCTGTGGCTGTGCCTGACATCGATCGTGTCATGCGCGAGTACATTGATGCCGGCTTCAATATCATCTGGACCCACGGCGGACAATTCGTGAACCAGACCGTTGAACTGGCTCCCCAGTTCCCCGAAGTCATCTTCATCGCTGAAGGCGATTCCGCCATCGAGAACCCCCCTGCCAACCTGTGGTTCATCGACCGCAACTTCCACGTCGGGTTCTACGGCCTGGGCGCTCTGGCTGCCCGCGCCTCGAAGACCGGTAAAATCGGTTACATCGGCGGCGTTGCCCTGCCCTTCTCCTACGCTGAAGCTCACGCTATCCAGCAGGCTATCACCGATTCCGGTCTGGATGTCGAGTTCAAGGCTGTTTGGGCTGGCGATCTGAACGACCCGACCAAGGGCCGCCAGGTAGCGGATGCGCTCATCGCTGAAGGCTGCGACGTTCTTCTCGGTGCACTTAACCTGGGTATGTTCGGCGTCTTCGAAGCTGTCAAGGCTGCCCCGGACAAAGTCCTGGTCACCGTGAAATACACCGACAAAGCCGAATACGCTCCTGACAACTACGCCACCTCCCTGCTCTATGACTTCTCTGGCCCTCTGGCTGAGATCTACAGCAAAATTCTGGCTGGCGAGACCGGCGGTTACTACCCCCTCGGTTTCGACACCGGTGTTGCCCTGCAGTCTCCGATCACCAATGTTGACGCAGCAATTGTCACTGAGACCCAGGCTATCCTGGACGACCTGGTGGCTGGCAAGATCGAAGTTGTGAAGGATACCAGCGAGATTAAGTAATTCCGCTTAATTCTCTAACCATCGCGCTTCAAAAAGGGTTTCCGGGGGACGCTTGAAAATTTAGCGCCGGAAACCCTTTTCTTAAAAGTGGATATGGTAGTCCGACCGCAATACAGGTATTTTCAAATCCCCCTTTTACTGGATGCATTGCGTTAGTTTTTGTTGCATGAACGCTCAAGATTGAGAAGAAGGTGAAACACCCGATGGAAAAAACAGCGATCCTGGAACTCCAAAATATCCGCAAAGTCTTTGACAAGAATGTTGCCCTTGACAGCGTGTCGTTCTCGCTCTACCCCGGCGAGATCCACGGGCTTTTGGGCGGCAACGGTGCGGGCAAAACGACTTTGATGAATGTGCTTTACGGGCTTTACCGCAAGGATGCCGGTGAAATTATCTATCACGGTAAACCCCTGACCGTAAATGGTCCACGCGATGCGATTACACACGGCATCGGTATGGTCCACCAACATTTCCTGCAAATTGGCAATTACACGGTTTTGGAAAATATTGTGCTGGGTACAGATGTTTCTCACCCTGGCACCATGAACCTGGCTGCAGAAGCGAAGAAGATTGAAGAGCTCGGCAACCGTTTCAGCTTGCCGGTAAATCCGCATGCCGTAGTTGATACCCTGCCTGTCGGCACCCGCCAGAAGGTTGAGATTCTGAAAGCCCTCTACCGCGGTGTTCAGGTCCTCATCCTCGATGAACCAACCACCAACCTCACCCCGCAGGAAGTAGACGATTTATTCGACTCGCTGCGGGTGATTGTTAATGAGGGTATGAGTATCGTGTTCATCACCCACAAACTGCGCGAAGTACTGCGCGTTTGCGACCGCATCACGGTGCTGCGTGAAGGCCGCAATATCACCTCGCTCACCCGCGAAGAAGCTTCCGAAGAAATATTTGTGCGCGCCATGGTTGGCGAGCAGATGGACATCAAGGACAGCGTGTTCTTTTCGCAGAGCGGCAAGCAGGGCAAAGCGGTTGACATGACCGGCACACCTGCGCTGGAGCTGGACAAGGTCTGCATCAAGACCAAGGAAGGCATCACCAGGCTGAAGGATGTGGATTTCGACATCTACTGCGGCGAGATCTTTGGCGTGGCTGGCGTGGCTGGCAATGGTCAGCGCGAGCTGGCTGAAAGCGTGACCGGGGTCGTCATCCCGAGTGAGGGCACCGTCAAAGTTCACGGCAAGGACGTAACCCAAGTGACGAATGCCGAACTGTTGAAGGAAGAAATTTCCTATATTCCAGAAGACCGGCTGCACGACGGGTTCCTGCCCAAAGCCAATGTGGCGCAGAATCTGATTCTTGGACATCACAAACAGCAGCCTTACAGCAACGGCACCTTTATCAACTGGAACATAGTCTTTGAGAAGGTCCGCGAGCATATCACCGCATATCACATCAAAACCAACGGCCCGGAAGACCCGGGCGGCAA
>CAYPJS010000117.1:0-2326 GCA_964411135.1 uncultured Anaerolinea sp.
CTGCAATGCGGATTGCCCGACCACGTCCCGGCTGAGGTGCTCGCCGTCCGGCCACATGATCTGGCGCAGACGCGCCTTTTCTTCAGCATTGCAGAGGTAGCCGCCAAACTGCTTGAAGTGCTCCAGCATGGCATCAAACACGCTTGCCTGCAGCACTACTGAATTTTCAGACGAGCAGGAGGTGGCGTTGTCGAAGATCTTGCCCAGACGGATTTTGTTGGCAGCGTCCCGCAGGTCGGCGGTCTCATCCACGACCACCACCGAGTTGCCGGCACCCACGCCGTAGGCCGGTGTACCGCTGGAGTAGGCGGCTTTGACCATGGCGCTGCCGCCGGTTGCCACTACCAGATCGACCTTCTTCATTAATTCCTGCGACAGCTCGATGCTCGGTTCGGGCAGGTTCTGCACCAGGTCAAGCGGTGCACCCACCTGCGCCAGGCCAGCGCGCATGAAACTGCAGGTCAATTCAGCTGTGGCCTTAGCTTTGGGATGCGGCGCAAAGATGACGGCATTGCGGGTTTTGAGGATCGGCAGTCCATTGACCGCCAGGGTGGAGGAGGCGTTGGTGACGGGGGTCAGCACACCGATAACCCCAACCGGTTTGGCGATTTTGATCAGTCCGCGCGCCGGATCTTCCTCAATCACACCGGTGGTCGTCAGCCCGTGCAGGTCGCGCAGGGTGCCAAGTGTCTTTTTCTGGTGCTTGAGCACCTTGTCAGCGTACACGCCCATGCCGGTTTCATCGACCGCCAGCCGGGCACAGGCCTCAGCGTGTTCGCGCTGGTACAACTGCCATCCGACTGCCGCTACCATCTCGTCCACCCGGTCTTGCGGCCAGAATTCAATTTGTTCCTGAGCTGCACGCGCCTTTGCAAGCATTTCATCGATCATTGACATCAAGCTATCCTCTCCGGCCCGGCCACAACTACAGGCCAGCCCAGAGGCAAGGGGTAGCCTGTTCAATAAAGTAAACAAAATTTATCTAAATTATATAGATAAATACTTGCCTTGTGTATATCTGAAACCATAGGGACGCGAAAACACCACGCACAGGGTGTATGGGTGAAGCGAAGCAGTATATTCTTCTTTAAATTCTTTGCGGTGGAGCTAACTTAAGTCCAGACGGAATTCGTAGATTCCGGGCATTTCTCCAACAAATTCGGGCAGGTCCTTGTGACCGAGCAGCTGGCGGTTGGCATGCGCTTCGCCGATGTGGAAGAAGTAATGGTAGATCACATGCAGCAGCATGGTGCCGATATTCTCGGCATGCGGCTTGCCTTTCCATTCCAGGTGCGTGGTCAGCATTTCGGGCGTCAGAGTATCAAGGAAGACGTCAGCCTCCAGGGTGACATCGTGCCAGATCTGCCACATCTCGGCTAAGGGTGGAGTGGTGGCAGGTTTCCCCGTTCCGACCGACTTGTACAGGTCGGGGTAAAGACTTTTTCCCTGAGCCACCAGCACCCAGAAAGCGTGTTCGTGGCTGGCAAGGTGCCCCACGCGCCAGCTGAGCGAATTCATCGGCTCGATGCGCTTGACGGCATCCTCTTCTGTGACGCCCTCGTAGCAGCGGACGAACTCCTTACGCGCAAAATGCAGTTGATCGACCAGCATGACAGCCATGATGCACCTCGGGTCCTGGATTGGATGAAAAGGTTAAGAGCAGTTTATTCTTCCGGCATGATTACAAGGTGGGTGTCAGCCGTCTCATTTTGGCAGCAGGCCAACTCAACCCCGGCGGTTTTTAGAAATTCCAGCGCTGTGGGGTCCACCCGGTATGAGTTGGCGTACACCAACCTGGAGATGCGCGCGTTGATCAGCATCTTGGTGCAGCTCAGGCACGGGAAATGAGTCACGTAACAATCTGCGCCCTTGGTCGCCTGCCCGAATACAGCCGCCTGGATGATGGCGTTGACCTCGGCATGCACGGTGCGTACGCAGTGACCCTCCACCATCAGGTGACCAATATCGTCGCAGTGATCCAGCCCGGCAGGCGAGCCGTTATAGCCGGTGGCAATAATATGCTTCTCGCGCACCAGTACGGCACCCACCATGGCGCGGTCACAGGTGCTGCGCAGAGCCACATCCTCCGCGATCTTCATGAAATAGGAATCCCAGGACGGCCGCATGAATCTCTCCCAGTTGTGTGGATTGTGGATATCGTTCAGGTCAATTTTAACCTATGCCGGAGATTGGGTGCCGCTGCGAGGGGGATGATTATCCGTCCTGAAGCAGGCAACGCAACCCTGGCGGTAGGGTAGTTTGGTCGGGCGCTATGATATACTGTGTGCATCGAGATTTCCGATTCACGCCTGAATATGAAACTCAT
>CAYPJS010000118.1:0-3840 GCA_964411135.1 uncultured Anaerolinea sp.
CCATCTGACTATGGCATAGATCCCAAACGCGAATGGCCGTTGATTCTATCTCTCCATGGTGCTGCAGCCCGGGGTGATAACCCGAATGCTGTCTTAAAATACGACCTGCCTCGCCTTCTAGAGGATGGAGTGGATTACCCGTTCATCGTGGTTTCTCCGCTTTGCCCGGTAAATACCTGGTGGTCAGATCATCTGGCAGCCCTGGATATTCTCCTCAAAGAGGTTTCAGACCGGTATTCCGTGGATCAAAAGCGCATTTCGGTCACGGGTGTGGGCATGGGCGGCTACGGCGTTTGGCATTTAGGGGTTACCTACACCGAGAGGTTTGCGGCTCTGGCACCTGTTTCAAGTGGTGCAGCCTGGTTTTATGGCTTTCCGGAACGAGCCCGCACGATATTTGACACACCGGTTTGGGCGTTCCATGGGGAAATGGATCCGATTATTCCCTTACGTGAAGTTACCGTTCTGGTTGATGAGCTCAAAGCTGCCGGGGGGGATGTCAAACTTAGTGTTTTTCCGGAAGGCGGGCATGAAATCTGGCCCCAGGTGTACCAGAATCCCGATTTGATTTACTGGCTGCTTGAGCAGCGTAGAAAATAAGACAAAAATCCGGCTGGCCCGGATTTTTGTTCTCCTCCATCTTGAAACCAGGCTTTTATAATTTCGGCAGGAGAATTCCCTGCTGGTGTTGATATTTCCCTTTTTTATCGGCATAGGAAATTTCACAGGGTTCGTCTCCCTCGAAAAACAGAACCTGTGCAATGCCCTCATTCGAGTAGATCTTGGCGGGCAGAGGTGTCGTGTTTGAAATTTCAAGGGTGACATACCCTTCCCATTCAGGTTCAAATGGTGTCACGTTGACAATGATCCCGCAGCGTGCATAAGTTGATTTTCCTACGCACACAGTCAGGACGCCGCGCGGGATATGAAAATATTCAACAGTCCGGGCCAACGCAAAAGAATTTGGCGGGATGATGCAAACCTCGCCCTTAAAATCAATCATAGAACGGGGGCTGAAGTCCTTCGGGTCAACAATGGCTGAGTAAACATTTGTGAATATTTTAAATTCATCAGCCACGCGAATGTCATACCCGTACGAAGACACACCATAGGAGATAATACCTTCCCGTTTATGCCCTTCGGCAAAGGGAGTAATCATGTTGGCTTCAAGCGCCATTTTCCGAATCCAATGGTCGGGTTTTAAACCCATAATCGTTTCCTCTCAATTCTCATTTAATCAATCGGCATTCCGCCGCGCTCGGCAAGCAAGTGCTGCAGGCGGGTGTCAAGTTCTCTAGATTTCGCTTCAAGCCTGCGAACTGTATCCAGCAGGCGCGATTTCTCATCCTCGTTTTCGAGCCCGATCAGGTTAATGCGAACATTATAGGCGGCGCAGGTGAGAGCGGCTTTTGCCAACGTCGCACCCGAAGCAGCATCCGAAATGGCATTGAGATTTCCCAGCGTTGCCGCTTCCAAAGCCAATTCCTGGACATCCAGGCAGTGCCGGGCGGCTCCTAGAGGAACTTCAGCGGCGACTAATGTGGCAGTTTGAATACGCTGGTTTCGTGTTTCTATCTGTTCTGGCGAATCTTTGGGCAATCTAAAGGCTTCCATCACACCGATAAAGGAATCAGCATCCCGTTGCACACCCTCGGATAATTCGGCCCGTAATGCTTCCGCCTTTTCTACTAATACCCACATTTGGTCCTTAACATTTTCATATTTTTTCTTGCCGAGTGTAACGCGGGCAACCATCGCAACCAGAGCCGCAGCGGCAGCCCCGGTGTGGGCGGCAGCCGAACCTCCTCCGGGTGTTGGGTTGGCTGATGCAAGCTCATCCAGGAATGTGCTTCCTCCGGATGCTGAACCTTCCGGAGTGGCGCGCATCAATTGCATCATCCGCTGCTCAAGGATTTGTTCGGCTGAAAAGCCATCCAACTGCATATACCAGGTGGCAGCGTCGTTGAGCGCATCCTGTGGGATCAGTCCGACAAGCTCAGAGTGATGGATCCCCACACCATAGCGTTCAGCTTCGCGCCGAATCATCTCTACTACACGCGCCAGCGGTGTCTGGCGATAATTGGTCATGTTCATCGACACCTGCGCGCGACCTTCGACAAGCACGCCCATGCCCTTGACGAAACGCATGCCGCCCGAGGAGTGGCGGACAGCTTTGGCGATTTTCTGGGCGATCGAGGTATCGTTGGTGGTCAGATAAACATTGAATGCGATTAATGGCTGACGGGCACCGATTACGGTAGCGCCAGCTATTCCGAGTGCCGACGGACCAAAATCCGGTTTCCGTTCTGGCTTCACCCCGATTTCTTCTTTCAATCCTTCATATTGACCGCGGCGGATATTTTCGAGATTGGTACGCTCAGGGCTTACAGCCGCTTCTTCATACAGGTAAACGGGTATCCTCAAGGTCTCCCCGACGCGTTTTCCCAATCGACGTGCCATTTCGACACATTCCTGCATCGTAATATCGCTGATTGGCACAAAAGGAACAACATCCGTGGCGCCGATGCGCGGGTGGGCACCGCTATGTTCATCGAGATTAATTAATTCGGCTGCTTTTGAAATGCCCATGAAGGCAGCTTCTTCGATGGCTGCTGGATCCCCGACCATTGTGATTACTGTCCTGTTATGGTCGAGGTCGGAGTGCCGGTCCAGGATGTGTATACCTTTGACGGCCTCCATAGCCTTGATAATTTCCGCGACGACTTCGGGACGGCGGGCCTCCGAGAAATTGGGAATGCACTCAACGATGGGATTGGGCATGTTCACCTCAAAGTTTGGGATGGTATTATTATATCCAGAACAAAGCGTGAATGTCGAAGGAGGAGAATATGTGCGGACGGTTTACGCTGACACTCGATCCAATTGAGCTCCGGCAAGCCTTTGACCTGAGCGAAATGCCTGAGGAATGGATTCCCCGTTTTAATATCGCCCCAACGCAACCTGTTGCGGTGGTGAAGGATGCGGAGGCCCGCGCAGTAGATTTCATGCGATGGGGATTGGTGCCATCCTGGGCAAAGGATATCTCGATTGGAAATAAGCTGATCAATGCCCGCGGCGAAACCATAATGGAAAAACCGTCTTTCAGAAACGCTTTTGCAAAGAGGCGCTGCCTGGTGCTTGCTGATGGATTTTTTGAGTGGCAGAAGAAGGAATCCAAAGGACCTTCCGTTCCTTACTATATCCATTTGAAGAACGGCAGTCCGTTTGCTTTTGCAGGGTTATGGGAAATCTGGAGGTCAGCCGAAGGAGATGAACTCAAAACCTGCACAATAATCACCACTTCCCCCAACGAATTGGTCGCACCCATTCATGACCGCATGCCGGTAATGTTAAAGCCGGACGAGGGTTGGGAATGGTTGAGGGGCGGTGCCAGCCAGCAATTGGTTAAGTTAATCCGTCCATTTCCCTCCGATGAGATGGAAGCCTATCGGGTGAGCCGGATGGTCAACGATCCAGGGAAGGATATGCCTGCGCTAATCAAGGTACAAAATGAGTGGGGCAGCGAAGTAATTTAGGGTTTTTCTAGTTAATTCCTTGACCGCCGGCATACTCTTTGGTAGAATTTCGTCCATTGCCGCCCCCATCGTCTAGGGGACCAGGACGCAGCCCTTTCAAGGCTAAAACGAGAGTTCGAATCTCTCTGGGGGCACAAGAAAACCACCGCTTGGTGGTTTTTTTATTTATTAAAACAGGAGCCCCCATTCAAGGGATGGTATTCGGATCTCTCTGGGGGCACAAGAAAACCACCGCTTGGTGGTTTTTTTATTTATTAAAACAGGAGCCCCCATTCAAGGGATGGTATTCGGATCTATCTGGGGG
>CAYPJS010000119.1:0-3174 GCA_964411135.1 uncultured Anaerolinea sp.
AACTTTAGATAATGGTCAAAAGATAACTTTATTTAAGGATATTCAAGAGAATGAGGACCAAAAGAAACGTAATAAAAACGGATATGGTATAAGCCCTTGGAATAAAGATAGTTTACAATATAAGACTTATGATATAAAAGCATCAGATAGCGATCCATATTTTGTTCCTCCTAGAACATTAAGTTACTGGGAGAAGTATGGAATGACTACTACTGATGACCAAGGAAATATAGTAAGAGCGCCAGGTAAATTTAAAAGAAGTACATTTAATCTTCAGAAAAGACTTTTAAGAGCTTTAGATGAGAATGGAGAACCTTATTTAAAAGGTGATGACCCTTTCTTTGGAGTTGGTCTTACTGGTGTAATGGATGATGCTACTGTAGATGCTCAAAAAAGATATTTAGCTGGATTATCTAAAAAGACTAAAGAAGATACTAGAATAGCTGAAGAGCTACAAGGAAGTGTATTTGTTAATGGGCAAGAATATAAAGTAGGAGCTAATAATCCTTTTTATGAGTTTGGTCAAACAGGTAAGGTATCTAATATAGCTTACGGTAAGGTAAAGTTTAAAGACACTCCATTTAATACATTTAAAAACGTTGAAGAAGTTGAGAAATGGGCTAATAAGAATTTATCTACTTATGTTAAACCTATTTCTGGTATAGATGTCAATTTGATTAATAAAAGTCAAGGTGATTTTAAAGATTACATTGAGGGATTAGGATTAGGTGTAACTGTTAAGCCTTTAGGTTCTACTTTGTTTACTGGAGGAGATAAAGATTTATATGAGAAAGCTACCATTTTTGACATGGATAGAGTTCTTTTAAAAGCTCCTAAAGGAACAATGGTTAGTGATTTAGAGATTGATTTAGGAGAGGACAGTGAGCAAGATAAAGATAGAGTAGCTAAATTAAAATCATGGTTAAGTAGCGTTCAAGAAACTCCTGCTCAAAAGTATATATATGACTGGATGGCTTATAACGATCCTGTAAATGCATTTACTAAATTAACTCAAAGAGAGATAGCTAGAAATAATCAATCTTTATTCTATTCATTTGACAAAAAAGGAAATCCTATTTCTGTGTCTTTTGGGAAAGGATTTGAAGGCGAATCAATATACGCTCCTAATACTAAAAAATTAAATGTTAGTGAGTTTACTGATTTCTTGCAAAACGAACAAGAAGAATTAGCTAAAAAGATTGAAGTTTTAGGCCAAAAATCAAAGCAATATAATGAAGCTGTAACGCCAGATTTACAGAGGTTAGAAGCAATGAAAAAAAGCACTAGAGATCAACAAAAGAAGTTAGCTTCCGAAATAGATGCGTTAGAAAAAGAAAGAGATTTAATAGGTGATGATGTATATACTCAAAGAGTAAACGAGTTAACAAATAAGATAACTGAATTACAAACAAACCTTAATAGTGCTATTACAAATGCTAATAAAGCCGTACAAGGTAATAAAGGATTGTATGATAATATATCTTCCACAGAAGCCGAAATAAGCCAAGCTATGGCTCAGTTAAAAGGTGTAGGAGAGGATATAAAGTCAATGTATGGTGCTGCTATGCAAGATGCGAAATCTGTATTTGAAGGACCTAATACTGTATTAGGATCTCTTGTATCAAGTGCTGTTAATGGTGGAACTAAAGCTTTGACTTCTGTAGTTGATGTAATGATGGATATTGAGAAGTCAATAGGGGTAATTAGCGAGACAAAAGAAGAGACGGCTGAAAGAAAAATGAAGTTACTTCAAGAATGGCCTGATGTAATGTTAGGTTTTTTTGATTTGGGTAAAACTGAGGCTTATTCCCAAGAAGAAGGAATGGTTACAAAAGCTTTAGGCGGTGCTGCTGAATCTATAGCCGCAATGTATGTAAACCCTGTTACAAGACTTACTAAAGGTACTGTTTTAGAAAAAGCTGGTCAAATAGCAGGATTTGGTTCTGTCGCTTATGCTGATATTAACAAAGAATTATATACAAATCCTAAACTAAAAGATTTACCAGAATATCAGAAAAAGCTTATTGCTCTTCCTTATGCTATAGGAATGGGCGTTATAGAAGAGTTAGGATATGGAGCTATTATGAAGGGTAATACTTCTTCTTTTTTAGGGAACGTTCTTACTCCTATATTAAATAAAGCTCTTTCTAAAATACCTAAAAATTCTTCTATAGAAGCGATAGATAAAATAATTAAATCAGAAGTATTTGCCAATATAGGAAAGATAACTGCTACTGGTTTAAAAGCAGCTCCTAGAGAGGCTGAAGCTGAACTTGCATCTACATTAAGCTTAGAAATAGGTTGGAAAGAGTTATCTGATGATTGGCTAGATTTAGACGCCTTTAATACAGGAGCTACTTGGGAGAAATATTTATCTATGGCTACTGAATCTTACGCTATGGGAGCTATAGCTGGTGGCGCTTTAGGTGGAACTTTTAAAGCTATTGAAGCATTTTCTAGTGGTGATTTTAGCAGCATGAGCGCTAAAGACCTTGATGCGTTTAGAATTACAACTGGTAATGAGTTATTAAAAAAGCAATACATGGCTTATGTGGCTAATAAACAATTAACCAATGAAATAACTAAAGAGCAGGCTGAAAATCAAATATTAACTATTGAAAAATTTGCTGAAGTAAACGACAAGGTCAGTAATGAAATAGAGGGAGATGATAGAGTTAAGATGATTGATTTACTAATGAAAAAAGAATCTTTAGAGGCTCAAGCTAAAAAATTAGATCCATCTCAATCTTCTTTACCTAATCCTCAGTTAGAAACTGTTAATAATGAAATAAAAGCTATAGTAGATAAAACTGCTGAAACTATAAATAAACAACAAGAAAATGTTAAAGAAAACCAAACAAGGGTATCAAGTGAAGTCAGAGAAGGGCAAGAACCTATCGAAACCCAACCTATCGTTGAAACAGGCCAAGAAGAGGTTAGCCCTGGTGGAGTGGTTCAAGAAGAACAAGGAGAAGTTGAAGTAACACCTACAGAAGAAGTAGTAACAGAAACAGAAATAACTCCTACAGAAGAAGTTACAGCTGAAACGCAAATAACTCCTACAGAACCAGAAAAAATTACATCTTCACCTTTTTTACCTCGGAGCATTTTTATACTTTGCTCACCCAAAACCCAACGAATAGCATCAGCCACATTGGATTTGCCAGAGCCATT
>CAYPJS010000120.1:0-20920 GCA_964411135.1 uncultured Anaerolinea sp.
GAAAGAAAGGATTTTGTTTCGATACCAGAAACCAATCTCGGTTCAACAGATTTGATTTGAATAGCGCAGCCAAAAGAATTGAGAAAAGAATGAAAAAAATGAAAGTCAAGATGATAAAACCCCGCAAATCAGCGACAGTGCAAGGAAGAGAAGGACCGCTTGAAGAAGGTATGGAAGAAATGTTTGAACAAATCGGAGTTGAGATTGCAGAACTAATCTAACTAGGTGACAGTGATTGGAAGCAATTAAGATAATAAAAATGTTTGCGGTTTTCCTCATTTCGGTTGCTGGCATTGCGTCTGCTGTATCTGCAATATGGACAATATTGCCTGAGGAAGCCAGCAAACAATGCTTCTTAGGATATTATGCCCACTGCTCCTTTGCACCGGTAAGCACGCCGACCACCTGGGCAATCCTGGAGTTAAAAAAGTAGTTCCCTCCATTAAAACCGAAAGAGCGGGGAAACCCGCTCTTTTTATTTCCTTGTTCAGCCTAAAACAGAATGGCGGACAGCTCTTTGCGGTACTCGCGAGTTGAGGAATTATCATTTCCCAACAATTCGAGCAATGCCAAAGCCATTTTGCGGGCTGCTTGATCTTGTTTCTCGGTTCGCAGCAGATCCATCAGGCCGTCCAGAGCCTGAGTAACGCGGGCGCGCGAGGCAAGGCGAATAGAATTCCAGTAGGCTGCTTGACGATCATCCAGGTCGACCTCAAAAGAAATCCTGCGCAGGTTCTCCATTTCCATCCCCAACGGCATCAGGGTTTGGGCCTGGTTGTACTGGCGGCTGGCAGGAAATGACGTTAGTATGGAAAGAGCTTCATGGCTTTTCCCTTGAGCTAAGAGCGACCTGGCCAACCCCAACAATCCTTCCGGGCTATCGGGTCCGAGGTCGAGGGCATCTCGGAAAACCTGTTCGGCACCTTGCCAGTCTTCATTGGCTGCCAGGCTGACACCTTTTTCTATCATGAGGGCAGCCGGGCTGGGTGGTTGGATTTGAGCAAGGAATTCGCGAACCCGGCTTTCTGGTTGTGCTCCAACAAATTCTGCGACCACTGCGCCACCGCTAAATACCTTTACCGTTGGCAGGCTTCTGACGTTAAAGCGGATAGCCAGATTGGGATTCTTATCGCTGTCAACCAGTGCCAGACGAAAACCGCCCTGTGATTCGTGCGCCACCCGCTCCAGAAGCATTGTCAGCGGCTTGCATGGACGGCACCAATCAGCCCAGAAGTCAACAACCACAGGCGTGTTCAATGAATACGAGATCACCTCATATTCGAAATCTGCCTCACTGACCTCTTTGATGAAATCGTTTGCCATCAGGTTAATTAAATCGGTTGATTTTTACTCATCGCCTTCTTCGCTGATGGCACCCGGCTGATCCAGCCGAATCACCTCGCCATGGAAGTTGATGACGACCTTAAAACCCATCATTCCCATGTAAGCGCGGCCGGATTCTGGAATTCCACTTTTGAGAAGGTTTTCAAGCTGCTGGTCGATGTTCTTGAGTTGGTTGCCAATAATGGCACGCGAGAAGATATCATCCTGGCCGAGCATTTTTGCGGTTTGTTCGCCAATTAAATCCTCATGACCGTTGATCTGTTCCTTCATTAGTGCTAAAACCTGGCGGTCAACCTGTTCGGCGGGGATATGACGACGGAAACCAGCGTCATTAATGACGTACATGGATTCTCCACCGACCGTTTTAACGTCAACAGCCTGGTCATTTTCATCGACTACTAAACCTGCAAATAAGGGTCCGGCCATATCCTTAATCCTTTCCGGAGCAGATGTCCTTGCCCGTGGGGTTTGCCAAACCAGTGATTAAAATTCTGCCATCGGTTTATCGATGACTTTAACCATTGTACCGTTTTTTTCAATTGCTGATATTGTATTCAGGTTCACGACCGGGCTCGTCCAACGGTAGACCCATTGAGCGTGCTGCGGAGAGAGATTTACACAGCCGTGGCTTCGCGGCCGGCCAAAATTGTTGTGCCAATAAGTGCCGTGGAAGGAAATGCCATTGTCCAACAAGTAGCACACCCATGGAACGCCCGGCAGGTCATAACTGTTGGCATCCGCACCGTCTCCGGCAGCCATATGCCGTGAAGGGCGTTTGCGGTTGGTGATATACGTGCCGGTTGGCGTGGTGTAGTCCCCGTCGCGGAACCGTGCGCCGGTTGCAGTCCGTGCCATCCAGACTGGATGATCATACTCATAAGCAATGACCACCTGTTCCGGCAAACGAATTTCGAGCCGTTTCTCACTATCAGGAACATCCGGTGAAAGCGGTGCGACCTCCTCAGCCGTAATTAAATGCATGTGACTGGCGGAAACATAATATTTTATCTTCCACTTGTCGTCATCAATGCGGTACCAGGCTGCACCTTTTTCATCCAGGACGCTCTCACGCACCCAGTGTGTGGTCGCGAAATAAAGCCGGTAGGCCAGCCGGTCAGGTTGTTTCAAGCGCCAGATCGCATCCGTGAAGGGCACAGTTACCACCGCCAGTTGGCCGTCAGTTGAAATATGATCATGCACCGGATTGGATTGAATGTCCACCGGCTGAATGTCGCCGGAGTGTACAAAACTTTCCCCTTTTACCTGATACCAGACGCGGTTATGTCCGGATTCTTCATCTCCCAGGGCAACCCCCGTGATGGGCAGGACCAAATCTTGCCAGTAGGATTGTTTGAGATCCGCACTGAATGATGGTTTGGTAAATCCGTCGATCTTACTGGCGGTGACGCGTCCATATGGAAGTACAGATTCCTGCGGATCGCTAAGTTTGCTTGGTCGAAGCGCTGTCTGCGAGAAGGGCAGCGAAAACAATCCCACCAGGGAGGTTGCGGAAAGTTTAAGAAATTCCCGCCGAGACAGCGATTTGAGATATGACGAGAGCAGTTGCGCCATAAGGTTAATAATGGACGTTGACCAGGGTGCCGACTGACGCAAAGTCAAACAACCAGGCGGCATCCTCGGTGCGCAGGTTCACACAGCCATGACTCATGGGTGTGCCGAAATTGTTGTGCCAATACGTGCCATGAAGGCCATAACCTTGATAAAAGTACATGGTGTAAGGCACATCTGGCAGATAATATCCAGGTCCTGACATATCGGTATAGCGGTATTTTACGTAGATTTTGTATTGACCTGTTACCGTGGGGTGTTCCCAGGTGCCGGTTGAAACCAGAAAACTGTTAACGATTTCATCTCCAGCCAAGGCGTACACCATCTGGTTGGTTAAATCTACATCGATCCAGATATCCTCGCTATCAACCCCTTCAGGTAAATCTGCCACAACCGGGGTGTCAGTTGGCGGCGGAGGGGTATCCGTGGGTGTCGGGGTGGGGGTGTCAGTCGGAGTTGCGGTCGGAGTTGCTGTGGGGGTGGCGGTTGGGGTGGGTGTTGGTGTATTGGTCGGAGTAGGGGTCGGGGTGATGGTGGGGGTCAAGGAGGGCTTAAACAGGGCTCCAACCGGCCGAACAGAATGCGGTTCCTTCGCCATACTGGATTGCATTGCAGGGATAGCTAACCATGCCAATGTACCAATACAGAATATAAGGACACCAGAGATGAGCGGCAGCAGCCATTTGCGGAGCGATTTCTTAGGCTTTTTGAGCTGGGTGACCGCCGCAGGCGCAGCCGTTGACTGTACCTGCACCTGCTGTGTGCTTTCCACCGGTGGGGTGGACTGTGCAGCGAGGGGTGGTTCAGCATCTAGCTCTTCAGGTCTGACAGGTGCGGCAGTCTCAGCCTGAGACCTCAAGCGCTGGACAGCCCAATGCATTCCCTTACGCGCTGGCTCGCTGGCAGGGTTAACCGCCAGGGCTTTACGCAGGTATTCAATACTTACAACCGGCTCAGACAGCGCGCCCAGGATCAGCCAGGGCTCTTCCATCCCTGGAGCAGCTTCTGCAGCCAGTTTTGCCTGCCGAATCGCCTCAACACGCCGGCCTTCGCGCAGCGCCTGCCTGGCCATTTTTAAGGCCTGCAGTGCTGTGTCAGGATTAGTTTCGCTCATGTGAATACCTATTAATTAAGCGGTTCGTTTTTAATGTAGCACAAAACACCGTTGGCAATTCCCTGTGCTACAAGGTCTGGTTGTTCCGTTAGAATGCGCCGATCGAGGTTTAAGAATCCGGTTTCGATAATCGCTGCGGTTGTATTGCTGTTAATCTCACGGAAGGTATGGTACTGGGTCATGTCAGTGGTGATGGTATTCGCGTGATAAACCATATTGGTCGCTTTGGCATAGCGATTAATCAAGCAGGCGGAGAGCCGGTCGGCTTTTTCTGGATAAAGGCTGGATGCGGCAGCAGCTACCTTATAGCCGGTCGCCTGGTCGTTTACATAATCACACGAATCATTATGAATCGATACCAATGCCAGTGCCTGGTAATCGAAAAGTTTCTCGTCAAACTCCTGCAGGAGATCTACTTCATAGCCTGCATTTAGGAGCAGCGCCTGGACGCGGGTGGCAATTTCCAGATTAACTGACATTTCGGTTAATCCGTCTGCACAAACCGAGCCCGAGTCATTTCCCCAGTGCCCTGCGACCACCCCAATGCGGGGTTTTGGAGACGGCGTTGGGGTCGGATAAGTAAGCGTTGGATTTGCCTGCCAAGCCTGGAATAAATTATCCAGCATCTGGTTGGAAAACAAATTCGCAGGTGTCCACATTGTAAACAAGGTTGCTAAGACCATTGCAACCGTCAAAATTGTCGATAAAGCGCTCAGTGTAGTGTTCGCCGAGCGGGGTTTTTGGGGTGAGTTAGGCAGGCTTTCTTCAGTCATAGTCGGATAGATAGTAACTTAATTTGACCTTTTTGAGCAAGTATTTAGCCGATTTCGTATAGGGAATTTTAATTTCCCTATCATTGTACACCTCGCATCGAGAAACCGATGCTATTCCACTAAATTACTTTCCCGATTAAATAACCTCCGGAGCTCTTGACGGAACCATTTCAAGACAGTATAAGTGTCTGGGCTGGTGTATAGGATGCAAGTTGCTGACCAGCCTGACCTTGACAAAGGGTTGGAGGAATAATGCAGGTTACATCGGAAATGTTACGGCATGCCATGCGGCATTGGACTACAGGGGTATCCATAGTCACCAGCAGTCTTGATGGCCAAATCCAGGGAATGACCGTGAATTCGTTCAATTCAATCTCCCTCGATCCCCCCCTGGTAACCGTGACCCTGGCGACAGGCACCCGTACCCAGAAGATGGTGGATGAATCCGGGGTGTTTGGAGTTACAATATTGGGAGAGGGTCAGGCGGACCTTTCAGACCGTTTTGCCGGCAGGACGCCAGAAAATGACAACCGTTTCTCCGGCTTGAACACCTTTTCCCTTGTCACCGGGGCACCGCTTTTTGAGGATGGACTGGTGGGGTTAGATTGCCGGGTGGCACGTTCTTTTCCTACCAATAACGCTGTACTTTACATAGCAGAGGTATTAGCGATCAGGCCGATTTCCGATGGTAAGCCTCTTGTGTACCACAACCGGTTGTATCACAGTCTGGGCGGGTAAGAAAAATTGGCTGGTTTATCAGCTTCGGATAAACTAAAATTACTGGATCTTGCGCGGGAAGCCCTGGTTAGTGCGGTCCGAGGGCAGGATGTTCCAAAACTGGATCTTAACTGTCTGTCAGATCCAATGCGCCAGGCAGGCGCAAGTTTTGTTACCCTGACCATCCATGGCAACCTGCGAGGGTGTATCGGTTCCCTTGAAGCACGCCAGCCGCTGGCAGAGGACGTACGCGAGCACGCTGTAGAGGCTGCCTTGGATGATTACCGTTTCCCGCCGGTTACGCCAAACGAACTGGCAGAGATCCGGATCGAAATTTCACATCTCACTGCCCCGCAACCCCTGGAATATTCCAGCCCGGAGGAGTTGGTCCGAAAACTTCGGCCTGGCATCGATGGAGTTGTGATCCGGGATAAATTCCGCCGTGCGACTTTTCTCCCGCAGGTTTGGGACAAGCTGCCAGAACCGGAAAACTTTCTAAGTCAGTTATGCTTAAAAATGGGCGGGCATCGCAATACCTGGCGCTGTAACCCGCTTACCGTTGAAATATATCAGGTAGAAGAGTTTTCCGAGCCTGAGAAGTAATAAATGGTAGAAAAAAATCCGCCTTTTGGGCGGATTTTTATTATGATCCTTTGCAGAAACTCGGTTAAGCTGTCGGCGGGACTTCCACAATCATCTTGTTTCGGGTGGCTTCGGAATAAGCCTGACCATACAGGTGACCGGTTACTGCCAGGGAATAGGCGTACGTCAGCATGACGCCGATGATGCAGGCAATGACGCCCAGCGATGCCGCGATGCCAGCTACAAAGGTTCCGAGCAGGACGATAAGATATGTACCGATGTTCAACCGTACAAGCTTGAACACTTCGCCGAAATCAAAAGCGGACGATAAAGAGCCGGTGTCTAAATATCGGCAGAGTGCAGCAGGTATGAGGACTGCCAGGATCAGGCCAAAAACGAACGCTACCAATCCGAAGCAAACCACAATGGCTGTATAAGCGCCAATGGCAGCGTTTGACTCCGACATGGTCGTAAGCGAATCAAAAATCCCCGAGACGCTGGAGACCAGAATTACCGGCAGGGAATAAACAAAAGAAATCACAAAACCCATAAATCCGCGGCTCAGATCCCCACCAAAGTCCAGATCCGCCAAAGGATTGGGGTCATTGTCCATTACCCGCTTTGCAATATTCATAGCCCAACCATAAACAACAATTTGTCCAATGATGGGAATTAATCCGACCAGAGCCATGATAGCGATTTTCTTAAGCCAATCGCGATCCTTGAAAACGAACGAAAATGCCAGTCCAAAGTCCATGCTATTTCTCCCAATTCTGAATCAGGCTGAAGCTTTTCAGTTCTTAATAACCTAAAACCTCGACCATTTAGTTTACAGTAAGTATACGAATAAATGAAATATTCGTTGCGGTCGGACTTCCACTGGCAATCGATTTAACCAGCGTTGAAATACTCCCCCATTTGGAGCATCCAGACTGCTTTGCACCCTTTAGAAATGCTCGAAGTTTTCTACCTTAACTACAAAGATCACGGCACGCTGTTCCTTCTCATCCTTCTCGGATGAAACCGAGCTGCGTATGATCTGCATGGCAGATTCAAGTTTTTCATCTTCCACGCCAATCAACAGAGTTGATTTTCCGCGGCGTAAGAAGCCGCCCGTGGATGCAACTCCGGTCACGCGGAAACCGGCGGAGGTGAGTCCATGGGATACCTGGTCGCTGTCAACGTCACGAACGATGGCAATTATAAGTTTCATGGCTACAACTCCTCGTAATGTTCAACATCCAGGGTAAAAATGGTCGCACCCCCGATTGTGATGGGGGTTGGGGTTGGCAGAGGTAATGGCGCACTCTCAAGCGGCACCGCAATGTACTCCACGCGCTGACGGCAATTTTCCTCGAGGGATTTCATCGCTTCTGCCCGGCGGGACTTAGGTAAAGCCACCATTAGCGTCGCATTACGCCGGCCGAGAAATCCTCCAAAACTTGGAAGTCGTGTAACAGTAAACCCGAGTTCCTCCAGGGATATCGTTGCACTTTCTGCATCCTGTGCTTGTACAACGACAACGAGACAGGTGTCAATGAGATTGATGGATTGCTCCGTATCACTCATCTTTGACTTCTCCTTTCTGCTCTAGGGGAGGCTGATCGTATGCAGGTCGTCATCGGATACAGTGGCTGATTGCCCGCCTGCGAAAGTAACCTGTGTGTGCTGTGAAGAAAAATGTACTTTTGTTCCTCGATATTGTACCGTAACTGGGTGTGAAAATGGATTTAAACCTGCCACAATTACCTCTTCCGCGGATATTTTCTTTAATCCAAGCACTTCCAGGAATAATCCGACTGGCGCTAATCCCGTCAGGGTATTACGGCTTGCGTATCCTTTGCCGGTGACTGGATCAAGCGCTGTATAGAATGCGTGGCTCTCTTTAAGGTTCTTCACGACCGCGTTGAGCAACACGGTTACCAGGCGGGCAGCTTCACCTCGGTACCCGTAATGCAGCATCCCTTCACCAACCATCTGATTCCACGGTAGATAAACACTGGCTGCAGAGGAATTCGCAGGGCAGCGGTCGATAGGGCAGGCAGTTAAACCGAAAGGCTGCAGGTATCGCGGAAGGATTGTCTCTTTTATTATCTTTTCGGCCCGCCCGGTATCCGGGATGCCAGCCCATAACGGCAGCAGCAGCGAGATATCTTCACTTGTAAAATCTATGGTACGCACTTCGCAGCGATCGCCGGGCAGCATAATGCGGGCAGCCACCTCAATCAAGCGTATAAAATGGTGCTGCGTGGTATAGCGACCGACACCGTGCAGCCAGTGGATTTTCCGCGGATTTACTTCTTCAGTAACCGGTCCTTCAGGCGTCTCGCCGTAGATTAAAAGCAAGTTTTGACGCGTCATTTCCCCCTGGGGTATGAAGCGCAGGAGGAATCTCTGCGGCTGACCGAAGGATTGCATTATTGGAAAAATTCCCGTGCTGTTGATCTCCAAAAGAAGTTTGCCTGCCGAACTCCCATGGGTTAATGCATCCCGGTAATAATAGGTGCTTTCTTGCTCGTTCCATGTTTTTTCGGTCTCTGCCGATAAAACAGCCTGACGTTCATTTAACCAGGCGGCGTCAGCATCCCGGCCAAGCAGTTCTGCAATTTCGGCAAGGCTGCCAGCCTCCCGGTACAGCATGGCTGCCAGGGATGGGCTTTCGACAGCTTCCGGGTCAACACCCTGAGCATCCTCGTGCCAGGGGTGGAAAAGCGGGATTTCATCTAACCCGATTTGAAATGGATGGTCCCATTCAGGGAAGCCGTCCTGGTCTCGATCGTGTTCAGCCCTAAACCAACAGCGTAGAAAATTCCATAAGTGTGGATAGACTTTTTCAAGCCAGTTCAGGTCCTGGGTCTGATTGAATATTTTCAGGGCCAACACCGCGATCATGGGCTGGGCCAGGCGTTTTGCGCGTTGTCCGGCTAAACCGGGTTTCCAATCAATGAAACCGTTTTCACCACGGGCGTGGACGAAATTTTCAACCAATCCGGCCATGCGGTGAGCCTGTCCGGGGCCTAACAGGCTGTGGATATACCAACTGTCTAACACCGTCTGGCCATTCCAAAGCTGGTCATAGTCATTTCCGTCACCGCGCAGCGATGACCCATTTTCCGGCTGGCGGCTAAGGACAAAGGATTGGTGCGGTAGGTGGTGGCTTTCTGGAAAGAACAGGCTGTTTGCCGCCCGCTGAGATAAAGCTATCGCTGCATCCCAATCAGTATCTCCGGTGGTTATCTGCAAAGATTGGCTTTCATCAACCAACTCAATACGGGCGATCTCCGCTTCCCATGGACGGGCGGTGGTCAAGCGGGCCAGATCAAAGCCTGCTTTCGGGTTTTCCAGGGAGGTTAGTACCCAGGTGATCTGGCGGGATTCGCCAGGTTCCAGTTGAATATCATAGGCAAGCCCGGCATAAGGTCCGCTGCCCGGTCTAGGGCCGCCGGTCATGACGCACACAGGGAAAATGCCGCTGGTTTTACCTTCAAGCACCTGGCTGATACCGATTTCGGTGACGGCCATGCCCTGACCTTCCCCAAGGTGGCTTAATAGGCCAATCCATTCGAAGGTGAAAGCTGACGACATTTCACCGGGGTTGGAAAAAGTCAGGCGGCCAGAAAGGATCTGTGAGTTTGTCGCCCAGTACTCAGCCTCAACCTCGAAATTGTTGTACGGTGCGAAATTAAGGACAATATAGTTCGGGTGGAAACGGGTAACCCGCGGGGGTCTGAAAAAAAGTTCGGGGTCTGACAACCAGTCTTCCCCCTGGTTGAAGCGGGGGAACAGACTCATGAGACGGGCTCGCAGCCCGTAGGTGGTTTGGACACTGAGAGACGGCGGCGTACCGCCGTTCAGTTTTATTTCCCAGATATGGTCATTAACATAATCTGGCGGGCTGATGCGTGCATCCGCAGCCAGCGTCAAATGCAAAGGGTCGGATTGCGAGAGCTGCCAATCTTTCATGCACCCATTGTATTAGCAAGACGATGAGCGGTCAAATGCACTATTTAACCTCGAGCGGAACTGTTCTCTTGATAATTTCGTCTGACAATCAATTGAAGAGGTCAAACTGGCAGGTTAAAGAAATGTGTGGTATCAATATTGCAGCAGCTCAAATTAGCTCTGTTCTATATGGTTATTAACAGGAAAAACGAAATCCCAATGGATGAAAAAAACGCCGAAATGGATCCGCTGGAAGACAAAGAGAACTCCCTCCCTGACGGGGAACCCGGGTCTTTAGATACACAGTCCGGGGAGGATGTGGATCAGACAATCCCATCGGCCGCTGACAATTTGACAACACCATCCGAAGTCAACCCGGCAACAGGGGATACTCTTGCGTCCTCACCTTCAGGAAGCAAAACTGAAGAGACTTGGGAAAACCTGCTGGATACTGAACCGCCTATTTCCATGGATGAGCAGCCTACGCAGCCCATGAACACGACTGCCCTTATGCATCATCCTACTGGTACCCCGGAAGAAACCGGCGGTTGGTTTGGTGAAAGCATAGGGGCATCCAAGCACCAATCGGCGGTCGATCCTGACCAAACCATCCCCAATCTAAGCAAGGACCTTGGCGGTGAGGAGGCAACACGCCCATCTCTCATTGATGAGCGGACGCGTGCCAGTTCGACCCGCCCAATCGGGGCGGGGGAAATTCCACCACCACCCCCCTTTGGCTCAGATCCATCCCAGTTACCACAACGGGTGGAGGAAATTGATCCAGATGCCACGCGGGTGACACCCTCAGCATACAATGCTGCCCGAAAACCGTCATCGCAGCCCGGTTCGCGCCAGCCAGGTCAACCTATGACCTATCCTGTGACACCCCGCTCGGGTGTCCGCGCCTCCCAGTCAGTGCCGCCCCAGCGTCCTAACGGGGAATCACCTAAGGCGTCAAAACTAGATTTTGGGTGGAAGGCTCCAGTCGGCTGTCTGCTGCGAGTATTTATCGTCTTGCTGTTCATCCTGGTCATGGTCGGATTAGGGGTTGGTTCGTTCATGGTGTACAAGTATTTCACCATTGCTGCCAGCCTGCCAAGCGTAGAAGACCTGCGCTCTAAGGCTGCGCAATTTGAAACCACCCGCATTGTTGACCGCAACGGCAACGTTTTTTATGAAATTATCGATCCGAACGCTGGTTTACGCACCTTTGTGCCGCTCGAGAGAATATCACCCTACATCGTGGCCGCCACGATCGCTACCGAGGATAAAGATTTTTATACCCATCCGGGGTTTGATCCGATTGCGATTGCCCGTGCGATGTGGCAGAACTACACATCTGGAGAAATTACTTCTGGAGCTTCGACCATCACGCAGCAGCTGGCACGCTCCTTACTGCTCGAACCCGAAGAAAGATACGAGCAGAGTGTTGAACGTAAAACACGCGAGATTGTACTGGCTGCTGAAATGACGCGCAGGTACTCCAAGGATGAGATCCTGGAGCTGTACCTTAACGAATATTATTACGGCAAACTATCCTATGGGGTTGAAGCCGCTTCTGAGACTTATTTTAAGACAACGGCTGATAAACTGACGCTGGCACAGGCAGCCTTCCTGGCAGGGATTCCTCAGTCACCTCCCACTTATGATATCGAAAGTAACTATGAGGGCACGATGGGGCGGTTTCAGACGGTCATTGTTTTGATGTACCAGCTGAGCCAGGAACGTGAGTGTATTGTAGTGAGCAACTCCGAAACACCGGTGTGTGTGGACCAGCAAGCTGCGGTGGAAGCGGTAAAAGAGATGGAGAATTATGTATATATCCCCCAGGATGGCACAATCAGGTTCCCGCACTGGGTCGACTATATTCGCTCGCAGCTCGAAACCATGTATGACCCCTCCACCATTTACCGTTCAGGATTCACGGTTTACACCACCCTGGACCCGTCCTTGCAAGACCAGGCAGAATATCTGGTCAATCAACAGGTTGCTCAGTTGGCCGGCAACAACGCCCATAACGGCGCTCTGGTCGCGATTAACCCGAAGAATGGTGAAATTCTGGCAATGGTTGGTTCGCCCGATTTCTACAATGATTCGATTTCCGGGCAGGTTAATATGGCCATCAACCCGCGCCAGCCCGGCTCGGCGATGAAACCTTTGACGTATGCCGCCGCCTTCGAAAAAGGCTGGACACCTTCCACCCTGATTTGGGACGTGCCAACTGGTTTTCCGCCTTCCGGAGACCCGAATGATCAGCGTGAGCCGTATCAACCCGTCAATTATGATGGACGGTTCCACGGCCCGGTCACAGTGCGAAGTGCGTTGGCCAATTCCTATAACATTCCAGCAGTCAAAGCTCTTCAATTTATCGGAATTTATGACAATCCAAACACCCCCGAGAAAGACGGCCTGGTTGGTTTTGCTGAAAAACTTGGCATATCCACATTAACCCGTCCCGATTATGGACTTTCGTTGACGCTTGGGGGCGGTGATGTCACACTGCTTGAGCTGACCAGCGCTTATTCAGCCTTCGCTAATGAAGGGCGGAGAGTTTCACCTGTGGCAATTTCGAAAATCATCGATTACCAGGGAAATGTGGTTTTTGAAAATCAGCCCAGCAGCGGTAACCAGGTGATGCGGGCAGAACATGCTTATTTGATAAGCTCGATCCTTTCAGACAATGAAGCCCGAACTCCAATGTTCGGCAGCGATTCAATCCTCAACCTGGGTTTCCAGGTGGCAGCCAAGACTGGTACCACCAACGATTACCGCGATAATTGGACGATTGGCTACACTCCCGACCTGGTAACTGGTGTGTGGGTTGGCAATGCCGATTACACCCCGATGCAGAATACCACCGGGTTGACCGGTGCTGCGCCAATCTGGTCGCAGTTTATGAAAGCTGCCGTGCCGCAAATCACTGGAGGGAATCCGACTGCTTTCGTTCGTCCAGCTGGTGTCCTCGACCGCGTGATTTGTAGAGATTCAGGGACGGAACCTTCCGAATGGTGCTCGCAGCAGAGGACGGAGGTGTTCGCTTATGATCAGCTGCCGGCATCGAAGGATAACGACCTGTGGAAAAAAGTGCGCATCGACACCTGGACCGGACACACTGCCACCACGGCCTGTCCGGATTATGTGGAAGATAAATTTGCGCTGAACATTACAGATGAGAGCGCTAAAAAATGGGTTCTTGAGACGGAGGAAGGCCGGAATTGGGCCTCAGATCATGGCTTTGAGCAACCGATATTCTTCACCCCGGAGCGAGAATGTTCTGCTGATGACCAGCGCCCGCTGCTCCTGTTTGCCGGGTTAAACGATTATCAGACCATTACCTCGTCACCGCTGGCAATTTACGCGCTGATAAAGATTCCCTCACCTTACAAGGAATATAAACTCGAATACGGTCCGGGGGATGATCCGAGTGAATGGGAGCTCCTGCACCTTGGCGGACCGCAATCAGACCAGCCGTTATTCTTAACCGATTGGGATGTCAGCAAATTTCAGTCAGGCGTGGTCACCCTGCGGCTCAACCTGATCAGCGATCATGATACCTACGCCATCCGCAAGATACGACTCAATCTGCAGGTGCCAACGCCAACTGTGACGCCAACCTCCACGCCGACGGTTACACCGACGCCAACCCGCACGCCGACGGTTACCCCGACGCCGACCCAGACGTTGACCCCAACCCCAACCGCAACTGCTACGCCGACACCGTCTCCATCTACAACACCAGCCCCGTAGCCGGGCTGTAAACGGTTTCCTTCTAAAATAAAACCGGCTGCACGGCCTCTTCCCAGCGGGGCGGATCGCCGTCCAGCATCTCGTCCCAAATTGAATGGTTCAGGTTGGATAAACCAGCCAGCTGGCGTAAATGCCGGAATTTTAGGATATGCCAGCCTGTTTCAACTGCAGCATGCAAACGTGGGTCTCGCCGAAGTTTCAGACTGAGTAAAGTCGACCGGCCGCCAGGCAAAACCAGTACACATCTGTCTGGTGGAACCCCCTGGGGTTCAAAAACAAACCGGCTGATTTGACTGGATGCCATCAAGAAAAATTGATAGGCAGATTTCCCATGGTTATCCTGCCAGGTAACCGGATTGTCGCCGGATGATTGGAAGCCCAGCTTTTTTGCAACCACGGTCAGAAGGTCGGCAGCGATTTTCAAGTCATTTCGGCGGGCAGAGGGCAGTTCTTGCCCTGAAAGATGCCATAGCATGGGTTGGTTGCCAGCAACTTCGCCGTAGGAGGACAGGCAGGCATCGATTAATTCGCTCGATGGCGTTAACAATCCCGGGAACGCCTGGTAGATTGCCTCATCCACCTCCTGCCGCCAGATCTCTGCACGGCCGGTCAAAAGGTTAACGATTTCGCGCTCCACCCTGTCTGCCAGTGGTTCCTGACAGCCCTCCGAATTCACCAACCACCACATCCCGCCTTCGTCAGAGGTGGCTTTTCCGGCATACCGTGTCAGGAAGGATCGATCCTCTAACAGCTCAGCCAGGGCAGCTTGCGTACGGGTCATCACGTCGTTGGTGACATCCTGGATGGTTTGCGGTAGGTGGCCTGATTCGATCAGTCCCGCAAGTGCGGCTGTAAATATGGACAGGTAATTGGCAGGTTCACCTCGATTGCACAGGTAAACGCTTATTGCTTTGCGAATGGCCATTTTGGGGCTGGAGGTTGACTGGGTTTGAGCTGTTTTCCTTGAGCGCCACCAGAATTGAGCCTGGTCTTCCTCAGCATTCACTGCCAGGCCTTCCAAAGCAAAACCAGCGGTGGCAGGTGCAGTGATTAAAGAAAGTAAAAAGCCGGGGGTCGCTTCGGTTGCAATCGAGAAGAAAGGTGTATCGGGAGAGAGGCGTTTGTTTGGGCTTGCAAGTGCGGTATGAAGTGCATGAGTCATCCAATGCCAATCATAACGGCGGCGCTCCAGCGCGCTGCGGAGCGGAGCCACAGCCTCCCGGCCCCACAGCCACCCTGACCATAAAGCACAAAGGGTCCAGAATGCCTGATTAGGCCTGGGCACCGCACTGACGGTTGCAGCCGGTTGAAGATCATCCGGCAATGGGAGGAGCGTCTTGATGCGGCCTTGATACAAGCATATCCCGCCGCTGGCATGCGGCCGTTCTGGCCAAAGAGTTAATGGTACCGGTGACGATTGGCTGCTCCAGATGGCGACTGCGGACTCCAGGGCTTGCCACAGGTTATTCTCGTGGAATTGGGTGGGGACAATCAATTGACGCGGGCGCGGTCGGGATGAAGGCCAGGGCCACAGGGTGTTGGCCTCGTCGCACACGCTGATCAGCAGGGCGGTAAGCAGCCGCTTGCGTTCTGGTGAAATAGCCAGACCCTCTGTCCGATTGATCAGAGTGGTCAAAACATACAACGGTCGGGCCAAATAGGTCTTGAGGGCTTCTTCGACAATCCCGCGTTGTTCGTCGTTGCCCTCCTGCAGCACGCGGGAAACCGCACGGGAACGATGCATGGCATCATTGCCGGTGTTTTTCAGGCGTTCGTGGTCCTGCTCGTCGAAGGGTTTTTCACCTTCATTCCCACACGCAGAACATTTGAATCTGACTTTGACGGGTAGGTTTTGTTCACGCTGCCAGATGTAGCCGATGCCCTGGGCAGTTTGAGTGCAAACTGGACAATTGGTCTGATAAAAGCTTTTAAGGAAACTCTCAAGGCGGTCGTCGCCGCGTTTTGAGCCGCCGAGTGCAGCAATAGCCGCCTCAAATTCACTTGCCGGCGGTGCAGCAGCCAGGATTTCCAGCATAAAACTCAGGATGGGATTGTTGCTTGAGACAAGCACCCGGTAACCGGCGCGGGCAGCCTCAAGCGCCGTCAGCGGGTTGGAGCCAAAAGGATCTAACACCCAGGTGCCTGGAGGTACATTTTCTGTCAGCCAGCGTGCCACGATTCCTTCAGGCAGAGGCGGGAGGTACCGCGACAGAGGAAGGATGGGCGGCGGAAGCGCAGCGGGGATAAACGGTCTTTCGATTTTTGTCATTTTCTATTCAGTATAAGGAAAATATCTATAAAAATAAAGCATTTTGGTAAAGAATGAGAAGGTCCCGAACCTGATCAACGTGCAGGCAAGCTCAGACGTATTGACACACGGCTTAATGACAATAGAATCAAATAACATTCACACAAAAAAGGATGCCTGATGACGTATTCATTTCTTGAACCCGGGCGGGGTAAGGATAACCAGGCCTGGCGCTACGTACTGACTCTTGTCACAATCATTTGGGCGGCACTTCTTGGCGGATTAATTGTTATTCTGGTTGCATATGCTTTTGAAGGCAGCCTGGATATTGAAACCTATTCTCCCATTTCGGTCCTGCTGGTGTCAATGCTGCCTTTTCTGGCAGTTCTGTTGACCCTTTGGGGATGTTTACGTTTGTTCCATAAACGCGGATTATTGTCGCTGGTTCGCCCAACCGGCGCATTTTCATGGCAGAAGATTCTGCTTTCAGGTGTTTTATGGTTCTTTTTAGCAGGGCTCAGCGATCTTGTGCTGGCAATTCTAAATCCTGCGAATTATCGATGGTCCTTTGACGCCAAATCCTTCTTTCTGTTTTTACTACCAGCACTCATTCTGGTCCCAATCCAGACCTCGACCGAGGAACTTGTTTTCCGCGGCTATTTGACGCAATGGGCGGGACGGTATTCCCGCCGGATGTGGCTGCCGCTGCTGGTCCCATCTATCGTATTCATGTCAATGCATGCCTTGAATCCTGAAGTGGAAGCATATGGGTTCTGGCTGACCATGCCGATGTATCTTGGCATCGGCCTGTTAATGGCATGGGTTACGCTGAAAACCGGCGGTCTCGAAATGGCTTTGGGCCTGCATTTAGCCAATAATTTGTATGCGACCTTGATCGTTACTTTTCCAAATACTGCGCTGCCTTCGCCAGCTTTCTTTAGTATCCAGACTTACGAGCCAGTTGCGGCTCTCATCCAACAGGTGATCGTAATGGCTGTGTATCTTGGGTTTATCTATTTGATTAAGCGAGAATGGATGCGGGAAGGGGAAATTCCGGCAGCCACAGAGGTTGAAGTCCAATCTGCGCACTGATAGGCTCATGTCGACCCGTTAAGCCCGCGGCGAGAAAATTGGCTGTTAATATTTTTTTTGGATTTCTGGGGAACTAATTCCTGCACCGCTGCGTCAATAACATGTTCCGGTTAACGTAATTCCTTAAAGTTCTTATTGTTTATCAAGAATTGGGAGGATATAATCGGACTATCTTTGTTATACTGAATCAAGCGTCAAGGTGTATTCGATTAGGAGGGTAATACAATGGATGGGATGGTCATAGCTTCACAGCCGCACAGGATCCTCTGGCGTGCTCTCGTTTTATTCGTTTTGATCGCGGTCACGGTGGCTGTACCGTTGGGTGTGGCACAGGCTTACTCAGGGTACCCCACATTTGACATCGCAAGTGTCGTAAAAGATGTCTCTGTCACAATTCAGACTCACAATCTGCCTGCGGATCAGACCTTCACAGTTCGCATGGGCAAAATTGGCACCAAGGCAGTCGGCGGAGAAGTCGTTGGCACTTTTGATTCGGGTGACGGTGGTGCGCCAAAATTAACCTTCAACATTCCTGCCTCGCTCAAAGGTCTGGCCCAGATCGCGATTCGCATGGACAGCCCGTCTGGGTATTATGCCTACAACTGGTTCACCAACAATGAAGCCGGTGCGGTTCCCACGACCACATCAACCCCATCGGGCACCGTTACCGCCACACCTGTACCAGGTTATTCTGGTATTCCGACTTTCAGTATCACTACAGTGGTAGCTGACGACAGCGTACTGATCAAGACCAGCAATTTCCCGGCCAAGAAGTCATTTACGGTGCGAATGGGCGCTTACGGCACCAAAGGCATTGGCGGAACGGTAGTCGGTACGGTGGATTCTGGTGTGGGTGGTACGTTTGAAGCAATGTTGGATATTCCAGACGCCCTGAAGGGATCAAGCCGGATTGCAGTCCGCATGGATAGCACAGATGGCTTCTTTGCTTACAACTGGTTCTGGAACAGCAATACCTCTGGTTCAGCCACCACGCCGGTTGCACCCGGATATTCGGGCATCCCGACCTTTACTATCGCTGCGGTAGATGAAGATGTCTCCGTCACCATCAAGACCAACAACTTCCCGAAGGACCAGAAGTTCACGGTACGGATGGGTTCCTATGGTACCGCTGGGATTGGCGGGACGGTAATCGGCACGATTGAATCGGGAAACGGCGGAGCTTTTGAATCCACGTTTACCATTCCAGAAACCCTCAAAGGATCTACCCGTATTGCCATACGGCTGGAGAGTACAACCGGATTCTTCGCTTACAACTGGTTCTGGAACAACGACGCACCTTAAACCAGGCTTAAACAAAAATGATCTGGAGCGCATTTTAATATGCGCTCCTGTTTTTAATTGGAGTGTAAAACAGCATCCATCATGCGCGCAAAGCGGACGACCGCCTCGACATCATGCACACGAAGGATGTCTGCGCCGCGTTGGATGCCGATGGCGCAAGCAGCCAGGGTACCCTCGAGACGCTCTTCAGGCGGCAGGTTAAGGGTATAACCGATAAAGGATTTTCGCGAAGGTCCGAGTAGAATCGGAAACCCAAGGCGTTTAAATGCGTTCAGCTGATTTAACAGCTGCAAATTCTGCTCGACCGTCTTGCCGAAGCCAATCCCCGGGTCAAGGATGATGTTCTCGTGTGCTACCCCGGCACTGACCGCGATCTCGACACTGAGCAGCAGCTCGGTAGTGATATCTTCAATCAGATTGTTGTACTCCATGCTGATATAACGCCCGCCCAGCCTTTCCTGCAGCTCTGCGCTGGATGGACGGCTGCGGTTGTGCATCAGGATTATGGGTTTTTTAAACCGTGCTGCCACCTCGGCTAACTTAGGGTCAGCTCGAAGCCCCCACACATCGTTGATCCAGTTCGCGCCAACTTTAATGGCATCTGCAGCAACTTCGGACTTATACGTATCGATGGATAAAATGACATCCAAGTTCTGGTGCGCCAGTGCATGGATCACTGGCAGTACACGGCCGCGTTCCTCGATACTGTCAACGGGTTGAGATCCCGGGCGGGTGGATTCTCCGCCGATATCCAGGATATCAGCACCGGCTGCCACAAAGCGCTTCGCCTGGTCAATCGCTGCCTGGATGACATCCGGGTTACCAAGCAGCCCATCCCCTGAGAAGCTGTCCGGAGTCACATTGATGATGCCCATCACATACGTGCGGTCGCCAAATACCAGGTAAGGACTTTTCACATCGTTTCTCCTTTTTCCGATAATCGGGCTATCATCCCATCCAACCGCTTCTGGAAGGTTTCTGCTCGTTTTGCATCGAAAACATGTATGAGGTGCTCGCGTTGGTGCGAGGGGGGCATACGGATAAAGCCAGGTAAGGCCTCGGGATGAAGCTGGAACGCCATTACTACGGCGAAGGGTTTGCGGTCCTCGCGGATTTCGAGGCGTTCTATCCCTCGCTGGTCAAGCCTCCCTAAATGTTGGCGTACGGTTTGCCCTCCGGGAGGAATTATACGGTCAGGTGCCAGATCCGCAAGCGGTGCCAAAACAAAAGCCCGCTCGGTCATGCGCGGATGGGGAATTTGAAGGCGTTCGGCCTCATAAATTCCGCCGTCAAACAACAAAATATCGATGTCGATCAACCGCGGACCAAAACGAACGGAGCTTTCCCGGCCAATTTTTTCTTCCAAAAATTTTATCTTTTCCAGAAGGGCAAGAGGACTGAGTTTTGTGGAAACCTCGGCGGCCATGTTCAAGAATTTTGGCTGATCCAGATAGCCCCAGGGCGGTGTCTCATAAACATCCGAGCAGCCCAGCACTTCAACATCAGAAGTGAGCAAAATTAAAGCTTGCGTTAAATTAACCAGCCGGTCGCCGAGATTAGCGCCCAGTGCCAGGTAAACCAGATGACTCATTTACTGTCCACGCAAGGCATTCAAAAGATCTGCCAGCATGCCGTAGGCGGTGGTGTCTGGTCCGGGGTTGGATTCCACGATACCCAGACCTGGCAGCACATCCAGCTTGAACTCAACGTAGGAGCTGGTACCATTGATGGAATACAGCGGCGAACCGGCAGAAACCCGTTCTGGTTTAACAGAGGCTTCCAGCAGGCGCTGGCCTTCACGGCAGGCTGTGCATACCAGCTTCCAACGCTCGCCGGCAGCCCTGGCCTCCGACAGCATGGCGGGTGTGATTTCTCGGATACCGCTGCGGTCAACCTGCTGCGGTTTGAGAGGGATGCCCATTAAGACGGTGGTCAGAGCAGCCACTTTGATGGCGGCGTCCCAGCCGTCGATATCCGCGGATGGATCAGTCTCGGTAATGCCGATCGCCTGACCTTCCTGGATGGCGTCCTCGAAGGATTTACCCTGTTCCATAAGCCCGAGAATAAAGTTGGTGCAGGAATTGAGAATTCCACTAAATCCTTTAAGATCTGCCAGGGGTAAGGGTCCGCGGAAGAGTGAAAAAATTGGGGCGCCGTCCATGACAGCCGATTCGAAAAGGAACCGCTTACCGCGTTTGGCTGCCATTTCGGTTAGTTCATGGTAGCCGTGCACAACCGGTCCTTTATTGGCGGTGATGGCGTGCATGCCGAGATTCAACGCCGTGCGGATATGATCCAACGCCGGTTGACCCGTCTGCGTGTTGACAGGTGAGTTCTCAAACATTACATCCGCTTTCGAGTTGTTGATTACCTCGAGTGAATCTTTTACCGGAACGCTCGACAATTCTGAAATATCTTTTCCACTTTCGAGAAGTTCCAGCGCTTTGTGGATATCCAACCCGTCGGGGTTGACGGCGAAGCCGTGACGCC
>CAYPJS010000121.1:0-20795 GCA_964411135.1 uncultured Anaerolinea sp.
AATACCTATCCCCGCCGGGAAGTCCAGGCCAGGATTATGGTTCTGCTCAGCGCAAAACCAGCCAGGTGATGACCAGCACCACCCCGATAACAATGGTAAACGCGTAAGAACGGGTATAACCGGTTTGATATCGCCGCCAGAAGCGTGCCGCGCTGCTCACCAGCGCCCCCAGCCCATTAACGAGCCCGTCGATGACGCCCTGGTCGACCGTACCCGCCAGGAACTTCGAAAGCGCCTGGTAAGGTTTGACGACCAACGCATGGTACAGCTCGTCCACCCACCACTTGCGTTCCAGTGCGCGGAATAAACCGCCCAGCGGCTTACGAAGCGGGTCGGCGGCGCCGCCTTCAAACAACGGCTTGCGGCCGTAGATCAACCAGGCCAGCAGCAGCCCGACCAGTGCCACCACCAATGAAATAGCTGCCACGGTGATGACGAAGTGCCCCGCCTCAACCTCGTGCAGGCTGTGCTCAAGCCAGCTCTCAAGCCAGTGCAGGCCGGGCAGGTTCAACCCGCCGCCCACCACCGAAAGCAGCGCCAGCACCATCAACGGCACCGTCACCAGCGCCGGGCTTTCTTTTGCGTGAGCACTGGCATCGCTGCGCGCTTTGCCGAAGAAAATCATGATCAACTGGCGGCCCATGTAAAACGCGGTCAGGAAGGCAGCCAGAGTCAGGATCACGTAAATCCCTAACGATTTCTCGCTGGCCGCCGCCAGAATTTCATCTTTCGAGAAGAAGCCAGCCAGCGGGGCAATGCCCGCCAGCGCTAAGGCGCCGATCAAATAAACTATGAAAGTGGTCGGCATACGTTTGCGCAGCCCGCCCATGTTACGCATGTCCTGCGGGTCGAATGTGTCATGCGCATGCTCGCCGTGAGAAGCGGCGTGCGCGTGCCCATGCTCAACCCCCAAAATGACCGAACCGGCACTCAGGAAGAGCAGTGCTTTGAAGAAGGCGTGCGTGGTCAGGTGGAACATGCCCGCTACCGTGGCGCCCATACCCACCGCTGCGACCATGAAGCCCAGCTGGCTGATGGTGGAATAAGCCAGCACCTTCTTAATGTCGTACTGACCCACGGCAATGGTGGCGGCAAACAACGCCGTGACCGCACCCACACCCATCACCACATTCTGGGCGGCGGGTACCTCAACATACAGGGCCTGCGAACGCGCCACCAGGTACACGCCCGCCGTCACCATGGTGGCGGCATGGATCAGTGCAGAGACCGGCGTGGGGCCGGCCATGGCGTCTGGCAGCCAGACAAACAGCGGCAGCTGCGCTGACTTGCCCGTGACGCCCAGCAGCATGAACAGGGTGATAGCCATGATGGCGCCCGGGGCAGCAGCAGCCACCGCCGGTGCCTGGGCGAAAATCTCGCTGAAGCTCAGCGTACCGAAGTGGTAGAAAAGCAGGAATAGAGCGATCAGCAGTCCGAAGTCACCGATGCGGTTGACTACAAAGGCCTTTTTGGCCGCCTGTGCATTGCCGATCCCGTCCGCGCCCTTTTCAAACCAGAAACCAATCAATAAATAAGAGCACAGACCAACGCCTTCCCAGCCCACAAAGAGCATCAAGAAGTTATCGGCACTGACCAGAATCATCATGGCCGCAATAAACAGGTTCAGATAAACGAAAAAGCGGCGGAAGCGGCCCGGGTCACCGTTATGGCGCACATCGCTGTGCATATACCCGATGGAATAGATGTGAATGAGCGTACCGACGCCCGAAACCACCAGCATCATCAGCACCGAGAGCGAGTCGATGCGGAAGGTCCAGCTGATATCCAGCGTACCGGCAGCGATCCAACCAGCCAGACGCAGGGCAGCGCCTTCGGGATGCTGTGCCAGTGCCAGTGCCAGCAGCACGGATACCACAAACGAACCGCCGGCAGCCAGGCTGGCGAGCGCTCCAATGCCTTTTTCGCCCAGTTTCCTGCCAAAGATCAGGTTGAGGAACAGGCCAAGGGTCGGCAGCAGCACCACCAACGGCACCAGCTGGAAGAAAGGATGAACAGCAGCAACTTCAGTCAGGGTCATGGGCGGCTATCCTTTCAGGCTGCTCATCTGGTCCATATCGATGGTGTGCTTGGCGCGGAAGATGGCCACAATCAGAGCCAGCCCAACCGCAACCTCAGCCGCAGCCGTGGTCATGACGAAGAACACGAACAGCTGCCCGTCCAGTACATGATAGTAGCTGGCGAAGGAGACAAAGAGCAAATTGGCGGCATTGAACATCAACTCGAGCGCCATAAAGACCACCAACGGATTGCGGCGCATGAGCACGCCGACGATGCCCGTCACGAACATAAAAATGGAAAGCCCCACGTAATACGACATTGGCATGGCGGTTTACTCCCTGGTCTCCGGCGCTGCCATCCCCGCGCCTTTGCGGTCCGGGCGCGGTTGGCGGGTCAGGAAAATAGCGCCGACGGTGGCTACCAGCAGCAGCCCGGCGGTAATTTCAAAGGGCAGCAAATACTGTTCGAAGAGCAGCATGCCCAGGGTCGCCGGTGTGGAAAATTCAGGCGTGACCGGCTGGCTGGCGATGATCGGTGCGCCGCGCATCATCACGAAGAGGACCATCTCTGCCAAAAATGCCGCGCCCAGCGCAACAGCCAAAATGCGCTGACCGCGCAGGGGCTCGGCGAAGGGCAGTTTCTCGCCGCCCAGCAGCATGATCACGAACAGGAACAGCACCATGATCGAGCCAGCGTACACCGTCACCTGCGCCAGGGCAATGAATGGTGCGCCAAGCGCAATGTACAAAAGGGCAACGGTCATGAAGTTCAGCACCAGAAACAGCGCAGCGTAAATAGCATTGCGGCTGAGGATCAACCCCACTGCCGAGGCAACCACTACCAGCGCCAGGATGCCGTAAATCGCGTAAAAGAAGAAATCCATTCGTTCCCCTCCCTAGTCCGTAGGATCCTGCATCTCAGGAACAGAACGGGTAAATTTCCCGGGCTCGGTCTTTTGCGGTGTGGTCTGCCCCCCGGCAGGCACCGGCTCAAGCAGCATAGACTTGTCGTAAATAGCCGAAAGGCGGTCATTGAAGGACAACTCGTACTGGTCTCCCAGCACAATCGCCTCGGTCGGGCAGGCATCCTCGCAGAAACCACAGAAAATACAGCGCATGAAGTTAATCTCATAGGTGCTGGCGTAGCGTTCGCCAGGGGAATAACGCTCCTCGTCGGTGTTGGTGGACGCCTCGACAAAGATGGCGTCTGCCGGGCAGGCTGCTGCGCACAGCGAACAGCCGATGCACTTTTCCAAACCGTTTTCGTAGCGCTTAAGCGTATGGCGCCCTTTAAAACGCCGCGACACCGGACGTTTCTGTTCGGGGTATTGAACCGTTACTGGTTCCCCCATCATTTCCTTTAATGTGGTCAGCAGGCCGCGAAGCATGACATCAACCTCCTACCAGTACGATCACGATGGCTGTCACGATTACATTCAACAGGCCAATCGGGAACATGATTTTCCAACCCAGCGCCATCAGGCGGTCGTAACGGATACGCGGCCAGGTGGCGCGCACCCAGATCATTACGAACAGCCAGACCACCACCTTAAGCAGCAGCCAGTGGGGTCCGCTGCCGAACAACCAGCCAATGACCGGGATATCGGAAAGGAAGCCGACCGGTGAAAGGAAACCGCCCAGGAAGAGGGTGGCCCCAATCAACGAAACGGCGATCATCTTGCCGTACTCGGCCATGAAGAAAAGCGCAAACTTCATGCCGGAATACTCGGCATGGTAGCCGGCGGTCAACTCCTGCTCAGCCTCCGGCATGTCGAAAGGCGCGCGGTTGACCTCAGCCAGCGAAGAAATAAAGAACAGCAGAAAGCCGACCGGTTGGAAGAAGACAAACCAGACGCGGCTCTGGGCATGCACAATGTCCATCATACTCATCGAACCAGCCAGCAGGATCGGACCGACAAAGGACAGACCCAGCGCCAGTTCGTAGCTAACCATCTGAGCCGTCGAGCGCAGCCCGCCCAACAGGGCGTATTTATTGTTCGAGGACCAGCCCGCCAGGTTAATGCCGTACACCGAAATGGACGTGACCGCCATCAGGTACAGGATGGCCACGTTGCTGTCGGCCAGGTACAGGTTGATGACGCGCCCGCCAATGGTGATGGCCTCGCCCCAGGGGATGACGGCTGTGATGACCAGCATGGGCACCACAGTGATGATGGGTGCAATGAAGAAGATCATCTTGTCGGCTGTGGATGGCGTGAGTTCTTCCTTGAAGATCAGTTTCACGGCATCCGCCAGGGGTTGGAGCACGCCGAATGGACCGGCGCGGTTGGGACCCACGCGCACCTGCATGCGCGCCAGTACCTTGCGCTCGTAAAGTGTGACGTAGGCAAAACCGACGGTCATCCCAAGACAGATGATCACCGATTTTATGACCCACTCCCAGATCATGGCTGCAGTTATCATGAGCGCGTCTCTCCTTATACCTCGGGCACCGGTACCCGGGCGGTTATAGCTGCCACCTGCGGTCCTGATATCGGAATGCCAACGCTGCGCGGTGTAAGCGCCAGCCCAAAAGGTACACCCTCGTCCAGTTCGATGCGCGCATCCACCGTCCAACCGGCAGCCGAGACCTGCACATCGGCATCCGCGGGCAGACCCAGCTTTTCGGCAGTGTTCGGGTGCAGTTTGAGCACGCGGTCAGCCAGTCGGCTGTGCAGCAGTTCAGATGGCATCAACGTACCTCCGCGGTCGAGCAGGCGGGTGATGGGTACCAGTACCAGGCTGTTTTCGCGGGTGGAGGGCAGACGTCCGCCTTCCTGCGCCGGGCGGGGAGCAACTGGCTCGGCAGTTAGCGCCAGCTTTACGCCCAGACCCTGCGAATTTTCGTAGCCTGTACCGCCGTAATACATGCCCTTGCGCCCAACGATCGGCCACTGAGGTTCTACCTCGGCTAGCCGCTGATAATCGACTGCAGCGTAAGCCGGGTTTTTGGCTGCAATTTGGCGCAACACCAGGGAGGGTACTTTCCCCTCCAGTGTGACGCCAAAGTAACTGCCAATCCCGGCCGCAATACCGAAATCCGGGCGGGTTTCCGCAGTCGGGCGGATGGCCGGGTAATAACGCTGAACACGCAGCTCTCCAGACGTGAGCGTACCTTCGCGCTCGGCAAAGGACTGCGCCGGAAGCACGATGTCGGCTCGGCGTGCCGTATCGGTCAGGAATAGTTCCTGAACCACCACAAATCCGGCGGCATCCACCGCGTCCGCAAGTGCCGGGTCGTCACCGGCAGGGTCAGCGCCGGCTATCCACAACACACCCGCAGCGCGTAAGGTTCCAAACAGGTCAGGGGTGGGTTTGAAGCCCATGTCAAATGCGCCCTGGGTGTTGCCGTTTGCCCAGACTGCCACCAACCCGTTGTTGGGTTGACCGATCTTGCCGTGCGAATGCAGCAGCGCAGCCGCCGTCTGTGACAGGGCTTGCGACCCTTCCAGCCCAAGACCCTCGCTGCCGTAGAACACAACGACATTCGCGGCGGCGGTGAAGGCATCCACCACAGCTCGCAGCCCTTCGGGTACATCTGTCCCGGGCAGGAAAGCTGAAAGCGTCTCGACTTCCTGACCGTACGGGTAGCGCACCACGTGGGCGGCATATCTATCCAGGCGCGTTTCGCGCGGATTGATTACGATCAATTCAACCCCGCGGCTGGCTGCCTGCTTGAGGCGCAGCCACCACAGCGGGGCTTCCTGATGCAGGTCGCTGGCAACCACCAGAACCGCATCACCCTTGCCCAGCGCACTCAAATTACTGCCCTCTGGCAGACCGTAGCGCGAAACCAGTTCGCCGCCAGCCATATGCGAGTAGAGCACGGTCTTGCCGTTGGCAGCCTGAGCCACCTGGGCCATGTTAAACAGGTCTTCATTTGAAAGCCTGCCGCCAGCTAACGCCACCAGCCCGCCTTCAGCCCGGATTCTGGCAGCCGCCAGTTCGAGCGCGCCCTCCCAGGAGACGGGCACCAGGTCATCGCCGCGGCGAATCAACGGACGGGACAGGCGTTCCTGGCTCTCGGTAAAGTGGTAGCCCATGCGGCCTTTATCGCAAATCCAGATTTCGTTGACGTTCTCATTCTGGCGCGGCATGATGCGCTTGATGCTGACATTACCGCCCGTTTTGACCTCGCGGCGTACGTTAATGGTCAGGTTACAGCCCACAGGGCAGTGGGTGCAGATCGAGGCAGCCTGCTTGAGCTCCCAAGGGCGGGCACCAAAGCGGAAATCGGCAGTAGTCAGCGCGCCAACAGGGCAAATATCGGTGGTGTTGCCGGAGAAGACCGAATCGAAGCCGGGTGTGGAGTTGGTCATGATCTCCAGCCTGCGCCCGCGGTTGTAAAAACCGATCACCGGGTCGTCCGCGATCTCGCTCTGGAAACGCACGCAGCGCGCACACTGAATACAGCGTTCGCGGTCGAGGTAGATCAGATCACCCAGCGGCACGTTCTTAGCCAGGTGCTGTTTTTCATCGAAAATGAAGCGCGAGGTACCGGGACCGTGGCGCATGGTCAGGTTCTGCAGCGGACACTCGCCTCCCTTGTCACAGACCGGGCAGTCCAGCGGGTGCGAGGTGAGCAGGAACTCGAGGATATCCTTGCGCGCACCGGTGACGACATCCGTGCGGGTGTTGACCACCATGCCCTCGGAGACGGGTGTGGTACAGCTTGTCTCCAGTTTGGGCCCAAACTGGACCTTGACCGTGCCGTCGTCGTTCATCAACGGCTGACCGGTGGCGCGGTCCACCATGGGGCGGCCGATTTCCACCAGGCACAGGCGGCACATACCCACCGGTTCCATTTTGGGGTGGTAGCAGAAGACCGGGATGTCAATCCCGACCTTGCGGGCGGCATCCACCACCAGCATTCCCTGGGGGACGGTCACCGATTGATTATCGATCGTCAACGTTACCATTTTTGCCATAAGCACCTCATCGAGAGCGGTTTGCGCTGAAACTACCGCGAATGCCCTTCCACCCTCGCCATATAATCACTGCGGAATTTTTCCAGGCTGGTCACCACCGGCATGGTGGAGAACTCGCCCAGCGCGCACAGGCACTTGTTCTGCATCTGGCGCGCCACCGTGTAGAGCAGATCCACATCGTTTTCGCTGGCTTTGCCATCCTCGATGCGGTCGAGAATATGAGCCATCCAGTAGGTACCCTCACGGCAGGGTGTGCATTTGCCGCAGGATTCATGCTTGAAGAAATGCGTGGTCTTCTGTGCCAACCAGGACATGCTGACGCTCTCATCCAGCACGATGACCGAAGCCGAACCCAGGCTGGCACCCAGGGCTGCCACCGATTCGTAATCCATGGGGGTGTCCAGGGCTTCCTCGGTGGCCGGAATGATGGCGGAGGACGCACCGGCTGCCATGATGGCTTTGATCTTTCGCTCCCCGGGGATGCCGCCGCCCAATTCGTAGATCAGGTGGCGGAAGGTAGCGCCGAGGGGCAGTTCGTAATTGCCCGGGTTGTTGACATTGCCCGACAGGCTGAAAATTTTAACACCCGGCGATTTTTCGGTGCCGTATTCGCGGAACCAGGTGGCTCCTTTGGTTACCAGCGGCGGCAGGTTGGTCAGCGTCTCGACGTTGTTGATGACGGTCGGGCTGGCGTACAGACCCGCGACCGCCGGGAAGGGCGGGCGCAAGCGCGGCTGTCCCAGCTTGCCCTCAATGGACTCGAGCAGCGCGGTTTCCTCGCCGCAGATGTAGGCGCCAGCCCCCATGTGGACGCGCAGGCGCAGCGAATACTTGCTGCCGTAAATGTTGTCGCCGAGCAAGCCTTCTTTCTCAAGTTCGGCAATGCAGCGCTCGAGCTTCTGACCGATCTGCCAGAACTCACCGCGTAAATAGGCATAGGAAAGATTGGCCTGCACCGCGTAGGAAGCAATCATCAAGCCTTCCAGAAATTGGTAGGGGTTGTGCTCCATGATCTCGCGGTCTTTGAAGGTGCCGGGCTCGGACTCGTCGCCGTTGGCAACCACATAATGCGGCCAAAGGTTGCTGGGCACAAAGGACCACTTCATACCGGTGGGGAAACCCGCCCCGCCGCGTCCGCGCAGGCCGGAGTCCTTGGCCAGCTGGATCAGTTCTGCCGGCTCCAGGCTGGTGACGGCTTTCTTCCAGGCTTCGAACCCGCCATGCTTTTGATAGACCTTGAGCTGGTCCAGGTCGGGGATATCGCGGTGACGCAGCAGGATATGCTCGCTCATGATTTGACCTCCGGCGCGCTGACTTTCTGGCGCAGCAACTCCAATGCGGTCAGAGCCGTCTCGATGGTCTGATTTTCGTAATAGGTCAGGTCGCCGTCTCCCTGCACCTGGAACATGGGCGCGCGGTGACAGGCCGCCAGGCATTTGACTTCTTCGATCACGAATAGGCCGTCCGGGGTGGTCTCGCCAACCTGCACGCCAAGCTTTTCACACAACTGCGCCAGGAATTTCTCGGCGCCGCGCAGTGCGCAGGGCAGGTCGGTGCAAACCTGAATATGGTAGCGCCCGAGCGGCTCATCATAATACAGTGTGTAAAATCCGACGATCGAACCGACCTCGGTCACGGAGATGCCGCAGATCTCGGCGATGTCCTGCAGCGCCTGCGCGGTAACGTAACCGGGGTCAGCCTGCGCCAGATGCAGCAGCGGCATGACCGCCGAACGCTTGTATTCCGGCGGGTACTTGGCCAGAATATCGCGGATTTCATGGGGGTATTGGGCGAGGAGTTGGTTCACCGGTCTGTATCTCCAAGAACAATATCAATGCTGCCGATGACGCCTACCACGTCCGCCACGAAGTGACCGCGGGTGAGCAGCGGCATGGACTGCAGGTTGGCGAAGGAGGGGGTGACGTAATGCACGCGGTAGGGCTTCGGTCCGCCGTCTCCTTCCAGGTAAACGCCCAGCAGTCCGCGCGGGCTTTCGGTGGTGGCGAAGACCGATTCTTTGGGCGCGTTGAAGCCCTCGGTCCACAGTTTGAAATGATGAATGAGCGCTTCCATGCTCACGCCGATCTCAGAGCGCGGCGGCGGCACGAACTTGCGGTTGGCGCTGAGCACCGGACCGGCCGGCAGCTTCGAGAGAGCCTGGCGCACAATGCGCACCGACTGGCGCATTTCGTTCATGCGCACTTGATAGCGTGCGTAAATATCTCCGTCTTGCTGGGTGCAGACCTCGAAGTCATACTGTTCGTAACCGCTGTACGGCAGCGCTTTGCGCAGGTCGTAGGGGATGCCTGTAGCGCGAATGACCGGGCCGGTCAGTCCGTAGCGGATGGCGTCCTCAGAGCTGATTTTTCCAATGCCCTGGGTTCGTTCCTGGAAGAGCATATTCTGGTCAAGCATCGATTCGTACTCGTCGATGCGGCCCGGCATGACCTCGATGATATGCTGAACCGCCGGGACGAACTCCGGGGGTACATCGCGCCAAACGCCGCCCGGCCGGATGTAGGTGGTCATCATGCGCTGCCCGGAAATCAATTCCATCACATCCATGATCAGCTCGCGCTCACGCATGGCGTACAGGAAGACCGACATGGCAGCCAGATCAAGGCAGCTGGTGCCCAGCCAGAGCAGGTGCGAGGCGATGCGCTGCAGTTCCGCCAGGATCACACGCAGCCCCTGTGCACGCAGGGGAACGTCCAGACCAACCAATTTTTCAACTGCCATGCAGTAAACCAGGTTGTTGCCGATGGAATTCATATAATCCAGGCGGTCGGTCATCACCTCGGCCTTCTGGTAAGTCTTAGCCTCCATGTTCTTTTCCACGCCGGTGTGCAAAAAGCCGATGTCGGGGATGCAGTTGACCACGATCTCGCCATCGAGCTCCAGCAGCAGGCGCAGTACGCCGTGTGTACTGGGGTGCTGCGGGCCCATATTGAGCAGCATGGTCTCGCCGGTCATGGCCCTCTCGGACACCAGGTGGCGAAGTTCATCAACCGTTACTTCACGGATGTTTGTCATCGTTCAACCTCGGCTTTATTCTTTGGCGTAGGGCTTGCGCTTGTCAATTTCGGCGGCATTGAAGGTGAACTGTACTTCCTCATAGCCCAACGGGTAATCCTTGCGCAACGGGTGCCCCTGCCAGTCGTACGGCATAATAATGCGGCGCGGATCGGAATGGGCATCGAAGGTGATGCCGAACATATCCCAGACCTCGCGTTCCTTCCAATTGGCATTGGGGAAGATGTGTTCGATGGTGGGAATGTGCGGCGAGTTGCCGTTGAGCGGCACCCGTACGCGCAAAAGTAAATTTTCTAACATGGAATAGACGTGATAAACCAGGTGAAAGCGCGGTTCCTGCTGCGGCCAGTAGTCCACCGCAGTGACGTCCATCAGCAGGTTGAAGTGGAATTCATCCCGCAGGGTCTGGATGGCATCAAACATGAATTCCGGCAGAACAGTGATGGTCACATCGCCGGCGTACTCATGCAGGGTGGCAGCGAAGCGCTCCTCCATGTTTTTCATCACGATCGCAAATTTTTCATTCATAGGCACCAGCCCATCCTATCCGGTTGAACCTAAACCGATTGCGGCATTCCAGCCTTGCCGGTCGTAGATTAATAACTGGCTCACGACCAGGCGGTAATTTTCTCTTTTTTTACTTTTTCATGCAGGGTCAAAATACCGTGAATCAACCCTTCGGGGCGCGGCGGGCAGCCCGCAACGTACACGTCCACCGGAACCACCTCATCCACCCCCTGTACCACGGCGTAATTATTGAAAACACCGCCGCAGGAGGCGCAGTCGCCCATAGCCAGCACCCATTTGGGGTCCGGCATCTGGTCATACAGCTGGCGCAGGACGGGAGCCATCTTGCGTGAAACACGCCCCGCCACGATCATCAGGTCAGACTGACGCGGGCTGGCGCGGTTGAGTTCCATACCAAAGCGGCTCAGGTCGTAATTGCTGGCCTGGGCACCCATCATTTCGATCGCGCAGCAGGCCAGACCAAACAGTAAGGGCCACATCGAATTGGTACGCGACCAGTTGACCACCTGTTCAAGGGTTGTGGTGACAACACCCAGATTACCGGTTTTTTGCTCTAATCCCATTCCAATGCTCCTTTCTTCCAGGCATACAAATGGGCTACCTCTAAAACGAGCAGGAAGACAAGCATGCCGATCAAACCGTACATGCCGAGTTTACGCAGAACGACCGCCCAGGAAACCACAAACACCACTTCAATGTCGAAGAGGATGAATAACACGGCGATCAGGTAGTAGCGCACCGAGATGCGTCTGCGGCCTGGACCATACGGGATCATGCCCGATTCATACGGGGCGGATTTGCGGGCTGTCGGCCGGCGCGGACCGAAGAGCATACCCAGGAAAATCGCGATGAGCGCGATTAAAGTTCCGACGGCAAAAATGACCATGAAAGGCAGGTATTGCTGTGCCATCATCTATCCTTTCATTTATTACAAGGAGAGTCGTTTTCCGGTTAGTATATCATAATGTCGTCTTTGGTGGTAATTTTCACAAAAAAGGGCGGATTTGTCCAGTCGTTTTAGCGGACGATTTCATAAATGTTTACACTGCCGCTGCGGTACACTGGGACCACCAACGGGCAGTTGATAAGCCCTCCAGGCTGCAGGCTGCCCTGCCCTTCCTTAATATATAAATAATTGGCGCCGTACTCCTGCACCAGACTCCAGAATGTTTCATCGCAGGTGGTCACCTCGCCCATACGCAGCGACCAATCTGCGATCTGCTGAACAAACGCAGGCGCACCGTAGCTGTATACCACCGGCGGCAGAATGGTTTGACGACCCGCATATGGTAGCAGCCAGTAACCACCGTCCACACCGCGGCGCATGGAACCCATCCAGGCATTGGTGTTGATTATGAAACGAGCCTCCGCCGGCGTGTTTTGACGCACCCAGTCCAGCGCTTGCAGGTCATGCCTGTCCACCAGGATGGTGCCGGAATTGAGGATACTGCGCGTCTGCCAGGCACCCCAGCCCACACCTACTAGCACCACCAGCAGCAGGATGGCTTGTGCCAAATGCCGCAGCCAGGCACGCGTCAGGCGGGCAGTCCGATCGTACAGGCTGAAAACCAGGCTGCCAGCCAGCAGTGCACCCGGCAGGAACAACACAATGGCCATATGGTCCGGGCGGAATGGACCCAGTCTAAGTCCCCAGGGCAGGGTGAGCATCACCAGTAGCAAAGCCCAGACCGCCAGCGCGCGCGCCGGTTTGCGCAGCAAAGCAAGCATCAACCCTGCAGCGCCCAACCCCAACCAGACGGCATTATGAACCGGCCCCAGCAGGTAGAGCAGGTAATCGCCGTAACTGGTCTGGTCAGACGTAAACGGCGAAACCAGTGCCACCCCCGCCTCTGCTCCGTAATAGCCCCACAGACGCAGCAGCCAGGGACTGGAAAGGACCACACCTGCCAGAGCCGCGGTGCCTGGAGCGATCAGACGTCCCCATCGGTTTTCCGGAACCGGGTCAATGGGGTCGTAGCGTTCCAGCAGGCGCACAACTAGCAGAATGACCGTGAAAAAACCCAGCAGCAGAAACGCCGTCAAATGCGAGAGTGCCACCCCGGCGGTTAACAAGGCTGTGGTGACCCAGGCCGAGACCGATCGCGGCTGACGGCTGAGGCGGATAATTGACGCCATTGCCAGCGGCAGAACGATCAAGCCGGTGATGAGGGTGTAGCGCCCCCAGGTCAGGTAATAGGCCGGCATTTGGAAAACCAGACCCACCAGCAGTGCGCTCAGAGCAGCGCGGCGCATATCCTGCCAGATCTCCAACGACAGCCGGTAAAGCGACAGGGCGATCAATGCATTCAATACCTGGCCAAACCCCAACAGGGTAATGGCGGGCTCCGTGCCGGTCATGGCTGAGAAGAGTGCCGCCAGCACATGGAAGCCGTAATGGTAGTTCAGATTCACCGGCAGGTAGGGATCGAGTGTGGCGGGCAGCCCGCCGTTCTCCAGGATCACGCGCACGATCAGCGTATGATGAACCGGGTCCACCCAGGCCGGCAGGACAAGGTCGCGTGCCTGGTAAAAGCGCCAGGCAATCAGCCCGGCCAACACGACCAATCCCAGCAGACCGAGCAGCGCGTGTTTGAGGTTAATAAGCGGCTTGCGCGCGCGTAAGGTGGCACGGATCAGGCCTATTAATAAGGAAAGCCCGCAGGCGGCATAAAGACCCGTCAGCAGCGGGCGGTTAAAGTGCAACTGCAGCAGAAAACCAGCCAGCGCGGCTAGAACCGTCAGAGCTATCGATAAACCAACCGTGTCTGCCAGAAATGACAAAAAACCGCCGCGGCGCGGCAGCCAGACCGTCAGCGCTGCACCGGGGAGCAATAAAATGGTCAATGCGGACAAAATGTACAGGGCTATCTGGGAAAGGGATGGGGACATGGTGGATCGTCGGGAAAAAGTCTGAAAAGATTATAACAAACCCAGCCCGGGCAAAACCCCACCAGAGCTACGCTAACCCGACCCGTTCCAGTAAGGTGGCATCTGCCAGAAGATCATTCGTCCGGCCGTCATAGACCAACCCCCCCTCCGCCAGCACTATCGACCGCGGCAGCAGTTCGCGTGCCAGGTTAAGATCGTGTGTGGCGATCAGCAAGGTCTGCGTAAAGCTATACAGTAGCGAAATCAGGCTGCGTCTCGCTCGCGGGTCCATGCCGGCGGTCGGCTCGTCGAAGGCCAGAATCTCCGGCTGCATCGATAGTACAGTGGCGATTGCAATGCGCTTTTTCTCGCCCAGACTGAGATGGTGCGGCATGCGCTCCTGGAAGGTCTGCATTTCCACCGCAGTCAGAGCGCTTTCCACACGCTGCCCAATCTCAGCGGCTGGCAGCCCCTGGTAGATCGGCCCGTAAGCCACATCCTCAAAAACAGTCGGCGAGAAAAGCTGGTCGTCCGGGGATTGAAAGACCATACCCACTAGCGCGCGTATTAATCCTAAGTTAGGCTTGATCACGGGCAGCCCGCTGACAGATACACTACCGCGTCCCTGCAGGATGCCGTTGAGGTGCAATAATAATGTCGATTTGCCAGCGCCATTAGCGCCCAGCAGTGCTACCCGTTCACCGGGTTGGATGGACAGGGATATGTTCTGGAGGGCTTTGCGTCCGTCCGGGTAGGAATAAGATAGATCTGTGAACTCGATTGCAGCCGTCATGGGATCCCTCAGGCTCAAATCAGCCAGCTGAACAGCAAAATGAGGATCATAAGCACCAGCATTCCAGCCAGTAGCGCCCAGTCCGTCCAGGCCAACTGACCACCTGGCAATCCGCGTACCTCTCCGTCGTAGCCGCGCGCCTGCATAGCCGCATAGACACGGTCGGCATGTTTCAGCGAACCCAGCAACAGCCGTCCAGCCATACCGCCAGTAACCCGTGCGCGCCAGACCAGGCTGCCGCCAGCCCTAAGGCCTGTCCGTGGGCTGATGCCTGAACGTACGGCTCGGGCATGCATCAGGCGGAGCGCCTGTTCCGCCATCACGAATAAATAGCGTCCCATCAAACCAATGACTGCCGTCAAAAAGCGCGGCAGCCCCAGCGCACGCATGGCGGACAGAAGGCGGGGGAAAGGCGTGGATGTGGTCAGGACTACTGCAGCCTGCACAGCCAGGAAGGATCGCGCCGCGATGGTCAGAAAGCGCACCAATCCGGTATGGCTGGCTGTCAGACTGAAGCGGCCCAGTTTAACTGCAGCTACCTGTAGGCCTGGGAGAGTGAAAATCAACGGCAGGGCTGCCAGCATGAAAGGTAAAGCCAGCCAGGAGCGCTGCAGCACGACGATCAAGGACAGCCCGGCCAGGATTGCAGCGCCGATCAGAATCGACTGCAGTAGAAGGAAAGCTGCCCAAGCGCCGTCGGGAAGCAGGGAAACGGTTAGGATAAAGGACAGCGTCAACAACAGCTTGATCCGCCCGTCGAGGCGGTGAAGCGGGCTGCTGCCAGGCAGAGACGGATCCAGCATACCGGGCTCAGGGCTGGCTGCGGTGCCGGACGCGGCTCGCGATTAAAGCCGAGCCGGCAATGATCAGAATACCGATTAGACCTGCCAGAATGGTGGCCAATGCCTGATTTTCTACACCTGGCAGCAGATAATCCGGCAGGAGCTTGAGCTGCGGGGTACGTGCCAGGCTGCTAAAACCAGCCTGCTGTGCCACCCATTCAAGCCCATCCGGATGAGAGGAAGCCAATGGCGCAAGCAGCACCAACCCGATGGAGAACAGCATGCCGCCGACCCATACTGATCGGTCAATGTGCTGACCATTACCCGTTCGGCCCAGTAGGTCTGGCCGAGCCGCGGCTAGAAAAGTGAGCGCTCCTAGGGTGATCAAGCCCTCACCGATACCGATCAGAGCGTGTACACCACCCATAGCTGGCAGGGCGATATTGGCGGGCGAGGTGCCAGAGAGTGCCAACTGCAGTGCGGCAGCCAGCGCAGTTACGAAAATTGAGAGCCAGGCGGCGGTAAAACCAGCTACCGGACTGCCCCAGGAGCGCCTGCCGAAGAGCATTAATGCTCCTTGCCAGGCAGCGTATGAAACGAAAACCCCCACCACCGCCATATTGAACAGATTGGCACCCAACGCCAGCAGACCACCATCCTGGAAAACCAAAGCCTGCAGACCCACCACGCTGGTCATGACCAGCACAGCTGCCCAGGGCCCCAAAAGGATGACCGCCAGGGCTGCTCCCAGGAGGTGCCCGGAAGTACCGCCGATAACTGTGAAATTAAGCATTTGCCCGGCGAAGATGGCAGCAGCCAGCACGCCCATCAAAGGAAGCTGCTGTTCGCTGCCGAACCGCTCGGCTTTCTGTAGCGCCAGGGTGATCACGACCGCGGAGAGCAGCCAGAATGCCAGTGCCACCGGAATAGAGAGGAAGCCATCAGGGATATGCATGGGGGTAGGAGCAGGGTGCATTTATCTCCAATAAACTGTCTGTCGGTGCGAACGGTTTTAAATCCTGATAAAATTGACCCGTTGATTGCCTGATTCAGGTCTTAATTATAGATACAATATTTGCAATTGCAAATATTTGCAACAAGGAGTTGCGTGAGAGCTTCATCCATCCACACAGCCATCATGGATGTACTCGAGAATCAGGCGAGCCATCATCTGACCGCCAACGAAATCTACGAGGAAATCCGTCAACGCCTGCCAGCGGTCAACCCTTCCAGTGTTTACCGCGGTCTGGAACGTTTGGCAAAAGAAGGCTTCGTGTCCATATCGGATATGGGCGTGGGTGCTGCTGTTTATGAAGTTGTGCACGCGGAAAAACATCATCACCTGGTATGCCAGGTGTGCGGAAAAACCTCACTACTGGATGAAACCGTTGCGAGCCGCTTCTTCGACCAGGTCGAGAGGGCTACACATTTTAAGGTCTCAACCAATCACCTGGTACTCTTCGGGGTTTGCCCGGAGTGCCAGACCGAACCGAAACTCTGAAACCAAGTCAGGTGGGATAAGGATATGGAAACCGCCAAGAACATTACCCTGACGGTGCTTACACCCGAACTGCACGACGCCTTGCTCGAGATGGCAGCGGAATACCACGCCGCCGGCGAGGAACGCTACACCTACGCTTCTCCGGACATGAGCTGGGAGGACTTCACGGCGCTGCTGCAAAGGCTGGACGAGGATGCGCGCAGCGAGGATGTGCTCTCCGGCCGCGCGCCGCAGACGACATACTGGCTGGTGCGGGACGGACATGAGCTGATCGGCTCCAGCCGGCTGCGGCACCTGCTGACCCCTCTGCTGGAGAGGGAAGGCGGGCATATCGGTTACGACATCCGCCCGTCACAGCGCGGCAAAGGCTACGGTACCCAGATTCTGCGGCTGACGCTGGAAAAAGCGCGAGAGCTTGGACTGGAGCGGGTGCTGGTCACCTGCAACGATGATAACTATGCCTCAGCGCGAATTATCGAAAAGAACGGCGGCGTGCTGATGGATAAAGTGCTATTGGATGAGAGCGGCGAGCTGGTGCGGCGGTACTGGATCGAGCTGTGAGGAGAATGGCATGCGGGGGCACAATGTGCGCCCGTACTATTTATCAAAGATCTGTCCATGCTGGATCCTTTGCGGTCACTTCTTACAGGTTAGAGCCATAGTTGGCTCGTAAGTCGAATCGGCCACATGAAGGCATGATTGACCCCCATGCCCCTACCGATGACCCGGTCTCGCTTGGTTTATAAGGAACGTATAAAGAGCTCCGGGTGATTTTCCCCCTTATGCTTCCGCCCTGCTCCAAAGCTTCCAGTACCAGCGCAGGTACTCCTCGACGTGCGCCGACCAGTACTCCTCATTATGGTTGCCGGGGTACAGGCGGTACTCGTAATGCAGCTTATACCCGTCAAGCTTCTTCTTAAACTCCTGCATGTAGGGCAGCAGCGAGTCGCCCTCGCCAAAATCGACAAACAGGCGCGGGTAATTCTTCTTTCCCATTTCATTAATGTAATAGGTCAGCCAGCTGTCCATGCCGAAAAAGGGTGCAGTCGAATGCGCACCGATCGAGCCGAACAGGTCCCAGTGGGCGGTGCCAAGGTACAGCGCCCACGACCCGCCGCGCGACAGCCCCGCCACGACCCGACAGGTACGCTGGGTGCAGGTGGCATAGTGCCCATCCACCCAGGGGATCAACTCATCGACCAGCGCCTGTTCGAAGCCAGTCTCGAAGGGGTCTGCCAGGTTGTATTCCTCGTACGGCATGATGATCAGAAAGGGAGGCAGTTCGCCGGCGGTGATCAGCGCGTCAGCTGCGGCAGGCATGCCCAAACGCACCCACTGATCCTGGGTAAAGCCCTGTCCGTGCAGCATGTAAGCTGCCGGGTAAGGCAGCTGCCCCTGCGGGTCATAACAGGGCGGGGTGTAGACAATAAATTGCAGCGGCTTGCCGATGGCAGCCGATTCAATCGAAAAATCCTCCAGCCTGCCGCTGGTCTCCGCGCAGACGGGTTCAGGTGTGCGCGTGGGCACTCGAGTACGGGTAGGTTCAGACGTTGGCGAAGCGCTGGGAATACTCTGGGATGTTGTGGCATGCGCAGCGGTGACGGCTTTAGAAGGCTCCAAGGCAGACTGAGCTTGCAGCGAAGTGCAGGCAGATACTGCCAGCAGCAGCCCTGCAGCCAACCCGGCCAGCCTTCCTTTTAATTTATCTTGACGTCTATCCATTGTTCGGATTATACTCGGGTCTGCCGGGGTGTAGCGCAGTTGGCAGCGCACCGCGTTTGGGACGCGGGGGTCGGCGGTTCAAGTCCGCCCACCCCGACCATTGTTTGCGAATTTTTCCCTGCCGGGGATGGGATACGAGCAGGGGAGAGCGCAAACCTACGATTATTTCCAGAAAACGGTAGAACATTATGACATTGACCAGCCGCCAGCTTAACTCCTCGATTGACGCCAGAAAACTCGACGGCGTGATTGAGGCAGTCCACCGCGGACCGAACGGCCAGGTGGCTGAGGTACGCTTCTTCGAGAGGCGCGGTCCGACCTGGTCAGATCATATGCTGCTCAGCCGGGAAGCATTAATCCAGCTTTTGAAAAAAGGCAAAAAATTCGGGATGGGCGAGCGCAAAGAATTCCTCGGCGGCACATTCAGGGTTAGCGCCCTGGTTAAAGTTGATTCGGCGGATGGCAAAGAACGTCTGATAACCGACCGCGCACTCGATCAAAATATCGAGCTTAAGGATGCCCCGCTGTTCTGACCTTCCGAAAGAAAAGGGCGTCCATTGACCGCTCCGCTGCTTTCCATCATCATTCCTGCTTACAACGAAGAACGCCGGCTGCCCGCCACGATGGAGACCATCCAGCGCTTTTTGGATAAACAAAGCTATGAAGCCGAAGTGTTGGTGGTGGAGAACGGCAGCAGCGACCGTACCCTGCAGATCGCACAGGAATTCGCGGCAAAGCATCCTAACATTCGGGCCATCCATGAAGAGCAGCGCGGCAAAGGCCGCGCGGTACGAGCCGGCATGCTGGCTGCCAGCGGGCAGTACCGCTTCTTTGGCGACGCATACCTGTCGATGCCCATCGACCAGGTGAACCGCTTCCTGCCGCCGCAGCTGCCCGACCCGGCGGTGGTGATTGGCTCACGCGAGGCCCCCGGCGCCATCCGCTACGGTGAACCGGAAATGCGGCACCTCTCCGGAAGAATCTTCAATACCCTGGTGCGCTGGATCGCACTGCCGGGTCTGCAGGATACCCAGTGCGGCTTCAAGCTGTTCCGGGCAGACGCGGCAGAAGATGTTTTCCAGCGCCAGACAATTTTTGGCTGGACTTTTGACGTCGAGGTGCTGTATATCGCACGGCTGCACGGTTACCCCATTACCGAGATTGGCGTGCCCTGGTACTACAACGCCGACAGCAAGGTGCGCATGCTCAACGACGCCTGGAATATGGTCAAAGATCTGATTGCCATCCGGCGCAATTCGCGGCGCGGAGTGTACGGTGCGGCGCCAACCGGTAACTGAGATACCCAAACACCCCGACCTGTCCTTTGAACTTCCCCTGTGGACCAGCGGCCTGACTGCCGTCGGCGGGCTGGATGAAGCCGGGCGCGGCGCCTGGGCCGGACCGGTCTCGGCAGCCGTGGTGGTACTGCCAGGTGCTGCGGCTGGCGACGGTCTGTTGGAGCGCTTGCACGGCGTGCGCGACTCGAAACAGATGACTGCCCATCAGCGCGCCTGTTGGGCTGACCTGATCCGCGGCGAGGCAGCAGCCTGGGGCGTGGGTTTTGCTGAAGCAGACGAGGTGGATGCGCTGGGTATCGTGCCGGCAACGCGCCTGGCAATGAGCCGCGCCATCACTGCTTGCGGCTGCCCGGTGCAGCACCTGCTGGTGGACGCACTGCGCCTACCGGAATGGAATTTGCCGCAGCAGGCACTGATCAAAGGGGATGCACGCTGCCTGAGTATTGCGGCTGCCTCGGTGCTGGCCAAGACCGCCCGCGACCGGTTGCTGCAGGAACTGGACGATCAGTACCCGGGCTACGGTTTTGGGCGCAATAAAGGCTACGGCACGGCAGTCCACCGCGCTGCACTTGAGGCACTGGGACCCTGCCCGCTGCACCGGCAGTCCTACGCACCTGTGCGCGAGCGCATCGAGCTCCTGGAAAGGTAGTCCTGAATTTGACCAGCCGCCCTCAGGCAGGTTGTCCTCAGGGGCTGCACCCAGTTTAGTTTATTTGTCCATTTTCTGACCGTTGACGGTCTGCGTCACGCTCACCGGTACACTGCCCATCAGTGCCTTCTCGGTAAAACACATCTGGCGCGCCAGGCGGATCAGTTCTGCAACCTTTTCCGGCGTCTCATCCGATTCGAGCGAGATGTCAACTTCAAAGCCGTCGCAAAAACCCTCAGCGTCGCCGCGCAGCACGGAGCCCTGTTCGTGAAAGTGCGCCGTGACGGTGACCCGGTCATTGCGGATGTTTAATTTCCGTTTTGCCGCAACCTGCGACAGATGGCTGCTCAGTCAAAGCGCCATGCCGGAGGTGAAATAAGTTAACGGGGTGGGTGCAGTACCCTCACCGCCGGGCATATAGCTGCCCTCGTCGCTGATTAAGGCGTAGCTGCGACCGGTCTCTGGCTGGCCGGCGATGCACTGCTTGCGCCACTTTTCGATGCTGGTTGCCTGGGCTACCACGCGGATATCACGGAAACCTTCTCGTTTGGGAGTCTGTTCGGTCATAGGATCCTCTCGAGGGGCAGGGGGTATCGTGCCATTTTGACAATTATAGCGTTTCAATGCAGCCTATGGCGGATTATGGGTATGGTCGGAGGAGGGCAAGGAGTATGA
>CAYPJS010000122.1:0-20187 GCA_964411135.1 uncultured Anaerolinea sp.
GAATGGGGACCAGCGACCAATGATTATTAGTGGGCCCGGAAGGATTCGAATAAAGTCCCCTGAATGGGGACTAGCGACCAATGATTATTAGTGAGCCCGGAAGGATTCGAATAAAATCCCCTCAATGGGGACTAGCGACCAATGATTATTAGTGGGCCCGGAAGGATTCGAACCTTCGACCAAGCGGTTATGAGCCGCGCGCTCTGCCGCTGAGCTACGGGCCCCACTGAAAAAAAATTTTAAACTCTAAAAGTACAAAACCTTCGACCAAACGGTTACCCTCTCAACGAGGGCTTTGAGCCACGCGCTTGACAATCCCCGGTGGGGACTGCCGCTGAGCTATGTGAAGCAGCCCACTGAACGGAACTTTAAATATAAAAGTACAAAACCATTGACCAGGCAGTTACCCTCTCACCGAGGGCTTTGTGCCGCGCGCTTGACAATCCCCGGTGGGGACTGTATTGCAGCCTTGCCAGCTCTTTTTCCCGCGGGGAAATTATATCACGGACGCAGTTTTTTCGGTTTCCGAATAAAATTTGTGTGAACTACGTTAATAGGTGTGAAAGGGATTACACGGGACATGCTCGCCGAACAGACCATTGAATCGGAGACCATTTTGACTGCCAAAGCCCAGGGCGGAGATCGGGAAGCGTTCTCACAACTGGTGTGCAGCTACTATGGTGCCATCGTAAATGTGGTTTACCGCATGTGCGGTGATGCTGCTCTGGCTGAAGATGCTGCGCAGGATACTTTTATTAAAGCCTGGATGAATCTCTCCAGTTTCAGGACAGGTACGTCCATGCGGAGCTGGTTATGCCGGATCGGAGTGAATGCTGCGCTGGATGCCCTGCGCCGAAGACGAGCTGAGCCCGCAGACATGGAAGCTGTAACCTTTGTGGATGCTGCTGCAGGTCCTGAGGATCGTCTGCTGCAAAAGGAGCGCGTAAATGCGGTTCAGCGTGCAATTCTTTCCCTGACCGAGGTAAACCGTGCAATCCTCGTCCTTCGCGAATATGGCGGGTTATCCTATGCAGAGATCGCTGCCGCATTGGACATTCCGTCAGGGACGGTTATGTCGCGCTTGAATTATGCCAGGACCCGGCTTCGTGAAATCTTGACGCCGGAGTTTGGAGGCCAATTATGAACGATCATGTGCTTGATCTATTGGGGGCGTATCTCGATGGCGAATTGAACAGCACCCGCAAGCAGAAGGTGGAAGCACATTTGAATCAGTGCAGTCTGTGTCTCAGCGAGTACGAAGGGCTATGCCGCATATCGCAAATAGTCCGTGAGGCGAATGCGCCAAAATTCACTCCTGTTGAGAAGTTTGCTTCCCAGGTGGCTCTGCAACTGCCAAGGCAGCAAGTGGCTGCAAATCCTGGGAAACGAGTATCAGGTGTCTGGTGGTTAGTACCTCTCATATTGCTGAGCGCATGGTTTTTTATCCAGACTGTTTTCAGATTAAGCCAGGTGATAACTCTGCTCGATCAAAATTCAGTCATCAAGTTTGGGGCAATTGCGGACAGCAGCGCAGGCATACCTTTATGGCTCGGTGCCCTGATGAGTCTCTTGGAACCGCTGTTGGACGGGAACCAGGTTTCTTCCCTTATGTTCATAAATGAACTCACCGCAATTGGAAGGGAAACGTTGGGCGGATTCTTCTGGCAGGCAGCCGTTGGGATCCTTTATCTGGTCTGGCTTGCGATCTGGTGGTTCAGGCGTTTGCAACAACCAGGCACTACTAACCACTCATGATTTGATGATTAACTTCTGGAATACGGAAGAACTTACGAGGAGAAAATGAAATGATCGACATTGGGAAAATTCTTAAACAATCCTGGGCGGTGCTGTGGTCCTATCGTGTTTTATGGATATTCGGTATTTTGCTGGCAATAACTGCCGGCAGCAGTTTCAATGGCGGGAACAGTGGTTATCAATTTAGCAGTGACGAACGTGATTGGCAAAATATACCGCCAAGCGGACAAATGGAAGAGTTTAATCGGTGGATGGACCAAAACGTCGAACCATTTTTCAGGAATCCGGAGCAGCATATCCAGACCTTTATCTGGATTGGAATTGGTTTCCTGGTGTTCATCCTCCTGGTCTCAATCCTCATGGCATTCGTCCGCTATGTTTCGGAAAATGCAGTACTTCGAATGGTTAATGATCATGAAGAAACGGGGACCAAAGTCACCTTTTCGCAAGGGTGGCGCATGGGTTGGTCGCGGCCTGCATTCCGGATATGGGTGATCGATCTGATCATCGGCTTGCCGGTCCTGGTATTCATCCTGTTGCTCGTTGCGGTAGGATTTGCAATTTACTTTTCCATCGACCGCGGGTCACAGTTGACATCTGTAGCAGGGGTAATTACCTCAGTCGGCTTCTTGTTCCTGTTTATATTCCTTTTTGCAATCGGGATGGCTTTCCTCGGTCTATTGCGCGAATTCTTCGTTCGTAAAGCTGCTTTAGAGAATACGGGGATTAGCGAATCATTCCGTTCGGGTTGGAAGATGTTCAAGCAAAATTGGAAAAGTGCCGGTTTGATGTGGCTTGTCAACGCCGGGCTCGGAATTGGGATGACAATTTTTGGAGTAATTGCGTTTTTCCTGCTGATCCCGGCATATATCGTAATGTTGATCCCGGCTGTCCTGGTCGGGGCAGTCCCTGGCTTAATTGGTTTTGGAATTACCAGCCTGTTCACCAGTGGGCCGCTGACCTGGATTATAGGGGCCGTAGCAGCAATCCCGCTGTTCTTTATTGTCCTTTTCCTTCCACTTGCGTTGATTGGTGGGTGGTACAAAATATTCACCTCCAGTGCCTGGACACTGGCATTCAGAGAAATGAAAGCCATAGAAATCGTTGCTCCTGACTCTGGTCCTGGTACGGAGCCGGGTATGATCATCACCGACGCGCCGCCTACTGGCGAATAACGAGCGGTGTCATAACAAAACAACCTCCGGATGATATTATTCAGCCGGAGGTTGTTTATCCCGAGCCATTTAAGGTACGGAATTCCTTAACTCACTCAATTCAGCTTATTTTGCTGTAATTTCCTTGCCGTTCTTGAAGACATGCAGCGGTGCTTCATGGCTCCACAGGCTTTCCCAGACGTTGTCCACGTTTAGAACTACGAGATCAGCGTTGCCGCCCTCAACAAGTTTATGACCGCTTATATTCAGGGCTTCAGCAGCATTGGTGGTGATCAAATCATAAAGGATTTCCATCTCCCCACGGGTGGTCATCGACATCAAATGTGCTGCCAGGAAAGCAACCTCAGGCATATTGTTGCGCCCGAAGGGATAGTAAGCATCCGCAATATCGTCCTGACCGAGTGCAATGCGTACTCCGGCTTTGTATAAAGCCTTGACACGGGCATATAATGGACCGGTTTGTGGATCGGACACCACACCAATTTTGGCGCGTTTGAGCAGGTATTCAATTTTCCGGTAATATGGTTCAGGATACAGGGCCATAGCGCGGGCGTGCTGAGCCGTAACACGGCCTTCCCAACCTTCTTTAATGGTCTTGACTGCCAGCATCTCCAGAGATTTCAAAGTCGGGTCGCCCGCGTCATCCACAAGCATAGACACGTCTTTGTTGTATTTCTTCGCCAGCGCGAACATGCGGTCGATGTGTTCCTGGGTATCTGCATCGGTGTATTCAATCCACGGGATGCCGCCGACCACATCAGCGCCCAATTTCAGCGCTTCTTCAATATATTCTTCGGCACCAGGATCGCGTACAACGCCGTCCTGAGGGAATGCCACCACCTGGACGGTAACTCTATCCTTATACTCTTCACGAGCGCGCAGGAGGGCTTTCACGCCTTCCAGACGGGCTTTGGTGTCAGTATCGGCAAATGCACGGATGTGGGTGTTGCCAAAACGCACGGCCAGATTCAGCGCTTTGCGGACATTTTCGATAATCCATTTTTCATCGTACTGCTCTTTGACCTTGGCTGCCAGTTCGATAGCCGTCATTGCGCCGCCCATCGATTCGCCGGTGTAGGCGTCCATGGCTGCATCGTCCATCATTTTCAACGTGTACACCTTGCACAAATGCAGATGCCCGTTGACAAAAGATTCGGTTACGAGGTTGCCGCCAGCATCTACAGTCTTTTCGGCAGACCCATCCACCTTCTCGGCTATTTTGGCGATTTTTCCGTCTTTTAATGCTATCTGAAGGTGTTTTCCCCCGGAAAAACGCGTTTTTGCATTGGTTATTAGAACATCGTACTGCATAATTACCCTCCGGATGAGTTTTGGTTTGGATTGTTCACTTAAAAAACCGCCTCAATAGTTAATCTATCGAGGCGGTTGAAATCAATTGATCACGCCGTCTCTCCAACGCGTTCCTGGATGACTTTTTGAGCGATAAGAGCTCCATCCCGGATGGGTTCGTAACCCGTGCATCGACAGAGATGCTTGTTGAGAGCATTGGACAATTCCTGCTCAGAGGCATTTGGATTTTTATCCAACAGGGCAACAAGTTCCATAACAATACCGGGGGTGCAGAACCCGCACTGCACAGCGCCAGATTCTGCGATTGCTTTTTGAACCGGGTGCAGTACCATGCCTCTTGCCAGACCCTCAACAGTCAGGATTTCTGCACCTGCAGCTTTGCTGACAGGGGTGTTGCAGCTCTTCAGAGCTCGTCCATTCATGATTACCATACAGGCACCGCAGGTCGCATTGTCACAACCCTTTTTGGTGCCAGTTAAATTGAGCACGTCACGGATGACGTCCACCAGCATCATGTCCGGCTCGACTTCGACGCTGCGCGGCTGCCCGTTAATGGTAAAAGAGATTTTTTCTGCCATTATGCGTACTCCTTCCGTGCTTCGAGCGCTTTCTTAATTTTATCTGGAGTTACCGGGATATCAGTAAACTCGACACCAATCGCGTCATAAATCGCGTTTAGGATGGCTGGCGCTGGTCCAAGGACCGAGTGTTCGCCGATGCCGCGTGCTCCAAAGGCACCAATCGGATCGGGTGTCTCAAGGAACTCAATGGTTTGGCGGGGCATTTCTTTGTAAGTGGGAATGTGGTATTGGAAAAACTGCGGATTGGTCAGTTTTCCGTCTTCATCAAATACCAGTTCCTCATACAGGGCAGCTCCGATACCAATGTTCACACCTCCCAGAACCGATCCGCGGATTTGGAGTGGATTAATGACCTGACCGACATCGAAAGTTGAGGCGAAGTGGTCCACGAAGACCTTACCGGATTTCTTTTCAATACGGATCTCAGCCCCGGCAGCGCCAAAGGTGTACGTGACACCCAGTGGTCCCTGTCCGTTCTGGTCAGGGCTGGCATACCGCGGCAGCCGGGCATCGGAGACGGCCTGCGCAATGTCCCCAATGGTGATGCCGTTGTCGGTGATGTAGCCACGCGCCAGGTCGGGTACTGCAACACGGATGAATGGATCCGCTTTCAGGTAAACAAACTCGCCGTCGTATTCAAGATAATCCGCATCGGTTCGCAGGACCTGGGCAGCTGTTGCTTTGAGGGTCGCGATCAGTTTATCTGCAGCCCGAACAATTGCCCGGCCGCCTTGCATGGTAAACATGGACCCAATCGTTTGCCACTCATACGGCGAGAATTGGGTGTCAAGTTCAGTATAGACCCTTACTTTTTCTGGCGGAACCTTGAGTGCTTCAGCAGCTATCTGGCGCACGACAGTTCGCAAACCCTGCCCAACCTCTGCACCACCCATGTTTATATTGATGCTGCCATCCGTGTTCATCTTGATGTAGCAGCCTTTGGTCGAGAAGGGTGCACCTTTTGGAGATTTCATAATGGCCGCAAAGCCGCGTCCATAGTAGAAATTATCATCCTCGGCTGGCTTTTCATGCCCGAAAACAGAATCCTTGACCTTCTCAGCACAGGCAGCCACGTCGCCGTTGAACTTCCACATGTGCTCGCCAAGCGCGTTGACGCTGCCTTCGCGCAAGTAGTTCTTAGAGCGCAGATCGAAGGCATCCATGTTCAGTTTGCGGGCGAGCATATCCATCATACGTTCGATGGCAAGATGCACTTCCTGATGGCCGTAACCTCGGAAGGCACCGACCGGAGGAGTATTGGTGTAAACGGTGTATCCGGACAGATCGCAGTGATTAAACTCATATGGACCGGTTGAGTTATGAGTGGCAGCCATGGTTACGTTCACACCGGTATCTGCATACGCACCGGTCGAGTGCAGAATTTTGGTTTGAATCGCAACCAGTTTGCCATCCTTTTTCGCACCCAATTTGATTTGCGTGCGGATCCCGTGGCCAATTAACGTGCTGATGAAATCTTCTTCACGTGAGGAAACCCATTTAACCGGGTAACCGGGTACAAAGCTGGCGATCCAGGCAATGGTCTGCTCGACGGTGACGTCTGATTTATAGCCGAAGCATCCTCCAACATCCGGGATGTGCACGCGCACGTCGGACGCCGGGATTTCATAGGAATGAGCAAGATCGTCCCTTACGATGAAAGGGCAAATCGAGGATGACCACACTTCGATCGTTTTATCTTCTTTAAACCATACAATCGCACCGTGCGGTTCGATAGCCGCGCAAGATCCAAAGGGATAATTGAATTCACCTTCCAGGATGACCTCAGCTTCATCGAAACCTTCAGCAGCCCGCCCTTTTTTAACTTGGTAGACGTTGGCGATGTTGGTCCCAGGCATGGGTTTCAGGGACGGTAAAGCCCAGATCTGATCCATATCCTCATGGATAAGGATTGCATCCTCGCTCATGGCTTGCCGGGCATCGATGTAGACCGGTAAGGGTTCGTAAACGACATGGATTTTTCCCAGGGCATCGTTGGCGTGTTGGACCGTATCTGCCACGACTGCGGCTACCGGTTCACCGATATAGGTGACCTTGTCAATTGCCATTGGGATAATATCGCGGATGTTGTCTCCGTAGTGGAAGGTGCAGCCTTTGCCGGTGACCACTTTAACCACACCAGGGCATTTTTCCGCTTCCGAGGTGTCGATGCTTAAAATTTTTGCATGTGCATATTGTGGCCGCAAAATGGCCGCATGCAGCATGCCCGGCAGTCTGACATCATCGAGGTAAACAGCCTTACCTGTCACCTTGCTGATGGCGTCTGGCCGAATGTAACTCTTGCCAACATATTTATATTCCATAGCCGATCTCCTAAAAAGAATTATTTTCGGTCGGATAGAAGAGAGAATTATTCACGCCTGTATGGCTTAAGCAGGGCTGCCGGGTAGGAAGCATTACGACCAGCCAGGACAAGCGCGATTATGGTGACGATGTACGGCAGCGCCAGGAAAGTCTCATACGGGATGGGAAGCTGTAGTCCCATGGTTTGCAACCGCAGCTGCAAAGCCTGAGTTCCGCCAAAGATCAGTGCACCCCACATAGCCCGCACCGGGTTCCAATTACCGAAGATGACGATGGCGATAGCAACCCAGCCGCGGCCTGAAATGATGCCGTGAGTGAAAGCACCCAGTTGGGCCAGCGATAGGAATGCGCCGCCAGCCGCCATTAAAGCGCCGCCGATGGCGCAGGCTACGTATCGAACAGCATAGACATTCACACCCGCAGCGTCAGCTGCCTCAGGGTTCTCACCCACAGAGCGGATTTTTAGCCCGTAGCTGGTGCGGTACAGGAACCACCAGGCTAACGGTACAATCACCAGGAAAGTAATGTAGGTTAACAAGTACTGTTCGGTGATCGTGTTCAGCCAGGGGATATTCTTGAATGGCGCAATCTGGTTGAATGAATCAATGGAGGGGGGAGTCGACCGACCGCCATAATTAAGGCGGAAGGCAAACAGGGATAGACCCGTGCATAACATTGTGATACCGAGGCCAGCCACATGCTGGTTGACACCCAGGGTCACGGTCATCAAGGCCATGAGTAAGCCAAAAACGATGCCGCTCAGGATGGCGATAAGTAAACCAAACCAGAGTGAACCGCTTTTATCTGCAACAAAGAAGCCGATAAATGCACCGAAGAACATTGTGCCTTCGATACCCAGGTTGAGAATACCGGCGCGCTCTGTGTAAGTTTCACCAATGGCTGCCAGCAGGATGGGTGTTGAGACGCGCAATGTCGCGCCAATTAAATTGATAAGGAAGACTTCCATCACATCCTCCGCAGGCGGTAGCGTTGAAGCAAGAACATGCCCAGGGCAACCAGGAGCATTGCAGCCTGAGTGATCTCACCGAGGTAAACTGGAACGCCAAGTACGCGGCTGACAGTTTGCGCACCCGCGTCGACCAGCCCAAAGAAAAGGGAGGCTATAAATACACCGATTGCATTTAAAGAGCCGAGCGTGGCAAGGATAATGCCGGTGTATCCGTAGTTGGCCGACAGACCTTCGATCAAATGGTATTGAATGCCGCACACTTCAGCAACCCCCGCGATGCCTGCAATTCCACCGCTTACCAGGGCTGCAATCAGAGTAGTTCGTCCAACATTTAGGCCCGCGAAACGGGCAGCTGGTTTCCCAAGCCCGACCGCGCGCATTTTAAGACCGAATGATGTTCGCTTGAGCACAACCCACAGGACAGCTATGGTAGCCAGGCCAATCAAAAAACCCAGGTTTAAACGGGATCGAGGGATGATTTTGAAAAAGATGCTGGTGGTGCTGATTTCAGGTGATTGAGGCCAGCCAGAAACCGGATCTCGCCAGGGGCCGTTCAGCAGGGCACTGACGATGTATGCCATTACCGAGTTCAGCAGCAGGGTGGTGACAACTTCATCCACCGCTAGCTTTACCTTAAGCAGTGCCGGTATGAGGGCCCACAGCATGCCTGCCGCGAAACCGGCAATGATCAAAACCGGAATGGTTATAATCGCCGGAACTCCATCCATTACCATGCCCAGGCCTGCTGCAGCGATGGCACCCGCATACAATTGTCCTTCAGCACCAATGTTGTAATAACCTGCACTGAACGCGAAGGTTACGGCAGCGCCAGCCAGCATCAAGGGGGTGGCTTTTACCAGAACCTCCAGCGCATTGACCTTGGTGGTGAGCGGGGAAATCAGAAAGTGGAAGTAGGTCTCAAACGGATTTGCATTAGCCCAGATGATCAAACCAGACGTTAGCAGGAATGTTCCTACCAGTGCTAGTACAGGGATCAGGGGTTTCACCCAGACAGGGGGATTGTCCGTTTTGACAAATCGGAGTTTTGGTCTTGAAGTTTCCATGCCGTTAATTCTCCTTCACCGCGCCCGACATTAGCAAGCCGAGTCTTTCGGGGGTGGCTTCAGCAGCCGGCAGCACTCCGACAATTTCGCCTTCATAAATTACGGCAATTCGGTCTGATAATGCAAGGATCTCATCCAGATCTTCGGAGATCATAAGGACTGCAGCTCCGCGCTTTCGCTGCTCGAGAAGTTGTGACCGGACGTAGTCGGTGGCACCCACATCAAGCCCGCGTGTGGGCTGCGGAACGATGACTGCCTTTGGATTGCGGGATAGAACCCGCGCCAGCAGCACTTTTTGCATGTTGCCGCCTGAGAGAGTCCGAATGGGATCGTTTGGCCTGGCTTTTATCTGGAATTGTTCGATCAGCTTCTCAGCATTCTGACGAATTCCCTTACGGTCAAGAATTCCATTTTGGGTGTACTCTGTCAGGTATTCGAGGGCCAAATTCTCGGTAACTGTTAAATCACCGACCATCCCTTCGTGCCGATCCTCGGGAATTCGGCCAACACCAGCTTTTGTGATTGCTGCCGGGGCTTTTCCAATTAATTCTTGGCCCTCCAGTTGGATGCTGCCCTTTGTGCATTCCCGAACACCGCAAAGGGTTTCGGCAAGTTCCTTCTGTCCATTACCGCCAACACCGGCGACACCAAGGATTTCCCCTTCATGAACATCCAATGTTATGTCCTTGAGAGTAGGGAACCCTTGATCATTATTGGCGCATAAACCATTGATCTTTAGCAGGGCTTTCTTGCCTGATGTTAATTCTGCCTGGCGTTTGACACCGAATGCCTCCCGCCCGACCATCATTGCGGCCAGCGTGCCCTGATTCATGTCGCAAGTATTCACGGTACCGATCAATTTGCCATCCCGCAAAACGGTAACGCGATCGGTAATCTGGGTGACTTCATTCAATTTGTGACTGATAAAAATGACCGACAATCCATCGGCCTTCAACCGGTTGATGGTTTCAAACAGTGCGTCCACCTCTTGTGGAACAAGCACTGCAGTTGGCTCATCCAGGATTAGAATTCGAGCATTCCGGTAAAGTGCCTTTAAAATTTCAACCCTCTGTCGCTGTCCAACGGCAAGGTGACGGACCAGTGATTTTGGATCGATATCGATCCCGAATTGTTTGGCGGCAGCACCGACTTTCTCTTCTATCGCTGCCCGGTTAAGGACAAAACTATCGGTATGACCTAAGACCACATTTTCAGCAACACTCATTGGGGGAACCAGGGCAAAATGCTGGGTCACCATGCCAACGCCGTTGGCAATGGCATCTTTGGGTGAATGAATATCGACGGGTTTTCCCTCGATTTTTACCGTGCCAGTATCTTGATGGTAAAGGCCGTAAAGAATGCGCATCAACGTGGTTTTGCCGGCACCATTCTCACCGAGCAAAGCATGGATTTCTCCCTTGCGGAGCTGGAAATCCACATTGTCATTGGCGATTAACTCGCCAAATGTCTTGGTAATTCCAAGCATTTCAACGATGTACATTATTTTCTCCAGGGGTATCCCTCCCCTGGTTTGCAGGGGAGGGAAAGTTGATTTTTGATGGGTTTGGCCCCTGAAAAAACCACCTGCTTAATAAATTAAGCAGGTGGGCATTTTCAATTAATCAGATACCGGGGGGTTTTCGTTGATGTCAACGCGGAAGAGACCGTCTTTGATCTCCTGTTCGCGGGCCTTAACTTTTTCAAGAACCTCAGCCGGGACTTTGGCATCCATGCCGTGGAAATCGGCCAGGAAAGCGCCGCCCTTGGCAACCATTGAGAAGTCTTTCAGGTCCATGGCGGTGAAAGTACCGGCATTTACCTGGGCCACAAGGTAATCAATGGTCGGGGTCATGTTCCAGACTGGTCCGGTAATGACAGAGTCTGGGCCAAGCTCGTACTGATCGCTCATGTTGCCGAAGGAATACAGACCATTCTCAACAGCGGCTTCAATTACACCAAAACGCTCAGCGAAGAGTACATCCGCACCAGCGTCGATCTGAGCCAGGGCAGCTTCTTTCGCAGCCGCAGGATCGTACCAGCTATTGATGAAGCTGACGATAACCTTGGCATCGGGATTCATTTCTTTTGCACCCTGGATGAAGGCATTGACGATACGGTTTACTTCTGGCACAGGGTAACCGCCAACAACGCCAATGGCACCGGTCTCTGAAACACCGGCAGCCAGCATTCCGGCCAGGTAAGCCGGCTCATGGATCCAGTTATCGAAGACAGCCATATTGGGTTCAGCAGGTCCAACGCCGGAACCGAATGCAAATGCAATTTCAGGGTAATCGGCAGCAACGCGGCGCACAGCCTCTTCATTGCCGAAGGCATCGCCGATAATGGCATCTGGTTTCTGGTTTTCAGCAATTTCACGCAGAACACGTTCCATATCGCCCGCATAGCCGATGTCGTCTGTGTATTCATAGACGAGCTTACCTTCGTCGTTGGCTTTCTGAAGGGCGGCATGGATTACACCATCCCAAGGTTCTTCGATGGGGGTGGCGTAAGCGCCGTAAAACAAAGGCAGGTCAGACCCGGTCTCTTCTGGGGCGGGGGCTTCGGCTGCAGGTGCGCACTGGGCGGCTAAAACAATCACCAGGATGGTGATCAGGAACAGCTTTACGTACTTCATTTGCTCCTCCTAGCATAGATTAAATTGACGGAAATTTGGAATTGGGGTGTACCGTACCGAACTTCAGACTGCAGGATTGATCCAGTTCACCTCCTAAGAAGGTATTCCCACAAGTGAATTATTTCACCGTTGGGATGGACGGCGAGTATGGGAGCCGGAAAGGTCTTGCTGGAAATTCATTTTCTTACGAGAAACGCGAGGAAATTTTTATTGTAGAGCCCCTATACATTTAAAGTTTATAGAGTTCAGATTTGAAAGGCAAGTAGCAGAAATCATAATTTGTTCAAAACCAGCCTTCTGGGATCAAATTGCAATCAATTAACAACTATTAACAGCCAGTCAAAATAGTGCTGAAAATCAGATTTCCATTCTTTATAAATCGACGGCGCTGCAGGGGAAAAGCCTGAGGGGATGAATGGTATATAATTTGCACTGAGAATAACGCGATAAGATTTTTACCGAATAACTTATATCATTCCATTAATAATTCCCAGGAAAATATGGTTGAAGACTCAGGTCTGAGTGAACGCGAGCTGGAGATAATCAAACTTGTCGCTACGGGGGCGAGCAACAAAGAAATTGCGAACCAACTCGTTATAAGCCCCAATACGGTGAAAGTCCATCTCCGGAATATATTTGCAAAAATCGAGGTGGTCTCGCGCACTGAGGCCACTCTTTATGCCATTAAGAATGGTTTGATCAATTCTGAGGCTCCTTCGCCTGGTTTGATTGGAACAGGGTCTGAAGCTGTGACTGATGGACCGTTGCCTTCTGTGAAAAAACCAACCTGGCGGACATGGATCCTGCCTGCGGTTTTAATCGCAGCATTGTCACCTTTTATTTTTATGTGGCTCACTCCCACACCGGGGGGAAATTTTCAACCCACGGATTCGAATCCTGAAAACCGCTGGACAACCTTTGCGGACCTGCCCGTCGAAGGGTACGGAATGGCTGAAACCGTCTACGAAGGAAAAGCTTACCTGATTGGCGGATCTCAAGAGGGGACAGTATCTGGAAAGGTCTGGGTCTATGATGCAGTTACAGACCAATGGGACACAAGGGCGGAAAAACCAACCCCTGTGCAATCAGCAGAAGCAGCCCTGGTAGGTGAAAAAATCTATGTCCCGGGTGGGCTAAACGCTGCCGGCAATGCCCTGAATATTTTGGAAATCTATGATCCGCGCAGTGATTCATGGGAATCTGGTGCTTCCATCCCGTCTGATATGGGGGGGTATGCGCTAACCACTTACGAAGGCAGATTGTTCCTGTTTGGGGGTTGGAATGGCAAAGAATTCTCTTCCAGCGTTTATGCATATGACCCGATAGGGGATGTCTGGACGGTCCTTCCGGAAATGAAGGAAGCCCGCGCCTGGGCCTGTGCGGCAGTGATTGGCTCTAAGATTTACCTTGTTGGCGGCGAAAACGAAGAAGGGGTATTGAGCGATACGCTGGCATTCTACCCCGACCGTTTGGAGGACGTGGATACCTCCTGGGAAGCGCGGGCAAATCTTCCCTCTGGCAGGAAAACGGCTGCTTTAACCTCTCTGGCAGGCTCTTTATATCTGGCGGGCGGCGTAGATGCAAACAATAACGTCTCGCTTCCTTTCCTTAAATATGATGAAATCAATAATCGATGGGAGGAGTTGGATGAATCCGGAAATGCTGCCGGGGAACAACTCTCCGTAATTGCACTGGACACGCGCATTCACCTTTTTGGCGGAAGTTTCCAGGGTAATGGTCAAACTTCCCACACAGCATTTCAGGCAATTTATACAGTTCTAATCCCCGCAATTAGTCGATGAGGATATTTTTAGAGTATTTCGAAATCCAATCAGCGTTCTCTACTCAAGAAGTAATTTATTGGATGGATAAACTTGCTTTTAGGGTAATCCATGCTATATTTATGAAATAGTGGTTTTAACTGCAACGCACTGACCCGATTCATTTTCCCCACACAGAAAAATTTTAATAATCGCAATACCTGTTGTATCAAGGCAGACGCCGGCAATTTACATTGTAGGTCTGCCGCAATTCACAATACTGCACTCAACCTCTTTGCAAGCAGGATTGGAAATTGGAGCTACACACGGTATTTCTTACATCCGTTCGACCAATTGATGCCCTCATCAATTATTCACGGACAACTAGTCTCGAGATTTCTACCAGCGAGACGATTTTCATTTCCAGTCTTGGGTCGAGGCTCGGATAATTCCTAAATGTTTTCTACATCGCTGGTGGACCAAGGGAGGTGAACAACAGCAAAGATTGAGAATGTTCCTTTTGCCAATGGAGACCGGACATTTTTTCAATTAGATAACGAGGAGAGAAATATGAAGAAGGGTATTCTGGTTCTATCCGTATTGATAATCTCAAGTTTTCTTCTGGCAGCTTGTGCCGGAGGAAGCGGGGATGATGTTATTAAAGTTGGCGTAGTTGCGGAATTGACTGGGGATATCCCTGCCGTAGGCGCCTCCTGTAAAAATGCTGCCGAACTGGCCGTAAAAGAAATTAACGATGCTGGCGGCCTTGAAGTGGGCGGCAAAAAATATATGGTCGAACTCTTCATCGAAGACAATGCTGGCAAGGCGGACCAGTCCGCTTCTGCTGCGTCCAAATTGATTACACAACAGAATGTTGTAGCGATCATTGGGCCAAATGCCAGCCGTTACGCTATCCCGGCCTCGGAAATTGCGGAAAGTTCTAAAGTCGTGCTCATCAGCCCATGGTCAACCAACCCGAAGACCACGCTCAAGGGTGATACCACGGACCCCAAGGAATATGTTTTCCGCGCCGCCTTCATCGATCCATTCCAGGGGCGGGTAGTAGCAAAGTTCGCTTTAGAGAACCTGAACGCCAAAAATGCTGCTGTTTTGTATGATGTGGCATCGGATTACAACAAGGGGATTGCCGAATTCTTCAAAGCAACCTTTGAGGAAAATGGCGGGACCGTGGTTGCTTTCGAAACCTACACCACCGGCGATAAGGATTTCTCTGCTCAGCTAACGAAAATCAAGGAAGCTGCACCAGATGTAATCTTCCTGCCCAACTACTACAGCGAAGTTCCGCTGCAGATTCAACAGGCTCACCGGCTGGGCATCGAAGTTCCGTTCCTTGGATCAGACTCCTGGGGTAGTTCGGAGCTGATTACGCTGTGCGGCACCGAATGTGAAGGTTACTACTTCAGCACGCATTACGCAGCCGATGCTGCAACGCCCGTAGCAACCAAGTTCATCGAAGCCTACAAGACGGCATATGGTAATACCCCTGATGATGTCGCTGCTCTTACATACGACTCATTTGGTCTGTTATGGAATGCCTTGCAGCAGGCGGGCGCAGTTGACCGCGAATCTGTTCGAACTGGCATGTCCAAGATCACGAACTACGAAGGCGTGACAGGTAACATGGCCTTCGAAGCCGGCTCCGGAGATCCAGTAAAAAGCGCGGTGATCCTGCAGGTCACAGGCGATAAATTCGTCTGGTTCGCCAACGCGAATCCGTAAAAGCCACCCTATCAATGAGCTCTCTCGCTGCACCAACAGCGAGAGAGCTCCCTTTATTTTCCCTAAGGCGATGCCATGACTTATTTTTTCCAGCAATCACTAAACGCGCTGCAACTGGGTAGCATCTATGCGTTGATCGCGCTGGGATATACCATGGTTTACGGTATTCTTACGATGATCAATTTCGCCCACGGCGATCTATTTATGGTGGGCGCTTTCTTTACCTTTATTGCAGCTGTATTTTTGGGTTTGCCATTTGTCCCCACCCTGGTGGTTTCAATGGTAGGGGTAGCTTTGCTGGGTGTGCTGATTGAAAGGTTGGCTTACCGCCCTCTGCGTAATGCCCCCCGTGTATCCGCAGTTATCACTGCCCTGGGTGTGGGGTTGTTTCTAGAGAACTTCACCCTGGTATTCTTCCCGTACCCGCAGCATATTCCAGAGCTAATCAAAAACGTCACCTGGAACCTTGGCGGGGTGTCAATTTCTTCCTTGCAGATCATCATTATTTTGCTCTCGGTTGGGCTGATGATCTTGTTAGATGTGGTGGTTAATCGAACGATGGTGGGCATGGGCATGCGGGCAATCTCCTGGGACAAGGCAATCGTTCCATTGATGGGAGTGCCCCTTAACCTGATTATCGCCACCACCTTCGCAATTGGCACCAGTCTTGGTGCAGCTGCTGGCACGATGTACGCGTTGGCTTTCCCGGTCATCGACCCTTACATGGGAATTTTGATCGGGTGGAAGGCGTTCATCGCAGCGGTGGTTGGCGGTATTGGCAATATCCGCGGGGCAATGATCGGTGGTTTCATCCTTGGCACGGTTGAAATCATGGTTGCGGCATTTTTACCGTCCACATACCGCGATTTCATTGCCTTTGCCCTGCTGCTGGTTCTGCTGATCTTCAGGCCATATGGTATTCTTGGCAAGCCAAGACCGCAGAAGGTGTGATATGGAAAATAAACATGAATCCACACCCACACCAGAATCGAAACGCAGCCAATATCTACATTCCTTAAAGGCGCGCTGGGAGCGACTGGCAAATAACCGGAAGGCCTTACCCATCGTAATTGGGGTTGGGTTAATCCTGTCGATCCTCATTCCGCAGTTCAATTTGATCAATCAATACGTCCAGCTGGTGTTGATCTACATTCTGATCAATATCATCTTGACTGTAAGCCTCAATTTGATCAATGGATATATGGGCGAGTTCTCAGTAGGCCATGCTGGCTTTATGGCGGTTGGCGCCTACGTCTCCGCCATTTTGACAACGCAGGTTCTTCCAGCCGATTCAGGCCCTTACTTCTTCCCGCTGGTCGTGCTGGCAGGTGGAGTGGGTGCGGCACTGGTTGGCCTCCTGGTGGCGATCCCATCATTCAAAACGCGCGGCGATTATCTCGCGATTGTGACGCTTGCTTTCAACATGATCGTTAAATCGGTCATCGAGAATATTGAGGCAATTGGAGGTCCCCGCGGTATTCCAGGCGTCCCCAAATTGACGACTCTCCCCTGGGCTTTCGTCTTTACGGTCCTTGCTCTGTACGTAATCCGAAATTTTGTCTACTCAAACTATGGACGCGGGGTGCAGGCTATCCGGGAGGATGAAATTGCCAGCGATCTGATGAGCGTTAATACACGTCAGGTCAAATTACTGGCTTTCACCATAAGTTCCTTCTTTGCCGGTGTAGCCGGGGCCCTATTTGCCCATATCCTCCAATTCATCAGCCCCAAGGTGTTCGATATCATCAAATCAACGGATGTGTTGATCATGGTTTACCTGGGCGGGATTGGTTCGATCACAGGTTCGATCTTCGGTGCAACAATCTACACCGTCCTTTTGGAGGTCCTACGGCCGTTTGGCATGTGGCGTATGGTGCTAATGCCGTTGATGCTGGTGCTTTTGATGATTTTCCGGCCGCGCGGGATCATGGGCATGCGCGAATTCCGTTGGATTATCCCGGGCTTCGATTTATATGCACTGAAATACTGGCGCGCGAAAAAGGAGGTGTCTGATGGCACTCCTGCAGGCTAAAAACGTAACTCATTATTTCGGCGGTCTGTGCGCCGTATCGAACTTCAACCTGGACCTGGACCACGGCGAGCTGGTCGGGATTATCGGCCCGAATGGAGCCGGAAAAACCACCATCTTCAACCTGATTACAGGAGTGTACAAGGCGACCGAAGGGAATATTCAACTTGATGGCAAAGAATTGGTAGGGATGCGGCCAAGCGCCATCACACAATTAGGGATTGCGCGGACCTTCCAAAACATCCGTTTGTTTAAGGACTTGACGGTTCTGGACAACGTCCGAATTGCATACTACAACTGGCTTGAGTACAGTCCCTGGGAATCGTTGCTCCACGTTGGACGATATAACGATCAAGAAAAGTTGTACACCAATAAAGCCCTGGATCTGCTTGAATTCTTTAAACTCGACATGTTTGCCGATGAGCTGGCGAAAAACCTGCCGTACGGATCACAAAGGCGCCTGGAGATAGCCCGCGCGCTGGCAACAGGGCCGAAACTTCTCCTGCTGGACGAGCCGGCTGCAGGTATGAATCCGCGGGAAATTGAGCAGCTGATGGATTTTATCCAGTGGATTCGCAAGGAGTTCAACCTGACCATCCTGTTGATTGAACATCAAATGCGGCTTGTTATGGGAATTTGCGAACGGTTGAAGGTTCTAGATTTCGGTGCGACCATTGCCGAAGGTCTGCCCGGGGAAATCCGCGCAAATCCAAAGGTACTGGAAGCCTATCTGGGTGAGGGAGGTGACTCATGAGTAATGGAGCTACCCTTACCGTTCAAGATTTGAGCGTTTCATACGGAAACATCAAAGCGGTTAAGAGTATCAGCTTTGATGTCCGTGAAGGCGAAATTGTTACCCTGATCGGCGCAAATGGGGCTGGAAAATCGTCCACGCTGCGCGCTATTTCAGGGGTCGTGCCCTATACCGGCCAAATACTGTATAAAGGCACCAGTCTGCAAAAGTTACCCGCTGATAAAATTGTGGGTCTCGGTATTGCCCAGGTGCCAGAAGGCCGCGGGATCTTCGGCAATCTGACCGTCCTGCAAAACCTGAAACTCGCGACCTGGCAGCGCAAAGATAAAGTTGAGATCGCAAGAGATTTCGAACGTGTGTTTGAAATCTTCCCGCGGTTAATGGAACGAAAATCTCAACTTGGCGGGACGCTTTCCGGCGGAGAACAACAGATGCTGGCAGTTGGACGGGCATTGATGAGCCGGGGTAGAATGATGCTGCTGGATGAACCGTCCATGGGTCTCTCTCCGGTGCTCGTTCGTGAGATTTTCCGCGTTATCAAAGAGATCAACGCTAGCGGGACGACTGTGCTGCTGGTAGAGCAGAATGCTAACATGGCACTGCGGACAGCTCAGCGCGGATATGTTCTTGAAACCGGGACAATTGTTTTCAGCGGCAGCGGCGATGAATTACTGCACGATACCCGGGTGCGCGAGGCTTATCTGGGCGGATAGAAGCATTGGTTTGTACAAGAGGTATAAATATATTCCGGGAGGGGTTTTGGTAGAAGAGCAAGACCCCTCCTTTAGGAGTGCATGTATGGTGGAATTCGAGGGTTTTGTAACCTGGGCTGAAATTGAACTTGGTGCCATCCAAAAGAATATCCGCTCTTTCCAGAAGCATGTAGGGGAGAGCGTCCAGGTGATTGCGGTGGTCAAAGCGAACGCTTACGGACATGGGGTGGTACCGGTCGCAAAAGCAGCTCTGGAAGCGGGTGCATCCCGGCTGGCGGTGCACAGGCTCAGTGAAGGGATCGAACTGCGGGAGTCAGGAATCTCTGCCCCGATTCTAGTAATGGGATATACACCTCCGGCAGGTGCAGTTGAAATTGTCCGCTGGGGGTTGACACCCAGCGTAATCACGCCGGAATTTGCCCAGGCGCTTTCGGCGGCCTCCATGGGACAGACGGTGCCGGTACACGTGAAGGTCGATACAGGCATGAGCCGTTATGGGTTGTTCCCCGGGGAAGTACTCGCCTTCCTGGAGAGCATTCGCGGACTTCCAGGGCTGAAAATTGAGGGGCTGTTCACCCATTTTGCCACCGCAGACGCTCTGGATCAGACCTGGGTTTTGAAGCAAATCGAAACCTTCAATCAGGTAATTGGTTCGGTAAAAAATGCCGGGTTTGAAATACCAATTGTCCATGCAGCCAATAGTGCCACAGCCATGAAGCTGCCGCAGGCTCATTACAACGCCATTCGTCCTGGAATTTCCATGTATGGGATGCGGCCGTCAAGCGAGTGGGAGCCGGTGTTTAACCTCTTCCCCGCTCTGACTTTAAAAAGCCGCATCAGCCGGGTTCGGCCGCTGCCTGTCGGTGCAGGGGTAAGTTATGGGCGCACCTACGTGACCGAAAAACCAATTATCGCCGGATTAGTCCCGGTTGGCTACGGCGATGGTTACCACCGGATACTATCTAACAAGGGGTCAGTTCTGGTGCACGGCCAGCGGGCTCCGATCCTCGGGCGGGTTTGCATGGACCAGTTTGTGATCGATGTGACGCACATCCCAGATGTGCAGCAGGATGACGAGGTTGTGCTGGTTGGCCGCCAGGGGGACCAGGTGATCCCTGCCGAGGAGGTCGGCCTTTTGGCTGGTTCTATTAATTATGAAGTCACCACCGGTTTGCTGCCGAGGGTAATCCGGAAGTATGTCTAAGGTCCGGTCGAATGACATAGTTTAGCTCATAAACTGAGCGGGCAACGGGATTCGAATAGCATCCCCTCGATGGGGACCTGTGTAGATTTGGATTTCTTGAGCGGGCAACGGGATTCGAATAGCATCCCCTCAAGGGGGACCCGTGTAGATTTGGATTTCTAGAGCGGGCAACGG
>CAYPJS010000123.1:0-2516 GCA_964411135.1 uncultured Anaerolinea sp.
CCCATCCGGATGACCTGGATGCGGACCTCCAGTACGTGGAGCAATTGCTCACGGGGAAGATCACTACCTTCTCGCTGGAGAAGCGCTATTACAGAAAAGACGGTCAGACCGTGTGGGTCAAGTTGACAGTATCATTACTGCGAAAAATGACGGGCGAACCTGATTACTTTATTGCCGTGATCGAGGACATCACAGATCGTAAAACGATAGAAAAGGCGCTGCATGAAAGTGAGATCAAATACCGCACCCTGGTCGAGCAGGCCAATGCCGGTATTATCGTCGTTCAGGAAGGAAAGATCATTTTTGCAAACTCGTTCGCTGAGGAGTTGTCTGGATACAGCGTCGGAGAACTCCTCAATACCCCTTTCATCAGCCATATTATTGAGGGTGAACAATCCCGAGTTTTCGATCTTTACCAGCGGCGCATGGCGGGTGAAAATATCGCCGAGTTATATGAAACGGTCATTAAACGCAAGGACGGCTCCCGATTGGAAGTGGAGGTCAATGCTGGCCTGACTTTATATAACGGCAAACCCGGCGACATGGTGATTGTCAGGGATATCACCGAGCGCAAGTGGATGGAGGAGCAAAGGGAGTCCGTGCTCAAGGCCCTGGACGAAAGCGAGCGAAAATACCGTACACTGGTTCAACATGCCAATGACGGGGTTGCTGTTATTCAAAATGAAAAGATCGTTTTTGCAAATTTGCGCCTTGCCAAAATTTTAGGCTGTACCTCTGAAAGTCTGATAGATACACCTTTTATGGAATATCTACCAGCAGAGGAGCATTCATTCATTAGTGACGTCTACGAACGGCGCGAGGAGAAAAATACTCCTTCCATCTACGAATCAGCTGTTCAACGACAAGATGGAACACGGGTAACAGTCGAGTTCAGTACCAGTCTGACTACATATGAAGGCGAACCGGCTGTTCTGGTTTTCGTTCGTGATATTACAGAACGTAAAAATTACGAGGCAGAACTACGCCGATACAACGAACATCTGGAAGAGTTGGTGGCTGAGCGCACTCGGGAACTGGAACGCAGCCGGGAGCAACTGAACATTTTGAACCGCTCCAGTCAGGTGGTTAACGCCGCCGGGTTGGATGTCGAGCAGGCTTACGTTGCCATCCGGGCGGCTTCATCCTGGTTGATGCCCGCGGAGGTATTTGGTCTCTTCCGGGTGGATCAGGCTGCTGGGCTGTGTGAGGATGTGTTCCTGGCCGATGGCGATCGACGCATCACAGGCGGCAGCCACCCCCTGGATCAATCTTTTATTGAGGCAATGCTGGGGGACGAAGTCAGCCTCAAAGTGGATGATTTTCAGACCAGCCCTCACAAAAGCGGGCAATCTGATTGGTTTGGCGGATATAACGGCGTGCGTTCCGGAATCGCAGTGCTGCTACGTGGCAAAAAAGAGGTGCTCGGGGCGCTATCCGTGCAAAGTTATCAGCCCAATGCCTACCAGGATACCGATCTATCCATTCTGGAATCTTTCGCAACGCATGTTGCTATCACGCTGGAAAATATGCAGCTCTACCAGCAGGCCGAGAAATCTGCCGTTCTAGAAGAACGTCAAAGACTGGCACGCGAACTGCACGATTCCGTGACGCAAACGCTTTATTCGATGGCTTTGATGAGCGGCGGATGGGCAACGAGGGCCCGTCAGGGTCAATCGCCTGATCCCACCGAGCGTTATGGGCAGATGGAAGAACTGAGCTTGCAAGCCCTGAAAGAGATGCGCCTTCTGATCCACCAGCTCACTCCCTCCATCCTGGGGGAAGTTGGCTTGTTGCAGACCTTGCAGAATCGCCTGGACGCGGTGGAAAGACGCGTGGATCTGGATGCCCAACTGCGTATTGAAGGCAGTATCCCTGCCATCTCGCCGAGCGTAGAAGAAGAAATTTACTTCATCATCCAGGAAGCACTCAACAATTCCCTGCGCCACGCCTACGCCACCTCACTCCTGGTTACGATCCGGGCAGATGAAAAGCAGCTGCACATCACCGTGGAAGATAACGGCCGCGGCTACGACCCGACCCAGCCATCCAGTGGGATGGGCACCACCACGATGCGCTTTCGAGCCAAGGCCATTGGCGCGGTGATTCAGGTAGAATCAAAACCCGGGCTGGGCACGAAAGTCTTGCTGACTGTTAATCTTGGACCTGCCGAGAGGAGAAAACCGCATGAATAATCCAACACCAAATGCTCCGATCCGGGTATTGATTGCCGAAGATCACCCCCTTATGCGGCAGGGTTTGGGCGTGGTCCTGGATTCTTACGATGATCTGGTTTTGGTTGGGGAGGCCGAAAATGGCGAGCAAGCGGTTCAATTAGCCCAAGCCTTGAAACCGGATGTGATCGTAATGGATATCCAGATGCCGGTTGTGGATGGCCTCACTGCCATCCAGGAGATTTCCAAACTGGAATTGAATACCCGCATTCTGGTCTTAACCAGCTACCCGGATGATGACAAGGTTTTTGAGGCCATCAAAGCCGGGGCCATGGGGTACCTTCT
>CAYPJS010000124.1:0-8217 GCA_964411135.1 uncultured Anaerolinea sp.
GCCGGCTCGATGAAGCCGTTGATGAAGTCTGCCCGGTATGCAAAAAACCCCTTACTGCCAGCGAACGTCAGCGCATGGTTGAAGATTTACGGGCGGATCAGACTGAGCTCGAAGGGAAACGGTTGGATCTATCAGAGCGAATCCAATTCTGCCGCAATCAGATTAAAACATTTAGCAGCCAACTGGATTCTCTGGCAGATTTGGACTTGCGCCTCCAGCAAAATCAAAAGGAAATTACGCGTGAAGAATCGCGCCTGGAGCAAATTCAAGAAACGGTTCAATCCTTTAACAGAAGCCACCTTCCCCGCATTGCTGAACTTGACACCGTATTGAAAGCGGAAGATTTCGAGCTGGAGGCACGCAAAGAACTGCTGAAACTGACCGCCGAAGCCGAGGCCATCGGTTATAACCACCAGGAACACACCAGGGTGCGCCAGGCTGAACAGCGCGGCAAAGACAGCGAAAGTGCAATGCGCAATGTCGATAAGGCCCGGGCGGCTCTTGCGCCTCTCGAGCGTGAAATCGACACAATTCTGGAGTCCATTGCAATAGAGGAACAATCCCTACGCCATTTGGATGAAGAAAAACAAACGGCAGACCTGGAATACCAGGCTCTGGTTGCGCGCATGCCGCAAAAATCTTTGCTGGAACGAGAAGTACTGGGTTTGAAAGAACAAAGCAATCGTAAACGCTTAGAAGTCGGCGGCGCAGAAAATAAAATTGCCAACCTTGCGAACGTCCGAAAGCAGCAAACAGATATCCAGGAGAAACAAAACGAGATTCTGCGCCAGATAAGCCGGCTCAAAGATCTTGAACGTGCCTTCAGCAAGGATGGTGTCCCGGCGCTATTAATCGAACAGGCGCTGCCGGAAATCGAGACCCAGGCAAACGACCTGCTTGAGCGCTTGAGCAATGGATCCATGAGCCTGAAATTTGAAACCCAGACTGATTACAAGAATGCTAAACGAAGCGACAAAAAAGAAACACTGGAGATCAAAATCAGCGACTCGACCGGCACATACCGGGAATATGAAATGTACTCAGGCGGCGAGGCGTTCCGGGTCAATTTTGCGATCCGGCTGGCCCTTTCGAGAGTCCTGGCACACCGCGCGGGTGCCAGACTTCAAACGCTGGTAATTGATGAAGGTTTTGGCAGCCAGGATGCTGATGGCAGGCAGCGATTAATCGAAGCGATCAATCTGGTGCGCAGCGATTTCGAAAAAATCCTGGTCATAACCCACCTCGAGGAGCTTAAAGATGCCTTCCCGGCGCGGATCGAGGTCGAAAAAACCGCCGCCGGTTCCACCGTACAGGTGTTGGTCGCATGAGTATGATCCCTGTCCGGCTTGGCGTCCAACAACGGGTCTTTCCAATTTACCGCGCTCCCTTCTTTGAGACGCTTGGGGCTTCCTGCACCAATGGATTCAGCCTGTTTGCCGGCTTGCCGCGGTCCAATGAGGGTATAGAGTCGCAGTCCACCCTGAAAAATGGCGAGCTGGTTGAGGCCAGGAATACACATTTTCTGGGCGGATCAGCTTATCTTCTTTGGCAGCGCAATCTGCTTGCCTGGCTGGAAAGTTGGCAGCCGGAATTACTGGTTATGGAAGCCAACCCGCGCTATTTAAGTTCCAGGAACGCAGTGAAATGGATGCATGCCCGAAATCTCCCGGTCATTGGCTGGGGTCTGGGTGCACCAAAGTCAACTGGTTGGCAGAAGCGCTCCTGGGGGCAGTTCTTAAGCCAATTTGATGCATTAATCGCCTATTCCTGGCGCGGCGCCGAGGAGTATGCCGCCACCGGTTTTAATGAGTCCAGGGTATTTGTGGCACCCAATGCGGTAACCCCCCGACCTACCCATCCACCACCGGAACGCAAGCCGATCAGCGATCCACGACAGGTAACGGTGCTTTATGTGGGCCGGTTGCAGCAACGCAAGCGGGTTGACCTGCTGCTGCGGGCGTGTGCTGCCCTGCCTTTTTCCCTTCAGCCGCAAGTTTGGATCGTCGGTGATGGTCCCGTCCGTCAGGAATTGGAAGGACTGGCGGATTCGATCTACCCTTCCGCACGCTTCTGGGGAGCACGCTACGGCCTCGAACTGGATGACCTGTTCAAATCCGCCGACCTTTTTGTCTTACCCGGTACCGGGGGGCTGGCTGTCCAACAAGCCATGTCTTTTGGCCTGCCCGTCATCGTGGCAGAGGCAGACGGCACTCAAACTGACCTCGTCCGCTCTGAAAACGGCTGGTTACTCCCTCCCGGCAGCGACCTCTCCGGTCTAACCGGAGCGCTTTACAAGGCTTTGAGTAATACTGAGCGCCTGCGGGAGATGGGAGATGCCTCCTTCCAAATCGTGGATGTGATCAACCTTGAAGGCATGGTATCTGCTTTCGCCAAAGCAGTCGAAGCTGCTCAGACGCACATATTGCATTAATTTTTTCAAGAATTAATTAAGGTGAGACTGATGCACATTCTCCTGGTAGCCGACGGCCGAAGTCCCATCACCAGACGCTGGTTAGATGGATTGTTCGCCCTCAATTACCGGGTGTCGCTCATCTCTTCGCATCCCTGTGATCCTATCACTGGTCTCGAGTCGCTGCATGTGCTGCCCGTCGCTTTCAGCCGGTTTTCAGGCAGGCAAAAGTCCGCAAAAACCCCGGGCCGCTCGCCGGTCCGAACCCTGGTTAAGACCTTTCGGAATGCTTTTCTCGCGGGTCGATACCTGCTGGGTCCATACAGCGTTCAATACTACTCAGGGAAATTTCGCAGCCTGGTCGAATTGATCCATCCAGATCTAGTGCACGCACTGCGGATCCCCTACGAAGGCTTTCTGGCCCGTTTTACCCCTCAGGACATTCCATTAGCGGTTTCGATCTGGGGAAATGACCTGACTTTGCATGCCAATCAATCGCGATTGATGCGCCAGGGGACTCACGAAACTCTTCATCGTGCAAACGGACTGCACACCGATACACAGCGAGACATGCTCCTGGCTCACAAATGGGGTTTCTCAGCCGCCAGGGTGGAGTTAATCGTCCCTGGAAACGGCGGCATCGACCTGGCGATGCTGGATCGAGCGCAGGAACCGCTCCCGGCAGAAGTTGAGGCATTAATTCCCGCCGGTCACGACCTCATCATTAATCCGCGCGGATTGAGAACTTACACGCGTACGGATACTTTTTTTAACGCCATCCCGCTTATCCTGCAGAAACAACCGAAAACCGCAATTTTATGTGCATCCATGGCGGGGGAACCGGAAGCCGAACGCTGGGCGGGTGTCATCCACGCCGATCAGCGGGTGATCCTGCTCCCTCCCCTAACCCAGGCACAGTTATGGTCGCTTTTCCGCCGCTGCCCGGTTTCCATCTCGGTAACCATGCACGACGGCACCCCGAACACCTTGCTGGAAGCCATGGCATGCGGAAGCTTCCCAATTGCCGGTAATATCGAAACCCTGCAAGAATGGATCCGTCCGGGAGAAAATGGCCTGCTGGTCGATCCGGGATCACCGAAGGATCTGGCAACGGCAGTCGTACAGGCACTTAACGATGTCAAACTGAGAGAAGATGCAGGTCGGGCCAACCGCACCCTGGTTGAACAAAGAGCTGATGCCGTGACAATTCGTCCGCAAATTGACGCCTTTTACAAAAGGCTGATCGGATTAGGGTAAAATACCAGTGGACTTTGGAGGAAACGCATAATGAATCTGGAAGCCACTCATCGAATACGGGGCGTTGCAGTTGGTGCTGCCGTAGGCGATGCCCTCGGGATGCCGCTTGAATTTGACCTGGCATCTCCTCCCGGGCAAATGATCCGCGAAATGCATGCGGGACGTTTGCCTGCCGGTAGTTTTACCGATGACACAGAAATGGCTTTGGCTCTAGCTGAAAGCCTGTTGGCCAATCATCAATTCGTTGCGGCAAATGTGGGCGAGCGGTTCATGGATTGGTATCAGCGCCGCCCGGCCGACGTAGGCATTCACACCACCAACGTACTCGAAGCTATCCTTCATGGAGAACCATGGGATACCGCGGCGGAAAATGTACAGAGGCGATACCCGGATAGTGCTGGAAACGGGTCTGTCATGCGTTGTTGGCCTGTAGCGATCATGTGCTGGCAGGATGAAGAAATTCTTGACAGCTGGTCGCGCAGGCAAAGCCAGGTAACTCACACCCATGAGGAATGCGTGGCTGGCTGTGCTTTCATCAACACCATGATCGCACAATTGATCATGGGTGCGGATCCATCTCAGGCGTATGAATACGCAGCCAAAAATGTTCAAATGCCCGAAGGCCTGCATCAGATCATCCGACTTGCACCACATCGCAAACGAGCTGAGCTTCGCAACACGGGTTGGGTTCGGCACACCATCGAAAGTGCATTGTGGGGGCTGTTGAATACCGATTCATTCGAGGAAGCCCTGATCCATGTCATCAACCTGGGGGCCGATGCAGATACTGCCGGTACGGTCGTGGGTGCCTTGGCCGGCGCAGCCTACGGACTGGATGCAATCCCTGCTAACTGGAGAAAAATGCTGCGGGGAGAATGGCCCTTAAAATCCAAAACCATTTGGCGGCAGGTCGATTTCACCACCCTGGCCGATCACTTATCTGGAAGCCTCACGGCAGAAGCTCGTCAGGCTTTCATCACCGGTCAAAATCACACATAATTCCCCTAATCTATTCCCATGCCAGTCAGGCATGCGAGGGGATCATTTAATGAAACCGTTTTGGAAAGCAGGAACTAAGTGGCAATGATCAGCGTCAGAGATTTGTTGCTGTTTTGATTTAAGCACGAGAAAAAGGAGAAATTCGAATATGCACGCGAAAAAATATTTATCAATGTCTTTGATCATGATTTCGGTCCTGTTGCTCTCCGCCTGCAATGCGTTTGGTCCGCAAGCTGCTCCCACCCTGGATCCTGCAGCCATCCAGGTGACCCTTGAAGCAGCTGCCACCTCAGCCATGCAGACCATATCCGTCCAGTTGACTGGCACGGCCCTCGCGCAGCCGACCAATACGCCGACAAACACCGTCGAGCCGACGGCTACCTTCACCGCCACAGCTTCACCGACACCCACCATCCCGCCGCCGACTGCCACCAATACGCGCATTCCGGCAACCAATACCCCAACCTATACCCCCACTCCGGCGGACTATGGCTGCACAGTCACCAGCGTTTCTCCCGCCTCAGGCACGAAGCTCAACGTCAGCGATGATTTTGACCTGAAGTGGGTTATCAAAAACACTGGCACCAAAAACTGGGACGTTGGCACATTGGATTTGAAATATGACAGCGGTCAAAAATTCCAGAAGTATGCCGATATCTATGATGTCAATACTCTGGTGGAAGTTGGTAAGGAAATCACCTTGATTGTGGACGCTGTTATGCCTGGTACGGCCGGGACTTACACAGCCACCTGGAAGCTGCTTGGTGCGTATGGTCTGGTATGCAATTTGCCAGTCAACCTTGTAGCAGTCCAACCCTGATCGAAATCAATTCATTGAGCGTTCAAAATCGGGCGGGATCGTTATTCCGCCCGATTTTGTATTAAAATCGCGGAGGCTTGTCCCCTGATTGGCGGGATAGCTGTCCGCGCCGCTTTGACTTGATATCCCACCTGGGCTATACTTAGTTTTGCCTGAGTGTTCAGGCCAGTGTTTATGACAACTGGTGTACCTACTATTAGGAGGGATTTTTTGTATGGCAGTAGATAGTGCGTTCAAACTCACCTACGCAACCATGTTCAATCCGCCTGAAGAGCTGCACGTCAATTTTGAAAAGGCTTTGGAGAAGATCCGGGGCAACCTTGGCAAAGAACACGCCATGATCATAAACGGCAAGGACGTGTTCGCGGATGAAAAATTTGAAGATCGCAACCCCGCCAACACCGATCAGCTGCTGGGTGTATTTCAAAAAGGCGGTGTGCGCCATGCAGATGAGGCCCTTGCAGCTGCACGAAAAGCCTTTCCCATTTGGAGCGGTATGAAATGGCAGGACCGCGTAGCTTTAATGCGCAAAGCCGCAGATCTGATGGACCAGCGCATTTACGATATGGGCGTGGTCGTATCCATGGAAGTTGGCAAAAACCGCATGGAAGCCCTGGGGGATGTTGCAGAAACTGCCGACTTGATCCGCTATGCCTGCACCAGTATGGAAAGGGGCAAAGGATTTATCACCGAACTGGGCCGCGACCCGTTGGTGGGCTTTGAGTCAACCAACTATTCAGTTTTGCGCCCTTACGGTGTCTGGGTGGTAATCAGCCCCTTCAATTTCCCGGCCGCGTTGACCGGCGGGCCGCTGTCTGCTGCTCTGGTGGCTGGCAACACAGTCGTATTCAAACCTGCCACCGACACGCCCTGGACTTCGCGTCTGATCGCTGAATGTCTGCGCGACGCAGGCCTTCCAGATGGCGCGTTCAACTTTGTCACCGGACCCGGCAGCTCGCTTGGTCAGGCGATTATTGATAGTCCGCAAGTTGACGGCATCACCTTCACCGGATCGTATGATGTCGGCATGAAAATCTTCCGCGATTTCGGCATGGGCCGCTGGGTGCGACCAACCATCCTGGAACTCGGCGGCAAGAACCCGGCTATTGTCAGCCGGCACGCCAACCTGGAAGATGCCGCAACCGGTATCGTGCGTTCAGCTTTTGGCCTGCAGGGACAGAAATGTTCAGCCTGCTCGCGCGTCTTCATTGAAGAACCGGTTTATGATGCGCTCGTCGAACGCATCGTGACCCTGACCAATAAGCTTGCCATTGGCGACCCGACCGACCGCAAGAATTATCTTGGCCCGGTGGTCAACAAGGGTTCCTACCGCGACTACCAGACCTTCACCGAAGACCTGCACCAGAACAGCACCATCCTCACCGGTGGGAAGGTCCTGCTGGACGGGGAATACAGCAAGGGTTATTTCTGCACCCCGACCATTGCCGTTGACCTGCCGGAAAGCCACAAGCTGTGGCAGCAGGAAATGTTTGTACCCATTACCACCGTTGCAAAAGTCCAGAACCTGGAAGAGGCGATGGTACGCGCCAATAATGTTGAGTACGGTCTGACTTCTGGCTTCTACGGCGCACCGGATGAGGTCGAATGGTTCTTAGAGCACATCCAGGCGGGAGTTGCCTACACCAACCGTCCGCAGGGGGCTACCACTGGCGCGTGGCCAGGCTTCCAACCCTTTGGCGGCTGGAAAGGTTCCGGCTCAAGCGGCAAGAACTCCGGTGGCCCATACTATTTGCAGCTTTACATGCACGAACAAATTCACACACGTGTGAAGCGCAGTTAATCCACGATCGTGGAAACGCACCCGGACCGATCAGGTAGTATGACTGACCTGTAGGAACCTGATGGAGGTCGTCTGCAGCTTAAAACGACCTCCATTTCTTGAAAGACCCGGCTAACCAGCCCTATCAGCATATGCAAATTTTTAAAGTAGGCACCTTCTTCATGGTAATCGGGGTGATCATCCTGGTGCTTTTTGCCGTTGCTTCCCGCGCCGACATCGATGGAACCACCGGGCTACTATTCTGGGGTCTTTTGATTTTCATCCTCGGATTTTTCCTCTGGAGGCGGTTTCCTGCCCCACCGCCAGAACCCAGCAACCGTTTCCGAATCCTGAAACGAGGCAGAAGAAGAGGAAACGGCGCCCATGAGGATGAGGACATGGACATCGACCGTGATTGATTGGGTGGTTATTACAATTGTTTGGGCGGGATATCTTAATTTATTCTAGAAAAAATTAACCATGACAAAAATCTGCTCCCTTAAAGAAGCTGTTCAACAATTTGTAAAGGATGGCGATTCGGTCTATGCAGCCGGATTTACGCACCTGATTCCTTTTGCTGCCGGGCACGAAATTATGCGCCAGGGACGAAAAAACCTGACCCTGGCCCGCGCCACACCAGATTTGATCTACGATCAGATGGTGGCAGCTGGCTGCGCAAAAAAACTGATTTTTTCCTATGTGGGCAATCCGGGGGTGGGTTCCTTACGGATCATTCGTGAGGAGCTGGAGGCAGGCCACCTGGAGTGGGAGGAATACTCACACTACGGCATGATCTCCCGGCTGCAGGCAGGTGCCAGCGGGCTGCCCTTCTTCCCGATGAAACAAACCGCTGCGGGTGACCTTGAGCACAGCAATCCGCTTTACCGCCGGGTGGTGGACCCTTACTCCGGACAGGAAGTGGTCACGGTTCCAGCCCTCAATCCGGATGTT
>CAYPJS010000125.1:0-4097 GCA_964411135.1 uncultured Anaerolinea sp.
CCGGCTATAAACATCATAATCCCTTCGAAGACCGCCTCGCCTGGGCCTTCAAACTCTGCACCGAGGGCGTTAAGGCCAACCGCAGCCCCGACACTGAGCAGGATGGCAGCCCCTACCCCGGACCATATCCAACTCCGCAAGGGGGGTCAATTCATTTTTCTAATCGCGCCTAACAAAATACCTATAACTAGAGCAGCTTCAAGCCCTTCGCGTAGTGCTAACAATAAACTTGAAAACATGGCGTAAAACTCCTGTAATGGTGGAAATTGGGGTTTTATGGTTACCGGCCATGAAACACAAAAAATGGTGCTCCACGTTCAGGAGCACCAGCTGTCTATTCCGGTCCTCCGTAGCAGGTTTCGCAGCGAAACCTCGCCTTGCAGGATCGTATTATATCTAATTTTATAGTTTTTATACTAAATATTATGTAATTAGTTTTGAGGGGTTTGACGAGCCTTCAACCTTTTGAACTGCGATGAAATGGCTTTGATGATCGGACAGCGGTCATAGATGGCGCTGATGAAAATTAGCCCGGCCAGCACCAGCAGTAGAATATTGTAGCTGTTGATGATTCCAATAATGGCCAAGACCAGGGCAAGGCCTCCGCGCAGGTATCGCTCTGCCGGCCGTAAGCCCGCCTTCACTTCTCGACCGCTTGCGAGGGCGGAAAACCACTCGCGCAATATCGACTCCGGCTGAGCCCCTGCCTTGCGCATGACCAACTCGCCCTGTCTGTACGCCAGAATGGTCGGAATGCTCATTACTTTTAAAGAACGCAGGATATCCGAGGACTCGTCAGCATTTACTTTCAAAAGCTTGACTTCACCGTTGAATTCCTGGCTAACCTTAGTGAGTGATGGAGCCATCAATTTACATGGCCCGCACCATGGCGCCCAAAACTCGACAACCACCGGCATTTTGGAAGTTTTAAGGATGCGGTTAAATTCTTCTATTCTCATCTTGAGGGGTATCAGGTTATGCTTTGGTTTTAATTTTCAACAGAGCATAAATCGGGCAAAAACCCACCAATCCCGTCACCACCAACAAAACGCCAATAACCTTGGCAACTAACCCGAGTGTGCCGGTTAGCATCCCCCCAAAACCAACGATCAAGAGAATAATGCCTGCCAGAGTGCGCAGCAAACGGTCAAGATTGGACTCATTCATGTATTTCATTTTATTCCTCCTAAAACCGATCAGGGATTGTATGTACTAGAGTAGATGCAGTAATCCGATGAAAGATACAGGATTCATTTCGCCTGCTGCTTCTGCTTTACTCCTGCCAATGCCATGATCGAAATCAGAAAGAGTAAGGTGTACAGACCCAGGATAAATGTATATCCCTGACTGTCTGCGATCGGCCCGCCAATATAAGCCCCTATTGCGCCTGCCCCGGCCCCTGCAAGGTTGGACAGTCCCAAATACCTGCCTGCATGCTCCCGCGGGACAATCTCGGTTCCTAAAGCCCAGTTAGCTGAATAGAAAATTCCGATGCTAATTCCAACAATACTTCCGCCAATATAAATTGCCGCCATACTTGGGATTATGAGTAAAACCCCCATGCCCGCGACGGCCAGCAACCCTGCCAGCGCAATCAACTTCACCTTGCCAATTCGGTCAGCCAGCCAACCGGTAGGCAGCGCGGTAAGCAGAATAAAGATCCCCACCACCATCATGATTGTGGCAGCCGGGCCGGCGGCTTTACCCCCACCCAAATCGGGAAAACGCTCCTGCAGGAAAAACAATAAAAAAGTGGCCACATTGGTCGAACCGACCAGAAAAGCCAGCCGGTTCACAACCCACCAGATAAACGATGGAGAGTTCGTCACTTCCTTGCCAATGGCAACCCGTAATCCCCCTACCACGCCTACAACCACCGCAACCGTCATGGAAAACAACCCAACACCTGCCACATAAACAACCTGCAGCCCGGATGATACAGCTGGCGGCTGTCGCAGGAACCATTTCACCAGTGCACCCATACTCAAGATAATCAGTGTGAAAATCGCGGTCATCAGGATTACCCTAAACAAAGGCTGCCAGTCGATCTTATCCACAAGTTTAGTATGCTGTTTCTCCGGCACAAACATCGTTGCCACAGCGCACACCGCAAGGATTGTCATCACAGTCACCAGAGCGCCCCACAGGTTACCCCGGCTGACCTGACTTCCGATGACAATCGAGACGAACACCAACGCCAATGGCACTTCGAATAAAGCTTTTACCCCGGAGAACCTCCCCCGCATCGATTCCGGGACAAGGTCCGGGATCAATGCCTGGGTTGCCGTTTGAGCCGTGTTGGAAAAAATTGCTGAAAGGATGTATAGAGCAAACAGCACCCAATAGCCGGTTTCACCGGTCAGCCTGGCACTGAAGCCGATCAGGGCAAACACCAGGATTTCGCCCAAAGTTCCGATCAGGATGAATGGACGCCTGCGCCCCATACGCGCGGTCGAGTGGTCTGAGATCAACCCCATCAAGGCCTGTACCAGCACGGCAACCATCAACGCCCACAACCGAACCTGGCCTACGGCACTTCCCTTAATATCCTCACCGACAAAATTTTGGACAAGCAGCGGCACAATTAAAGGGGAAAGGGTCTGCGATCGCGTACTCAACGCGAACCAGTAGACATTCATGGTGATACTGTCGTACCATCGTACAGGCAGCTTCATTTTTTCTATGCTCTTATGACTCAGGATAATCCATTATAGCGGCTGCCTCCTAGAACCAACCCACAAAAAGGCAGCCATCTGGAAAAACATATTCCGTGATACTTTTACATACGGCTGTAATTCTCAAACAATGGATGATAAAATCACGGCATCATTAGAACGTTTCTAGTTATTGGGTGTTTAATCCAGGGGATTACCCTTACCACAACCAATATCCTCACAGGAGACTGTCATGCCGCAGGATCGAACGCGTAAAATTGTTGTCACCGGTGTACTTGGCGCAATCGCCATCCTTTTGGGCCTAACCCGACTTGGATTCATCCCATGGTTCTCAGGGGCATCCTTAACCATTATGCACGTACCTGTGATCATCGGTGCTGTACTCGAAGGACCGCTGGTTGGAGCAGGTATCGGCTTGATTTTCGGTGTTTTTAGCATGATCCAGGCAGCCATCGCCCCGACCGGTCCAACGGATGTATGGTTTACCAATCCGCTTTTGGCTGTGCTGCCGCGGCTGATTATTGGACCTGTGGCCTGGCTGGTGTGGAGCGCTTTGAAACGCTGGCCGGCTGTCGGGCTGATTGCTGCGGGAATCGTCGGCTCACTCACCAATACGGTCGGTGTGCTGGGAATGATTGGGGTGCTGGGTTTACTGCCCTGGGAAACCTTACCGGTGATTGCGGTGGCGAACGGTCTACCCGAAGCGGGTGCAGCCGCCCTGATCACGCTGGTTGTGGTAGCCGCCTGGCAGCGTTTTGCTGTTGGGAAACGCCAGGGCTCCAACCTGTAAGTTCTATATTATTTAAGAAGCAGGATTGCAAGACCTGCCAGGATCCCTAGCAGTATAGCAACGCCGTCCTTCCAGGTGAATACCAGCACCTGCATGGATGTGCGGCGTGTTACCGTTGCATAACCACGCGCATCCATGGCAAGCGCCAGGGTTTCTGCACGCCTCAGACTGGTCAGAAATAATGGGAGAATGAGCGGCAGCACCTGCCTGGTACGCGCCAGCAAACCAGCTTTACCGGTCCCCCATTCCGCGCCGCGAGAGGCCTGCGCTTTGGCGATCCTTTCAGCTGCCTGTGCCAGGAACGGGATGAAGCGGATCGTCACCTGTAGTACCATCACAAGATCGTGGGTTGGGATCCCCAAGCGCGTAAGCGGCGAGAAAAGCGATTCAAGACCGTGAATCATTTCCGAGGTGGATAGCGTGTAAGATGCTAGCCCAAGGCCCAGGATCAGAACCACGAAACGCAGCAACAGCATGCCAGCAGTAGTCAACCCTGTGAGGTAAATGCGGACTGGACCCACCTCGAATAACGCTGCAGCTTCAGGTGCATGGGGGGTAATGAAGACTTGCAGCACTGCCAGAATTAACAGGAAAGGCAGCGGCGGGAGTAAACCGCGCAGGGCGAATTTCAA
>CAYPJS010000126.1:0-15553 GCA_964411135.1 uncultured Anaerolinea sp.
GAGGTAATTCTTGTTCTGGTGATCGCGATTATTGTTCTCGGGCCGGAGGGGATGGTAAAAACTGCCCGGTCTGCCGGCGTCTGGATTCGCAAAATCATAAAATCGCCCATCTGGTCGCAGCTGATGGACACGCAGCGCGAATTACGGCAGATGCCCACACGCCTGGTACGCGAAGCAGGTCTGGAAGAGGATATCAAAGAACTCAAGAAGACCCAGCAGCAGCTGCGTAACCTGGATGTCACCGGTGGCGAATTTACCAAGCCCGTGATTACAACCGTACAGCCAGGCGAGCCGGCTGCCAAAGCTCCTGAGGAAAACCACCCCATGCCAGCCAACCAGGTCCCGGATGAGGTTGAATCCATCTCTGCCCCGGCGGTGGATGAGCACACCATCGCCCCACCGGAAATCCATCAGACGGGCGGATCAACCGGCTCCACGGGAACCGACGACCCTCAACATTAAATATAAAAACGCATCCTGCAGGAATGAACCAGGGGATGCGTTTTAGATTCCGCGGTTAAATGATGATAACTTCGGGAAATTTGTTACGTTTACCCTGTTATTTTTTCTCTGGTTCGTCCACCCCGGCATCATCAGTATTTTTATTGTCGTCATCACCCTTCAATCCTTTTCGGAAAGAGCGGATACCGCTGCCGAGTTCGCCGCCAATTTTTGAGATGCGACCGACTCCAAAGAGCAAAAGAACAATTGCCAGAACGATAAGGATTTCCCATCCACTGAAATTTCGTAACATATGCAATCTCCTTGAGGTAAATTGTAATCTATCCGAGTAAATTAAATATTAAAACCATCCTGTCAATTCAGGCTGGTTGAGGATCAGGTTCGCGACCCCTTCCAGCAATGGCTGCCAGCAGAACACTGAGCCAGTAAAGCAGGAAAAGGGGCAGCATGAGCAATCCCATATTGATCGGGTCGGGTGTTGGCGTGGCAAATGCTGCAATGACAGCAATCACCACGATTGCCATCCTCCATTGTTTTGCCAACGCAGATGCGGTAACAATTCGAAGCCTTGCCAGCACATATACTAGCAGCGGCATCTCAAAACATAAGCCGATCCAGAACATCAGGTTAGTGACAAACTTAAAATAATTCGACAGGCGTGGAGTCGTCTGCACGCCGATGAAACTGATCAGGAAAGGTAGTGCTGCCGGCAGCATGACGTAGTACGCAAAAGCCACCCCAGCCACGAACAAAATCGTGGCAAACGGAATGGCAATAAATAAGCCGCGCTGCTCATTCCTGGTCAATCCCGGGATCAGGAAAGCAATTATTTCATACAGCATGATCGGGAGCGAGGCAATAAAACCCGCCAACAGCGATACCCGCATAAATACGCCGATATTTTCGGTCACCTCGATGGATACCAGCTTATCCACTCCACCGATTGGTTTTGCCAGGACGTCAATCAAACCTTCGCCAAAGTACATCGCCGCAGCCGTCATCACTACCATGGCAGCCAGCGCTATCAGCAGCCGCTTGCGCAGCTCGGTGATATGCTGCATCAAATCCATGTTCGCAGTTCGATCAGCCTGGGGTTTAGGCGTTTTATCCAGCAGTGGTTTGCTGCGTCTACGAATTCTCTTGAACATACCGAATAATATAATTGTTTATTCGGGTTTTCACAATGGTAAATCTTCCCCATTTTTTAACTACCTGATTGGAATAAACATTGGATGGAATTTTTATCAGAACTTAACCTCAAGTCACACCCCCAAATGCCAGTGATGAAGATCACTTGACGCCTATTCGCGGGCAGAATACACTCTATGTAAATATCTCGTTTACGATGGATGAATTAAATATTTACAGTTTTCAGGGAGACGCTATGCCGGATCATTCTATTCGCGTGGCTGTGATGGGTTGTGGTCATATTGGTTCGTATGCGGTTAAGGCCGTACAACTTGCACCCGATATGACCCTGTGCGGCATTCTAGAGCTCGATTGCCGGGTGGAGGAACTGCGCTGCCAGTATCCAGGCGTACCGATTGCCGAAACAGTTGACGAACTTCCACAAAAACCGGACGTCATCGTCCTTTGCACTCCCACCCGGTCGGTTGAAGGCATTGCTTCAGGGATACTCGCCATGGGCATTTCTACGGTTGATTGCTTCGACATGCATGGTGACCCTTTCATACATTTGAAGACTACCCTGGATCCAATTGCCCGTACGAACAATTGCAGCGCTGTAATGGGGGCAGGCGTGGACCCTGGCATCAGTACCATGATACGAGCACTGTTCGAAATATGGGCGCCTACCGGTTTAACGTATGTGAATTTTGGACCTGGAATGAGCATGGGGCATACGGTTGCCGCCAAGTCGTATAAAGGTGTTGCAGACGCGCTGTCAATCACCCGTCCTGGCGACCCCGGCTGCCATAAGCGGGATCTGTACCTGGTACTTCATCCCGATGCCGATTTCGAAATGGTAAAAGAACAAATCCTGGCTGACCCTTATTTTTCCCATGATGAAGTTCGTGTTTTCCAGGTGGAGGATGTTAAACCGCTGATCGATATGGGGCATGCTATCCATATCTTCCGCAAAGGCGGAAGCAGCGGCGTGGACAATCAATTATTGACATTTGACACCACCTTCCATAATCCGGCATCAACCGCTCAAGTGCTGGTGAGTGCCGCAAGGGCTGCAAAGCGGCTCCCTGCCGGGGCACACACGATGCTCGAAATCCCGCTAGGGGCATTTTTGCAGGAGGATGCTCTGGTGTCTATCAAACGGTTGGTTTAGGTCTAAAATAAGTTCCAGGATGGAACCTATATCTCTTTATCCAACCTGGGTGGAAATCGACCTCAACGCGGTTGCAGAAAACACTCGTGCTGTATTGAGCATTGCCAAAGTGGATTTAATGGCTGTGGTCAAGTCGAATGCTTATGGTTTCGGCTCAGTGGAGATCGCCCGCACGGCATTATCTGCAGGGGCAACACACCTGGCGGTTGCCAGGTTTGGCGAGGCGAGAATCCTGCGTCAGGCAGGCATCACCGCTCCCATTCTGGTTTTTGGCATGGTAACCCAGCCGGAGGTCGATGAGGCAATTGGAAGCGATGTTACGTTGACCCTGTATAGCTTCCAGTCTGCCGAAATGGTTTCAACCCGCGCCAGAGCAAACGGGATAACCGCCCACGTCCACATAAAAATCGACACCGGCTTTGGCCGATTGGGTGTCCTTCCCCAGGATGCTTTTTTATTGACAGAACAATGCCGCGAATTGGGGACGATCGAGGTGGACGGGATCTACAGCCACCTTGTGATGGCTGATGAAGAACCCGGGGACCCAATCACACCGCTTCAGATTCAGCGGTTTAAGGATGTGCTCTCTGCGCTGGAGGAAAAACAAATCCGCCCCAAATTGGCCCACCTCGGCAATTCTGCAGCCGCTTTTGGCCTACCTGAAGCCCGTTTCGATATGGTGCGCGTCGGAACAGCGCTGCTGGGGATGAAGCCCTTTTATTTCAAACCTTTTCCGCCCGAACTGCGAAGAGTCATCACCTGGAAAGCGCAGCTGGCCAGCTGCCGTAAGTTACCGGCTGGCTGGGGGGTAAGTTACGGGCATGAGTATTCAGCCAGCGGAAGTGAATGGATCGGGACGATCCCTGTCGGATATGGTGATGGCTTCCGTCGCTTGCCTGGCAACCAGGTACTGGTCGAAGGGCAGCGAGTGCCGGTGGTTGGACGGGTATGCAATGACATGTGTATGCTGCGGCTTGACCGTCAGGTGCCGGTTGGCACTGAGGTCGTGATTATCGGCAGGCAGGGGGACGGGGAAATCACTACGGATGAATTAATTGATCGCTGGCACACTTCACAGGCCGACATTGTTAGTGGGATCAATTGGCGCGTGCCAAGGGTTTATCGGTAAGGGATCCGTCGGTTTAAGTTACGGTGTCCAACATACTTACGGTCTGCAACAATCCATCCTGCAGCAAGCTGTAACGAAGAAGCCTTCTCCTCAAGGAATAGAAGAAAGGCGCTCCGCTTCGCTCACCTCGATACAAAGCCACCTTATGCCTGGGGCAGGTCGTTTGGGGCTTTTACTTACCCTTGGACCCGTCGGGAGATTGGCCTGATCCAACCGATGCAATATGGTATTCACCCGGCCGCTCCCCTTCCTCGAAACAGGAAATCACAATAATGACCCTGGCCGGTGTCGAGCCTGAATTCCGCCAGCGATGGGTCAACCGCGCGGCGAAAATCAACGTATCGCCAGTGTTCAGTTGGTAAACCTGCCCGTCCACCTCATAATCAATCACACCCTGCAAGCAATACACAAATTCAGAGCCCGTATGCAGCATCCCATGCGGACCGCTGCTGGAGCCAGGCTCTAAAGTGACCATGAATGCCTCAATACGGCCGCTGAATTGTTCGCCACCCAATCCTTCCCACAGACTATGAGCAAACGGCACACGGATTCGGTCATCGAATTTCAAGTGGACAATTTTTGTCCGGTCAGGTTCGGCTCTAAAAAATGCGGTGACCGGTACTTCGAGAGCACCAGCGAGTTTATTCAAGGTGCTGACAGAAGGAGAGGTTAATCCGCGTTCGATCATACTTAACGCATTTGCAGATAGACCGCTCGTCCGGGCCAGACTGCGCATCGATACACCCCGTTCTTCCCGTAAGTGCTTTAAACGCTGGCCCACATCGATTGAAACGGATTCTTTTCCGTAAATATCCATAATTTCCTCCACGGCTGACAGCCTAAGAACCTATATTGAAATTTCTGTCGATCATTGAGCAAAATCGTAATAATTAATATAATTTATAAACATTTTTCCATAATTTCTCAAGGATAAAGCGGAACATTATTACAAAATAATCAATTTCTGGCAATATTCAGCGGAATTTATGGAATTTTCCGCCTTGGCACACCATGGGCTCTGGCTGACACGGTTTGGTGACGACCCAACCGCAAACCCCATAAATATAGTTGATCCTAAATAAAAATGACCCCGTTCAATCGGGGTCATTTTTACAATTATTCCGTCAAATCTTGCGGAAATGGGGGGTCCTTCAGACTGATCCGTTTACGACAAGCCAATCACCCGCCCGGTCTCCAGATCAATGTCGATATCGAAGAATCCGGGGCGTGTGGGCAGCCCGGGCATGGTGCTCATTGTCCCCAGCAGCGGATACAGGAAGCCCGCCCCTACTGAAGCTCGGACATCCCTCACCGGGATACGGTAGCCTTTGGGTACACCCTTTAGATTGGCGTCATGGCTGAGCGACAGGTGCGTTTTTGCCATGCAGATCGGAAGTTTGTCAAACCCAAGTCTGGTGTAGGCTTCAATGCGTTCTTCAGCCAGAGGTTCATAGTCCACGCCGTCTGCGCCGTAAACCTCACGCGCAATAATTTCAATTTTTTCTTTGATCGAAAGGTCCAGTGGGTACAAGAATCGGAAGTCAGAAGGTTTTTCTGCAGCCTTGACGACCGCCTCAGCCAGAGCCACAGCTCCTTCGCCGCCCAATTCCCAGTGCCGCGATACGACTGCATCCTCCGCGCCCCCTTCTTCGACTGCGGCTTTGCGCACCAATTCCAGCTCAGCCGAAGTATCGGTTGCAAAACTGTTTACCGCCACCACTACCGGAATTCCATACTTGCGTGCAATGTTGATGTGAGCAAGCATGTTTCCCATGCCAGCCTTGAGCAGGTCAAGGTTCTCGTTTGTATAGGCAGGATCCAGCGGCCGCCCTGCCACAACTTTGGGTCCGCCGCCGTGCATTTTCAAAGCCCGGATTGTGGCGACAAGTACGACAACATTCGGGACCAGACCGGAATATCGGCATTTGATGTCGAAGAATTTCTCCATGCCCATATCGGCACCAAATCCAGACTCAGTAACCACATAATCTGCCAGTTTCAAACCAATTTTATCTGCCAGGATCGAGCTGTTCCCATGAGCGATATTGGCAAACGGGCCGGCATGGACGAAGACAGGAGTGCCTTCGACCGTTTGCATCAGGGTGGGTTTTATGGCATCACGCATCAAAACCGTCATCGCGCCAGCCACCCCCAGATCGTCGGCGTTGATTGCCTCGCCCTTTTTATTGCGCCCGATCACGATTTCACCAAAACGTTTACGCATGTCAGCCAGGCTGGTTGTCAGTGCCAGAATGGCCATAATTTCACTGGCGACCGTGATGTCGTAACCGGTCTGACGCGTAAACCCGTTTTCATCTGGACCCTGCCCAACGGAAATCCCGCGCAGCATACGGTCGCTGGTATCCACGACGCGCCTGAAGGTAACCGATTCTGGATCGATATCTAAACGGCAAAAGCGAACGCGCTCTTCAGGAGTCAATTGTTCCGGATCATCCACGGTGATGCCCAGTTTCTTCTTACGATTGAGCATGTTAATAGCGAAATGACGCTTGCCTTGCTTATCCTTGGGGAAAAGACGGATGAACATTTGCTCATCCGTAGCCTCTGCCTCGTGGAACATGCGCACATCAATGGCAGCAGCCAGCAGATTGTTAGCAGCTGTGATTGCATGAATGTCGCCAGTCAAATGCAGGTTGAAATCCTCCATCGGGATTACCTGGCTGTAGCCGCCCCCGGCTGCCCCGCCTTTAATACCGAAGGTTGGGCCCTGGCTTGGCTGCCGGATGCAGGTCATAACCGATTTACCAAGGTGCGCCCCCAGCGCCTGGCTCAAACCTACCGTTGTGGTTGTTTTTCCCTCCCCCAATGGAGTAGGCGTAATGGCAGTCACATCCACATACTTGCCGTTCGGCACATCCTTCAGGCGGTCAAGAACTTCCAGCTTCACCTTTGCTTTGTACGGACCATAAAACTCGATTTCTTCAGGCAGTAAGCCAAGCTCTTCAGCAACCTGCGAGACCGGTTTCAAGGTTGACGCCTGTGCGATTTGGATATCAGAAGGAACCGGCGAGACCCGCTTTAATGGGGTGGCTTGGAACTTACGCTTTGTGCCTTGACCAGCATGTGAAGACATGTTTATCTCTCCCTGTTAAGTTGTGATGCAGCCAGATGCTTTAATTATGGTTGAAACACAGGTAAAAAGCAAGCCAAGTCGATAAAAATAATAAATGTTGACCCAAACAGGCTGATTCGAATCCCAAATACCGTTATTAATTGTGACATAAATCACTATTGACGGGGAATCCCCCCTTGCCTATACTGTTATGAGGGAGAAGTTAGGCTGTTCCCTGAAATGGTAGGTGAGCCCTTAGGGTATGTTCCATGCCCTGCGATTTTATTCAAACTTATCTTAGTATTGAGGAGAATTAGATGATCCAGCTCAACCTGACCGTCGATGAAATTCAGCTCTTAAGCAACCTGATTGACACCTGCCTGCAAGATCTGCGTGTTGAGATACAGGCCACCGATAACATGGGTTACAAAGATATGCTGAAGCAACGCAAAGGGCTCCTCTTGAAATTAGAGAGTTCCCTGAAGGAAAGCCAAACGCTTCCAGTCGCAGGCTAAGCGTTCGCAATAAATAATTTTTACACAACAAGGCTCTGAAATTCAGAGCCTTGTTGTTATTTTAAGACCTGATGGGACATACTTTGGGCCAGCTGCGCGGTTTATGCAGTGTCCTGCAAGCGATGCGCAGATTGAGGCAACAGAAAATATGATGACTTGAGCATGGCCGAATCTTAAAATTTCGCCTGATTTATGTTTGATAATTGACATTCAAACATTATTTCTGTAAACTTATAACATAATCAAACATTTGCTTTGATATTTTCCCCATGATCTCAGACTTCAGACATACAACCATAATCGAGAAACTCGAAACTCATGGAAGCGTTTCGGTGGCCGACCTCGTACGCGAGTTCAATGTTTCCGAAATGACCATCCGCCGCGATCTGGCAATTCTCGAAAGCCGCGGTCTGCTGCGGCGAGTCCACGGCGGAGCGACCAGTCAGCGCGGGCGCAGCTACGAGCCGCCATTCATCTCGCGCGCCGGAGAGAACCTTGACGCAAAACGCCGGATTGGTGAAGCGGCAGCCGCCCTTGTCCAAAACGGAGACAGCATCACGCTGGATGTGGGCTCCACCACGCTTGAAATTGCCCGCAGTCTGCATGCTAAGCAGGATTTGACGGTCATCACACCCAGCTTGCGGATTGCCAATGAATTATGCGACCATCCAGGTATACGGCTGATTCTGACCGGCGGTATCCTGCGTTCCAGCGAGTATTCCATGATTGGGCACCTCGCCGAGCGGATTTTTGATGATTTCTTCGTGGATAAACTTTTCCTGGGCGCCGGTGCCGTGGATGTCAAAGCCGGAGTGTCAGAATTTAATATCGAAGATACGCTGGTCAAACGGGCGATGGTCCGGAGCGCAAAAAAAGTATTCCTGGCTGCGGATTCATCGAAATTCAGGCAGGTGGCACTCACGTCCATTGTTCCTCTCGCCAAGGTGCACACCATCATCTCGGATTCGGATCTGGATCCCCACCTTGTTACGCAAATTCGAAAAGAAGGCATAGAAATTATTTTGGCCTAAATTCATGGAGGAGAAATGTCGTTATTATTAAAAGAAATGTTTGGCGTAGAAAAACCGGTCATTGCTATGGCGCATATTCCAGCCATTCCAGGTACGCCGCGCTACGATCCAACCAAGGGTGTTGAAGGGGCCGTAGAGCATGTTCGCAGAGATGTAACCCACCTGCTCGATAATGGCGTGGACGCCATCATGTTTTGCAATGAAGACGACCGCCCTTACACGTTCAACGCAGACTTTGAAGCGGTGGCGGTCATGACCCGTATTGTGACCGAACTTCGTCCCACCGACCGCCCTTTCGGCGTCGACTTTTTATGGAATGCCAAAGCTCCCCTCGCGATCTGCAAAGCAACCGGCGGCGCATTCATCCGTGAGGTGGTAACCGGCGTTTACGAGAGCGACATGGGCATCTGGGCGCCGGATGCTGCGGAGCTGTACCGCTACCGCCACAACATCGACGCCGACAATGTGCGCGTTTTTGCCAACATCACCCCGGAATTTGCTTCCCCCCTCGGCACCCGCGACGTAGCCACCCGAGCCCGCAGTGCTGTTGTATCCTCGCTGGTGGATGCGATCCTGATTGCCGGCTCGATGGCGGGGGCCGAACCCGATTTCTCGATGGTTAAAACCGCTAAGGAAGCCGTTGGCGACAACACACCCGTTTTCCTTAACACCGGTGCCCGCCAGGAGAATATCCGGCAGTACCTCACCGTTGCAGATGGCGTCATCGTCGGATCAAGTTTGAAAGTTGACGGAAAGACCTGGAATCCGGTCGATCCAAAACGGGTCAAGGCTTTTATGGATTCTGTACGGGATGTGCGTAAGGAACTTAAATGAGCCGTGATTACTTGATCGGGATTGATATCGGCACCACCGGCACCAAGCTGCTGCTGGTCGATACCGCCGGCGGGATAACCGCAGAATATAACCTGACTGCTACCCTGCACTCGCCCCAGGCTAATTGGGCGGAAGAGGACCCCGCAGAATGGTGGGAAAATGTCTGCAGCGGCATCCCGGCAGTGATTCAGAAAGCCGGTATCGATGCGTCGCACATCCTGGCTGTCGGCGTTAGCGGCATGGTCCCAACCACGATCCTGGTGGGCCAGGACGGGCTGCCGCTGCGCCGGTCAATTCAGCAAAATGATGCACGTTCGATCCTTGAAATTGATGATTTCAAAGCACAGGTAGATGAACACGACGTCTTCCGCCGCACGGGATCTGCCATCACGCAGCAAAGTATCGGTCCCAAACTGCTCTGGCTGGCACGTAATGAACCCGCCGCCTTCGACCAGGCGGTGTGGGTTATGGGCTCTTACGATTACATCAACTATCGATTGACCAATACACCCACCCTGGAACAAAACTGGGCATTGGAGAGCGGTCTTTACGACATCCATCGCAAAGACTGGGACGACAATCTACTTGCCCTGGCCAAAATCCACCGTGACCAGCTGCCGCCTGTGCATGCGCCTGATGAGATCGTCGGCCGAATTTCCCCTGAAGCTGCGGCTGCAACCGGGTTGAAAGCCGGTACGCCCGTGGTGGCAGGCAGTGCGGACCATGTGGCATCCGCTTTTTCGGTTGGGCTGAAACAAAACGGCGATTTGTTAATCAAGCTTGGCGGTGCTGGAGATGTCCTCTATTCGCTGGACCGGCTGGAGATTAACCCGGCCCTTTTCCTCGATTACCACGTCATCCCCGGGTTATACCTGATAAACGGCTGCATGGCTTCCAGCGGCTCGATCATTAAATGGTTCCGTGACGGGTTCGGTGCCGGCCTGGATTACCCTGAGCTGGACGCCGAGGCCTGGAATATCCCCGCCGGTTCAGATGGGCTGGTCCTGCTGCCGTATTTCATCGGAGAAAAAACCCCTATTTTTGATCCGATCGCCCGCGGCGTGTTCTTCGGTCTGACGCTTCAGCATACTCGTGCGCACCTTTATCACGCCATTTTAGAGGGCATCTCCTTTGGTTTCCTGCACCATATTCAGGTGCTCAACGATGCCGGTTTTGAGATTAACCGCGTGCGGGTTGCCAACGGCGGCGCGCGCAGCAAATTATGGCGTCAGGTCACCTCGGATGTCATCGGCTATCCGTTGGAAGAAGTTGCCAACCATCCGGGATCATCCCTGGGAGCAGCCTTCGTGGCCGGGATGGGCGTAGGCGCTTTTACCGAATGGGGCGAGATTGAAAAGTTTATCCACCTCAAAGAACCCACATCCCCGGATCTGGCCCGGCACGAGAAATACAAAGATCTTTACAAGCTTTACCGGAATTTATATGAAACAAATCGCCCCAACTTCGCTGCTCTGGCCAGGATCGAGGGGCTTACCGGTTAGTTCCATCCTTATTCGATAGGACTTCAAATGCTCGCGAAATTTAAACGGAACTTCGGATTAACCATCTCAAATATCATTCTGATATTTGCTTCTCTGGCAATTCTGCTGCCAATCCTTTGGGTTATCCGGACCTCTTTAGCCAACCGGTTGATCGCATACAAAATCCCGCCGGTCTGGTTTTTTACTCCGACCTTCGATAATTATCTAACCATTTTTGACAAGTATCCGTTTCAGAATTACGCGCTCAACAGCCTGTTGATATCAGCCGCAGCCAGTATCGTAGCGCTCCTCATTGGTTCACTGGCTGCATACTCGATTGCACGCTTCAGGACAGGCGACCCCGCTCTGCGGCTGAGCATGTTGGCGACGCAAATGCTGCCGCCCATCGCACTGGTCATCCCAATTTTCCTGATCATGCGCTTTCTGCAGCTTTGGGATTCGCTTTCAGGTCTGATCCTGGCGTACCTGTCGTTTAACCTGCCGTACACGGTATGGATTCTCATCAGCTTCTTCCAGAGTATCCCGATTGAAATCGAAGAGGCTGCCATGATCGATGGCTGCTCGCGCGTACAGGCTCTCGTACGGGTAATCTTCCCGGTAGCACTGCCTGGCTTGCTCTCAGCCGGCGTCTTCAACTTCATTCTCAACTGGAATGAATTCCTTTTTGCCCTCATCCTGACAGGCCGAAACACTCGCACACTGCCGGTGGCAATTTCCAGCCTGTGGACACAGCAAGGCGTCAACATTGGGGCGGTTTCGGCCGCCACAGTGATCACCATTTTACCGGTCATCATCTTGACGTACGTAATCCAGAAGTCACTGGTCCGCAACCTGACATTCGGATCGGTCAAATAGCCTGCAGGAGGTGTAACCAAACAAACCGTGTCGTTTAATTGGAATTTTCACTGCCAATAATTCCATCTGGAGGAGAAAATGAAAAAGAGTTTATTGACAATTTTCGGGCTGCTCATTATTGCCAGCATGCTTCTGTCAGCCTGCGCAAAGACCGAGGAACCTGTGGATCCCGGCACTGCAGCCAAACCGTTTGAAGGCATTACCATCAACGTCATGATGGAAGGTGTCCCGGATACTGAGTACGTCCAGGCACAGCTTTCAAAATTTGAGGAAGAGACTGGCGCAACCGTTAACATCGAAGTGTTGAACTATGCGCTCATGCACGAAAAACTGGTCCCTCAGTTGACCGCTGCTGAAGGTTCAGGCTCGTATGACCTGATCGTGGTGGACAACTACTGGGTGGCTGAATTCGTCCGCGCCGGCTGGTTGATGCCGCTGGATGATAAGGTTGCTGCCAGCGAAAAAGTCAGCCTGGATGTTTACCTGCCCTCCATGCTCGAAATGGTTGGTCAGGTAGACGGCACGACTTACATGCTGCCGTTCTACAACTATGCCATGGCTCTGGTTTACCGCGATGACATTTTCTCCGATCCTGCCATCCAGGCAGAGTACAAGGAAAAAATGGGCAAGGATCTGGCGCTGCCTACCACCATCCCAGAATATGTTGAACTTGCCAAATTCATGACACGCGACACCAACGGCGACGGCGAAGTTGACATCTACGGCGCATCCATGCAAGGCCTGCGTCCTGATCCTACCGCCATGGAATTTCTTAACTACCTGTACAGCATGGGCGGAATGCTCTATGACCTGGACGGAAATGTAGTTCTGACTCAGGAAGTTGGCGTCGAAGCTCTTAACGCCTACGTTGACGCTATGAAGACCTCAGCTCCTCCAGGAGCTCCCTCCTACGGCTTCGACGAAGCCTTCGCAACGGTTGCCCAGGGTAAAGCCTTCAGCTACATCACCTACAACTGGATGGTGCCGGTATTGAATGATCCCGAGCAGTCACAGGTTGTGGACAAAATGAAAGTTACGGCTGTCCCTGGCGGTATTGGTCTGCTGGGCGGTTGGGGTTGGGCAATTCCCAAGTCATCCCCGAACCCCGATGCGGCCTGGGCCTTCATCGAATGGGTTGAATCCTTCGATGTCGCTAAAGAACGCGCTCTGTCTGGCGGTGCACCCACCCGTACCGATGTCTTCCAGGATGCCGACGTACTGGCGAAATATCCATACTACGACGATGTCGAGAAGATCGTTGGCGACGCCATCATGTTCCCGATGCAGTCACGCGCCCCGCAGATCGTCGAGGTTCTTGGACGCGTCATTTCCGAAACGATTGCTGGCTCTATGACAGCGGATGCAGCCATCGAGGAATTGATTGCCGAGTGTAACAGCTTGAAGGACGAATAAATTCTTCGTACTAACAGGTTCCCCATTCCATCCCCGGAATGGGGAACCGCCTGATTGGTTAGCGATACTACATGGCAAAAACCTCTTATTTCAAAAGTCTTGCTAAGCGCGATCAACGCGCCGCCCGGGGTCTGGTCACTCCGGCGATTATCGGCATTTGGATCGTCATCTTATTCCCTCTGGTATATGCCCTGTACGTCAGTGTCCACGATTGGATCCTCAGTCAGGGAGAAATCGGCGGGCTGAACTTCGCGAACTACGTCGAGGTCCTCAAGGACCCTTTGCTGCTCAATGCAGCCAAAAACACTGTCGTTTTGACTGCAAGCGTGGTTGTGCTGGAAATCCTGATCGGGTTCGGTTTGGCGCTGCTGCTCAACAACAAAAGAATCCGGTTCCGCAATATTTACCTGTTCATTCTTCTTATTCCCATGCTTATGCCGCCGATCACGGTTGGTTTGATCTGGCGTTTGTTACTGCACCCCGACCTGGGCATCATCAATTACATGTTGAGCCTGGTCAGTCTGCCGCAGCCGGCCTGGTTGGCAGACCCCACCCTGGCGATGATCACGATCATCATCGTTGATATCTGGCACGAAACCTCCTTCATCATCCTGGTACTGCTGGCCGGCTTGACCAGCATGCCCGACGAGATGTATGAAGCCGCCATGATCGACGGCGCGAATGCCTGGCAGAAGTTCAGATTCGTCACTCTGCCCCTGATGACCCCCACCATCCTGGTGGCAACCGTCATCCGCATGATCGCTGCGCTCAAGACGTATGATCTGGTTTACATTCTTACCCGCGGCGGCCCGGGCATTTCGACCGAAACCATCAGCTATTACATTTACAAGGTTTTCTTTGTCTTCCTGGATATGGGCAAGAGCTCAGCTATGGCTTTCATCCTGCTGGCAATCATTATCCTTATGACCCTGGTGTTGATGCAGGTGATGCGTAAGGCTGAACAATAAACTTCGCTAAGGAAAGATACCAATGGAACTATCGTTACACGGAAAGATCTATGCAATTACCGGTGCAGGCTCAGGAATCGGCCGAGCCATTGCGCTGGCGCTTGCAAATGCCGGCGCCACCCTGGTTGTCTCCGATCTGAACGCCGAACTGGCTGAAAAGACCGCTGCCGAGATCCGTGCGGCAGGCGGCAAAGCCGAGCCGCGGGCGCTGGATGTGACCAAAGCCGACCAGTGCGATGCTCTGGCACAGTACACTGCGCAAAAGTACGGCCGCCTGGACGGCTGGATCAACAACGCCGGTGTCAGCAGCATGAACCGCCTGGTGGACCTGACTGAGGCTGACTGGGATTTCAATATGGATGTCAACGCCAAAGGCGCTTTCTTCGGCACCCAGGCGGCAGCACGCGTCATGGGCGCACAGTCGCCAGACGCGGTCTCCGGGCTGCGCGGCAAAATTATCAACACCGCCTCCATGGCTTCCAAGCGCGGCAACGCGCCTTTCCTGGCTCACTATGTGGCCTCAAAATTTGCCGTGGTCGGGTTGACCCAGGCTACCGCCGGCGAACTGGCCGAGCAGAAGATCACCGTCAATGCTGTCTGCCCGGGCTACGTGGCTACCAGCATGCAGGAACGCGAATTGGCCTGGGAGGCCAGTCTGCGTGGTGTGAGCGTGGACGAGGTACGCCGTCTGTACGTGGCAGATACGCCCCTGCGCCGCATCGAAACTGCCGAGGACGTGGCATCCGTGGTGCTGTTCCTGGCATCTCCCCTTTCTGATTTCATTACCGGCGAAGCCATCAACATCAACGGCGGAGCCTTCATGGATTAACTTGCATGCAGCAGAAACTGGACACTGCCGTTCAGGCGGCATACAAAGCCGGCGAGCTTCTGCGCAGTCACTTCCGTTCCAGCTTTGGCGTACGCGAGAAATCGCCGGCCAACCTGGTAACCGAACTGGATACCCGTTCCGAGCAGCTCATCCTTGAGCTGCTCGGAACTGCGTTTCCGCACATCCCGGCACTGACCGAAGAACAGCCGCCGGGGAGCGTAACCGCAGCCGGCGAGCGCTGGGTCATCGACCCATTGGACGGCACCACAAACTACGCCCACGGCTATCCCTGCTTTGGGGTCTCGATCGCGCTGGAGCAAGCCGGAAAGACTGTGCTTGGCGTGGTGTACGACGTGATGCTGGATCAGATGTACACCGCGGTGGCGGGTCAAGGAGCTTTTGTCAACGGCAGCTCGATCTGCGTCTCACAGACGGTATCCCTGAACCAGGCTCTGCTGGCATCCGGCTTTCCCTACACAGCCTGGACCGACCCGGACGACAACAGCGCTGAATGGGCGCGGCTGCTCAAAAAGGTGGTGTCTCTGCGCAGCGACGGTTCAGCCGCCCTAGACCTGTGCCGCGTGGCCTGCGGCAGCCTGGACGGCTACTGGGAGCTCGACCTGGAAGCCTGGGACACCGCAGC
>CAYPJS010000127.1:0-65519 GCA_964411135.1 uncultured Anaerolinea sp.
GCCACCCAGCTCATGCTGGACATCCGGCCACGGGTAGGAAGGCTGAGCCATACCCACACCCCAGCGGCTCCATCCGTTATAGCTTTCATAGGTAGCCCACCATTCCTTGTTGCCAAGGATTTCGAACCCGTAGTATGCCTTGGCATAGTACATGACTGCACCGATACGGCCGCCGCGGATAAGAGCCATGGTGTGCAGGCTGATGTTGATGTCTTCGTTCATCAACCGGCCATTGGCAAAGCCAGCCCAAAGTCCATCGATAAGACCAACCAGGGTGTAGGGATCTTTTAGACGCTTGCGCGCCCAGCCAAGAACCTCCGAGTAAACACGAGCGCCAACGATATCATAGAAGTCATGGTCGACATCCAGGAACCGCTTGAGGTACTCAAGCATCATGGGGACTTCGTCAAGGCGTGCTTCGCGGATGAACAGGGTGCGGCCGTCCTTGAGTTTGACCTGGCAATTGGGCCAGGGCTTCAAATTCAGAGCAGGTCCTTGCAAAATAGCTTCAATTTCTTCAGCATCGAAAGTTACCTGAGCTTGAGATGCTTTTTCGGGAAGTGGTGCACGCATATTATTTCTCCTCTATCTTTTTGACGTTTTTACGCCAGATTGGCTTTAGAAATAGCGTTGAGGCTCTCAACATGTTTCTGGTTGGTTGCATCACCGAATTTCGTCAGGGGAAGTGTGGCTTTCTTTTTCATCAGGTCTTCATACTCGTCGTCATCGACAGCGGCAACGCATCGACCTATGCTGGCCTCGCCATCGACAAAGCGCCAGGGGAAGAAGCCAATAGGAACGCGGCGGTTCAGGACAAGGTCCAGGTCACCGCCGATGCACTCGGCATGGATAATGCCGTACGGGAACATCTCCAGGTGCATTAATTGATACTTTGAGTCATCGTAGTATTGATCGATGCTCATTCCGAATTTCTTCTGGAAGACCTTTTCGGCCTGCTTTCGCTGACGGGGCATCCAGTCTCGGATGATGGTATTCATCGGGTGATCTGCGCTTCCGCAGTCAAGGCCGATCCAGCGCAGTTTAAGGTCTTTTGCCCATTCTGCAAATTCACGGTCGGGACCCGGGTGCATGACCATGTAGCGGATTTCATTCGCGGTTGGCTGATCCCAGCCAAAGTGATGGTAACCCGTATGGATGATCAGAATATCGCCTTCTTTTACCTGCACGCGATCGGTGATCATTTTACTGGTGTACACGTCATAATCGCCGCAGACATCGGAAAGGTCAACAACCGCCGCATCATGGAACAAAAAGTCCATGGGCAGAGAAGCCATGTCACGGCCCGGGGTGTGGAAGTGGATTTCACCATCCAGATGAGTTCCAAGATGGTTTGAATGTGTTACAACCTGGCCATTCGCGCCATTCGGAGCCAGCCGTTTAAAATACTTTACCTGCAAAGGTTCATATGTCGGCCACGGAGGCGTGCCGATACCAAGGGGGATGGTCAAATCAAGTAATTTCATACATCGTCTCCTTTCAAAGTTCTGCAAATTTGTAAATCCGCAACACGAGTTTGCGTGATTATCAAGGTAAACAAATCCGGTTAAAATTCATCTCCCCTGCATCGCAGCGAAGAGGGGAGATTGGATAGCATTCAATTAAGCAGCCTGGAACCCGAATAACGCTTGGAGCCAAATCGCCATGCAATCATTATCAATGATATTCCTGAATTTCAACCGTCAAAGTTGGGATAATAAACCATAAAAAGCGGTGCCAGCGGGCCTGCCTTTATCTTTTCGAATTATCTACTAAAATATATGCCATGTCAACTGATAAATCTCATACAGAATGTCTTACAACCGGCTAAATTCCGATGAATATTAGCATTATGCCTGTATCCATCGGGGCTATCGCTGCGGAAATTTTAAAGGTTCCAGCCCAATTTTCTGTCAGAGGAATTACCTCACGCGGGGTATTTATTAGCGTCGAAGATAGAGTGATCCTTTTCCTTTCGCGCGAAAAATTTAGAGGACCGTTGATTATCAACCTGCTCTGGAAAAATCCTCGTCTGGAACGGATCGATCTTTCGAGTACCGGAAGGATCACCGAAGGCGGCATGGAATTTGACAATCTCGAAATCTTCATAAATTGTTCACTTGCGAATGTATGGAGCGCTCAAGATAAACCTTTAACCACTGCCCTACCTGATCTATTATCGACCAGAAGCCAAATAGATAAATTCCTTCAGGAAATTTTGTCGCATGCAGAAAATGAACTAATTTCGGGCGTATACGCGGCAATATTTACCAGTGGGCACCCCTCACCTGCCGTCGAGCCAGAAGTTTACGCCACCATTCATGCGATGCATGACGCTTTGAAATGTCAGGATTTTGATGGGCTGATTCCAGGCATCAATTTTTTTACCGGCCGTGGTCGTGGATTAACCCCGGCCGGAGATGATTTTTTACTTGGCTTGACTTTCGTTGCATTTACATTACAAGCCAGATTTCATGCAGATTATTCGAATTTAATGCAGCAGATTAACGATGCTGTCCGCCAAAGATCTACCCTGATTAGTGCCAACCTGGTCGAATGCGCATCGCTTGGAGAAATCGACGAGCGGTTGCTGGCAGCTTATTCCGGGTTGTTGGATCCTGCCATCTCGACTGAAGACACCATAAAATCAATCCTGAGCTGGGGCAGCTCGTCAGGTGTGGACGCGACGGCTGGAATGGCATTGTTACTGTCAGCTATAAGCAATTAATTGTGAGCGATTATGGCTATGCGCATTTTGTGCATATATTATTCAAAGTAATCGCCCTTAACCTGATCCAATTCACCAAGAGATACCAGGTTAAAGGCTGAAAAGAACCCGTCGCCTGATGCAATTTTGAATTTATTCGTATCGAAATATTGTTTCAGCCCCACCTCAAATCGCTCTCTGCCAATTGCCTCTCGAAAATTATCCAGGAATTTTGCCCCGCGCAAGTAAACCGCATTCCTGTAAGCCGCATAGGAGCCGTACTCATAGATCGATAAGTCGATTTTGCCTTCCGGCTCATAATACGCGACCCGATAGTACCTCCACCACTCGACCAGATCTGGAAAGTATCGTTCAAAGTAAAGTTGCTCAGCGAAGGTCGCCAGGCTTTCATCCAGCCAGGGTTCCACCGCCTGATCATTTCCGACCACCCCAAACCACCACTGGTGAGCCATTTCATGCACTGTAATCAGCGTAAGGTAACCTTTTACAGATCCGTCAAACAAATCATAGAACCCCTTGCTGACAAAGTACAACCCGTCGAACTCCATCCCGTCCAAAAAATCAGCTTGTACAATGCTGATCGACCCCCTCGGCAGTACACCAAATTGCTCGGAGAACAATGCAACTGCCTCAAGAGCGTTTTGAAGAACCATCCGATTCTGTGCTTCGTATCCCGCAAATGCATAAGCTTTGACAACTATTCCTAGTGCTTCGCCTTGAATTTCAGCATAATACGGGCTTACCGAAACTCCAAATGTCCTTACGCTGTCAAACGAATATGAGTAAGTATTTTCTACCCGCTGCGGAAGACTGCTGGCAGCCACCACAAGCGGCATATTGCTGCCGATTACAGTAAGATCCAATTGCAACGATGCCGCTGGATAGACCAGGGATTCTCCAAAAACAGGCGGTTGGTGGATAATCCACTGATTGTTCTCGTCCAAAGGGGGAACAAACGCGTACCAGTCCACCAGGTTCAATTGCCGGTCTGTGAAGCCATATGGCTGGGGTTTGTACATTTCCGAAGGAGGCGGAATAGCCGGCAGCCTGATGGAATAAACCAACACAAATTCTTGACCGTCACCGCCTGTATTCAAGGTGGGCAGGTTGAAATCCAATCGGTTTCCGTCCAGTGAGTACTCCACGGGGCCGATACCCACGAACTCCAGTGATTGCAGCGAAAAGCCATTAGCATACCGGTTTGGCTCCACAATCATTGCAATTCCCAGGACGTCTTCCGGTAATTTTTCCAGGGTTACAGTCTGGTGCACCTCGACAGTCTTCTCGTCGTAATTCAAAGCAGCGTCGATCTGGTAAGCAATCTGAAGGGTCTCGGCTTCCGGAACGTTTCCTTCTAGTTCCGGTGTGGTTGTTGGCTCAGGAGTATTCTGAGGTCCCTCATAAACCGCTGTTAGTGTTGGCTGAGGCGAAACAGAGATAGGAGGCTTCTGTGGATCAGGCGAGATTTCAACAGGGTCTTGTACACACCCAGAAATGAAGATGGTAGCCAGCAGAATGAGGGAAAGGAGGGAAGGCTTGAATTTAACCATTTAAACCTAGCTCAATCATTGCTAATAAAAATACATTGCGCTTTCGATGGGCAGTATAATTTACGAAATCTAAAAACACAACCTATGTGAGGGTTCATGACAACACAGCCTTGCTTCGAAACACTTCTGCTGCTGGCACGACCGGCAGCAGGGAAATCCGAAATAATCGATTTCCTAAAGAAAACCCCGCTGACTACGCGCGTAGAACAATTTCATGTGGGTTCAATCACCGAATTTGATGATTTTCCAATGCTCTGGACCTGGTTCGAAGAGGATGCAATCCTGGATTCGCTTGGATATCCGCATTTGTATACCGATGAAAAAGGATATTTCAAGGGAACCCATTTATGGGACTTGCTCATCCGCCGTTTGTCTTTAGACCATCAAAAGTGGCTGCTGGAAAAAATGCCCAATGCCGATCCTCAAACCGCTTTGATGGAATTTTCACGCGGATTGGAGCACGGAGGTTACAAACGGGCTTTCGAGCACCTCTCTCCCGATGTGATACGCCATGCAGCCATCCTCTATGTTGACGTCACCTGGGAGGATTCGCTGCGGAAAAATAGAAAGCGATTTAACCCGGATAAACCGCATTCCATCCTGGAACACAGTATGCCTGACTCCAAATTAGAAGTCCTTTACAAGGATATCGACTGGGAGGACGTCTCAAAACAAGACCCTGAATATTTATTTATCCAGGGCATAAAAGTTCCATATGTTGTCTTCGACAACCATGACGACGTTACCACTCAAAAAGGCACTGCTTTAGGGCAGCGCTTGAAATCTTCTCTGGATCAATTGTGGGCCTTACACCAAAAAATCCGGTAGACCAAAGCCTAATCAACTTCCAGTAATTCTTTTGATTTCTTGGTCATTTTCCCGCGTTCTTCGGTATTCAGAATGCGTTTTCGGATCCTGAAATTTTCCGGGGTGATCTCGAGCAATTCGTCCTCAGCCAGGTATTCCAGTGCCTCATCCAGGCTCATCTGCCGTGGAGGTGTCAACCTTACCTCAATATCCTTGTTGGACGAGCGCATATTGGTGAGGTGTTTCTTTTTACAAACATTGACCGGCAGATCTAAAGGCCGCTGAGTCTCACCAACAACCATACCTTCATAAACCTCGACTCCAGGTCCCAGGAATAAAATACCGCGCTCTTCGGCGTTTTTAAGGCCAAAATTGGTAGTTACACCTGCTTCCCAGGCCACAATAGAGCTCGAGCTTCTTCCCGGGAGTCCGCCAGCCAGGGGGTGGTACCCGTTGAATACCGAATTCATTACACCCATACCCCGAGTGGCGGTCAAGAACTGATAGCGGAAACCGAGCAAGCCGCGGGTTGGGATCACGTAGGTCAGGTGGACAGTGTTATCCGGGTTGTTGATCAGGTCGATCATTTGGCCTTTTCGCGTACCCAACATCTCCACCACGGTGCCCACAGTATCCGAGCTGGTTTCGATATGAACTTCCTCATAGGGTTCCAGAATGTCGCCGTTCTCGTCCTCGCGCATGATCGCTTCAGGTCTGGAAACCTGTAACTCATATCCTTCGCGGCGCATGGTCTCAATAAGAATCGCCAGATGGAGTTCACCCCTACCAGAAACCAGGAAAGTATCCGCTGATTCTGTCTCAGCAACACGCAGAGCAACATTATTCCGTAATTCGGATAAAAGCCGCTCTCTCAATTTTCGCGATGTGCCCCACTTTCCTTCACGACCGGAGAATGGGCTGGTGTTTACGCCAAATGTCATGCGCACCGTTGGCGCTTCGACATGAATTGGCGGAAGGGCGATCGGGTTATCTGGATCTGCAAGGGTTTCGCCAATCTCAATTCCCTCAAGACCCGCAACCACCACAATATCACCAGCTGTGGCTTCCTCTACATCGACGCGTTGGAGGCCTTGAAAGGCGTGCAAATAACGCGCTTTTTCCGGCACAATGGAACCGTCGACTTTTATTCGAGCCAAAGATTGTCCGGCTTTGATTTTCCCGGCAAAAATCCTGCCGATTGCAGTCACGCCGCGGTAATCATCATACCCGAGGTTTGTAACCAGGATTTGCAGGGGAGCATTAATCTCGACTTTTGGGGTCGGAATTTGTCGCAAAATTGTGTTAAAAAGCGGCTGGAGGTCAGGACCAAGGTCTTCTGTATACCCGGCTTGAGCTGTAATCCCGTTGGCATAAATCACCGGGAAATCGGCTTGATCATCGGTCGCCCCAAGCTCAATAAACAAATCAAATGTATCGTTCAACGTCCGGGCCGCGTCGGCATCTTTCCGGTCCATTTTGTTGATCACCACCACCGCTTTGTGCCCAAGCTCAAGTGCTTTCTTTAGCACAAAACGCGTCTGGGGCATCGGTCCTTCGGCCGCATCCACCAGAAGGAGAACGCCGTCAACCATGTTCATCACCCGCTCGACCTCGCCGCCAAAATCTGCATGGCCAGGGGTATCAACGATGTTAATTTTCACCAGCTGCCCGGTTTCGGGGTCAGGGATGGTTATAGCGGTATTCTTTGCCAGGATGGTAATTCCTCGCTCCCGCTCCAGATCATTCGAGTCCATGACCCGTTCTTGGACTGTCTGATTCTCACGGAAAACGCGAGCCTGACGCAGCAATCCGTCGACAAGCGTGGTCTTGCCATGGTCGACGTGCGCAATAATCGCAATATTGCGAAGATCTGTTCTTTCAATCATATTTACCTACCTGTATTCAACCCGCAATTTGCGAGGAATCCGCGAGAGATGGGTTCAGAATAAAACGACAAGGTGTAATTATACGACCGAGTACTCAAATTGAACAGGAGTGTAAATTCCGGATAGTGCTGCACAAAATCAGCTGAATGAAATACTAATGTATTCCAGTTCAACTACAACCGACCGCAATTCTAATGATGAATCCCTTTTCGCATTAACAACAAATATATTCCAAAGATTATCAGTCCGATCGAGCCTGTATTCGCGATGAAAGTTGGTGCATTCCCTGGATCGCCGCCTATATACAACCCCCACCCAACCATCGCCAAAATGCCGCCAGGTATTAATGGCCACCAGACAAACTTGGCCGTTGTCACCCTTGAAAACAGGATTATCAGGAACCATCCAATGGAAAATACAGCGATCATGATTCCGGTTTTAGCCAATGGATTCAATTCGTAAGTTCTGCCCCAGGCAAGAAATATTCCCGGGGCAATGGTGATCAAAAGGCTGCCAGGGATGATTAAACCGAATTTACGCCAGGAAATTCCCCAGATTAGCAAGATGATTCCGGTTCCAACTCCGATCCAGAGAACGAAATCGATGAACCGCAATTCGGTCAATAAAAAAACCAATCCAATCGACAGAATAATTCCCCCAGGCACCAGCGGCCACCAAACCGGGTGATCCAGGATACGTTTTGAGAGGACACTCACAAACACCCAGCCCAGAGCAAATACAACCAGCATCCACCCCACATCATGGACCAACGGCCGCTGAAAAAATTTGCTAAATCCAGCGAACGCCCCTATCCCGGCACCGATTAACAATACGCCGGATAACAAAAAACTGAATTTATTTGTACGGTAGGCCTCCACCAGCAAATAAACCCCCACAACAGGGATCAGCGCCAGCGGCAGCCAACCAGTTTTAAGGTACTGGTCTGCCAATACCAGCGCACCAACGGCTACCATGATGATTCCGATAATGTAAATGCCACCCGGACGGGAAGCATGGTGGTTGATATTATTATTTGAGTTGTCGTCTGCGTTGGAGTTCATGGAACCCTCCCTTAAATAATTCCAAATTCACGTGCTTTCAATACTGCCTGCATGCGGTCGCGGGCGTCCAGCTTCGCCAAAATGCTTGTAAGATGGTTTTTAACAGTTCCCTCCGCAATGACCAATTGGTCGGCAATTTCCTTATTATTTGCACCAGTCGCCACCAAGCGCAGCACCTCCAGCTCCCTTGAAGATAGGTCGGAAATAAGCTCTCCCTGTTGGGGCCGCGGGTTTCTGGCCATGCGCGTGAATTCTGCCATTACTTTAGCCGTAATTGATGGCTGCATGAAATATTCGCCGCGGAAGGCGGCGCGAATCGCTTCGCACAATTTTTCGGAGGTAACATCCTTAAGCAGGTAACCCACAGCCCCTGCCCTCAATCCATCAAACACGGTTTCATCATCATCGAATGTAGTAAGAACGATTACGCGGATTGTGGGGAACAAATCCCTAAGACGCCGGGTCGCCGTAACGCCATCCATGACAGGCATCCGCAAATCCATCAAAACCACGTCCGGCTGGTTGGCTGCCGACAACCGCAGCGCTTCTTCTCCATTTGAAGCTTCCCCGACGATGTGAAAATCGGGCTGAACCTCAAGTAAAGTTCTCAAGCCTTCTCGAAATAACAGTTGGTCATCTACAAGCAAAACCTTTATAGAATGGTTCATTCAGGCACCTTTATTTGGATAGAAAATCCGCCGCTGTTGGATGGACCAATATTGATTTCTCCATTGACGTTATGGACACGTTCTTTTAACCCTAAAAGGCCAAACCCTTCGTTTAGTTGTGAAACACCAATTCCGTCATCCTCAACTTTAAGGATGGTTTGGGTCGGGTCCGTATAATCCAATTTTATCCACATATGACTGGCATTCGCATGCCGGCATACATTACTTATTCCTTCCTGAGACGCCCGGTAGAGCGTCCAGCGCGATTGTGGGTTGATATTCCGTTCAAGTCCAGTAATTATGAACTCACTCTCGATCCCCGAGCTTCTAGCCCCTTCCAGAAGCCCTCTTATCATCTCGCTCAGGGACTGATGCCCATCCAATGGGGACCTCAGTGCAGCCACGGACTGCCGAACATCTGTCAAGGCTGCCTGGGTTTGATTTTGTGCTTTTTCCATCATTAGGTCTGCTCTGAGGCGATCGTTGGATGCGACAGCGCGTGCAGCTTGAATTTGCATATAAATGGTGGTCAAATAATGTCCAAGTCCATCATGTATTTCCCGGGCCAGGCGATTGCGCTCTTTCGCCGTTGCTAAATCCTCAGCCTGGAGGGCAAATTCCCGCAAGTGCTGATTCGCTTCGGTTAGTTCATTCACGAGCCTTTCAACTTCGCGCCGGGATGCCTCCTCATTGAGAGCCATCTGGGTAAAAACTACAACAAAAACCAATCCTGCCGTAAAAATCGGCAGACCCTCCCAAACTATACTTATAGATAGGCTGTATGCATAAACGGTTAATACATAATCCAGAATAATCGCAACTTGCGCCAGGTATCCAATCCGACGGGGGAGAAGAACGACGGCATGCCCGGCCAATGGCAGGAGAAGCAGCGCATTAAATCCGGCTCCTTTTCCGAGATATACAATCAATCCACCCAGCGGAATTTGCAATCCAAAATACAGCAGCCCCAGGGATAGTGATTTTGACTGAGCACACCTGGCGTATCCATAAATGCCAATCGCAAGATATGCAGTGCCTAGCGTAATCATCACCACTATTTTTGTTGCACTGGCACTCTGCAGCGAGCTGAACGTGGTGAAATATGAAGCCAGGACGACGACCGCAAAAGCCACATCGGCATCACCGCTTGTACGAATTATCGATGGGTTTGTGCGATTCATGAACTAAATTATAGCACCCGGGGTCAGCGTTCTTATTCACATAGGATATGGTCCAAGTCCTATTTTTATCTGTGACCCAGCTTCTGTTGTTGGGAACATACGTGTGACCTCCATCACTTTGATTCCCTGATGCTCCAGCTTATGGTTAGGTAATCCAGTTTTACTGCCAGGTTACCCTACGAGGATCTTATGAACATATTGATGGTTTACCCAAAATTCCCGGATACCTTCTGGAGTTTCAAACATGCAGTCCAGTTTGTTTCAAAAAAAGCCTCCAGCCCTCCCCTTGGTTTGGTCACGGTGGCTGCAATGCTGCCATCCAATTGGAATAAAAAGTTAATCGATCTGAATATTCAGCACCTGGAAGAATCGGACATCCACTGGGCAGATTTGGTTTTTATCAGCGCCATGAACGTTCAGCGGTCATCGACTCAGGAAGTAATTGACATCTGTAAGAGTCATTCAAAGAAAGTTGTAGCCGGTGGGCCGTTGTTCACAGGGGAATACGAGCAATTCCCTGACGTTGATCATTTCATTTTGAATGAAGCAGAACTCACTCTTTCCTCATTTCTTCAGGACTTTTCGGCAGGGAATGCTCATCGGGTTTATGCAAGCGCAGATTTTGCCGACATCCATACCACCCCTATCCCGGATTGGACCTTGCTAAATTTTTCAGCGTACGAATCGATGAGTGTTCAATTTTCACGCGGCTGTCCTTATGATTGTGATTTCTGCAATGTCACTGCTTTATTGGGGCATCGTCCACGAACCAAAACTGCAGCCCAACTAATCGCTGAGCTCGAAGCATTGTACGACCTTGGCTGGAGAAGGAATGTTTTCCTGGTAGATGACAATTTCATTGGTAATAAGAAAATTCTGAAACAGGAAATATTGCCTGCATTAATCGAGTGGCGCAGAGGGAAAAAAGGGTTTCAGTTCGTCACCGAAGCCTCCATTAACCTGGCTGACGACCGCGAGCTGATGCAGATGCTGGTAGATGCCGGGTTCATTTCGGTATTTATTGGGATTGAAACGCCTGAAGAAACGAGCCTTGTCGAGTGTAATAAAAAACAAAATTTGAAACGGGATTTAATTGGCAATATCCGCGCTTTACAGCAAGCCGGGCTGCAGGTCATGGCTGGTTTCATCGTAGGTTTTGATAACGATACCCCCAGGATATTTCAACGCCAGATAGATTTCATTCAGCAATCGGGGATTGTTACAGCCATGGTAGGACTCCTGCAAGCCCCCTTTGGAACCCGACTGCACTCACGGATGGATAAAGCAGGCAGGCTGGTACGCGAGATGACAGGTGATAATGCTGACGGTACATCCAATATCATCCCGCTGCTGGATCCAAAAATTTTGCAGTCAGGCTATCGGCATATTCTGCAATCCATTTACGCACCGAAAATGTTTTATGAACGAATCAAGACATTTCTGAAAAATTACAGGCCGGTTTCAAATCCGGTAAATTTACAGATTTCTGAAATCCAGGCGTTTTTCCGATCCATCTGGCGGATTGGAATTCTTGGACAGGACCGGATGCAATATTGGAATCTGATTTTCTGGACTCTGTTCCATAAACCTCAGCACGTGCCCATGGCGATCACACTCTCAATTTATGGATACCACTTCCGAGAAGTAAGCCGGCAGACTCTGAAAACCGAAATGCTCCCAGCCAATCTCATGCCCGCCTCCCCCGGCGATTAATCTACCTGGCAGAATTTGACGGGCAAGACGTAAAAGACCTCTCTATACAGAGAGGTCTTTGTTTGCCTTGTTCTGAATATAGTCCCGTGGTAAAGGCAGAAAGTATGGCTATACGAATTTTTCGCGAATTTTAGCGCTGGTGAAATCCATGACCGCTACGATGATCACGATAGCCAGAATCACGGTGCCCGCTTTGTGATACTGCAAACTCCCAAAGAAGGTCGACAGCATCAGACCAATGCCGCCACCGCCTGCGAACCCGATGATGGTTGCCATCCGGATGTTGATATCCCATTGGTAAATCAGATAGGACAGGAAGGGCGGGACAATTTGCGGCACAATGGCATACATGATCGATTGAAGTTTATTCGCGCCAGTCGCCGTCACAGCCTCAATCGGACCTGGATCGATATTCTCGATAGCCTCCGAGAACAGTTTACCCATCAGCGCATAGGTCGTAACCGCCAGCGCAAGCATGCCAGCGAATGGCCCGATCCCAACCCAGAAAACAAAGATTGCCACGTAGAGGAGCGCTTCGATGGAGCGCAGGACATTAAAGACGGACCGCGTCAAATAGAAAATCCAGGCGGAAATGGCGCGTTTTCCGGTAAGATTCTTAGCGGCTAGAAAGCTGAAAGGAATGGCCAGCAAGCCGCCCATAGTGGTTGCCATGAAAGCCTGCATCGTGGTGATGATAAGTTCACGGATAACATTGTCGACTACATTCGGACTCAAATCTACTTCAATGAAATCCATCAGCAGCCGGCCGAACGTCGAGCCTGGGTCAAACAGTTTGCTCAGGTCAATCTTGGTTACTTCCCAGCAGTAGAAAAATACGGCAATTCCGAGGACTCCAAAAATAATATTCCGAACCTTTTTCCAGGGCGACGGCTTGTCGACAGACTTTGGCTGATCCTTTAGAATATTGAACCGCCAACGGCTGCTGATGTAATCAACCAGAATAATTACGACAGCGACTGCCCAGAGCGCTGTTGCATATTGGTTGTAACCGCCCATGCGAATGGTTTCCAGAACAAAGAAACCAATACCACCGCCCGCCACAAACCCGATCACTGTGGCTGAACGCATGTTGATATCCCAGCGTAACAACGTAAACGACAAGAAAGGCGGTATCACCTGTGGAATTACAGCGTATCGAATAACCTGGAAGAAATTACCACCAGTCGCTTCGATCGCTTCCACAGGACCTGGATCAATGTGCTCAATTTCCTCAGAGAATAATTTTCCAAGAGCAGCGATGGAGTGAATTGTAAGTGCAATAACACCCGCGAAGGATCCAAGCCCGACCCATACGATAATAATTAACCCCCAGACGACTGTGTCGATTGCCCTCACAAAATTGAGGATCGTACGGGAAACGTAATATATTGCATTTCCGCCCGGCACCCTCCGCATAATATTATGGGCGGCAAGGAAACTAACCGGGACGGCTAATACGGTGGAAAATAAGGTTGCTAGCAGACCAATCGCAATTGTTTCTACAAGTTTTCCAGTTTCAAACCCAGGAATGCGTTGATTCTTTTCGGCAAGACCTAACAACACTTTCCAACCTGGAGCATTAATGGTGCCGTTCTTTCCAAAGAGCTGTCCTATCGTAGTGCTGACAAAAATCTCAGGAGCCTCTTCCCCTTTGATTTTTGCGGTTGCATAATCCCAAACACAGTCCCACTCGCATTGGACTATCTTTTCACCCTCGTAGGTTGAAAAAATATCCGGGTTAAGCAGCCGGTTCATGACAGATCGGGCGGCGTCGAAACGGGTAACAAGTCGATCAAGCTTGACGCCCGTGACTGACCATCCAACCACATAAAAGATCACTGCAGCCGAGAGAAATGCCAATAACGCAGAAGATTTTCGATGTCTGCTCAATAAAAACGCATCCAGGACATTCCACAGGTAAAACACCGCCAGTGGAACTGCAAGCCAGGTAAAACCTGTCTCTGCACCGGTTGCCACCTTGCCAATTTCAAATTTTGTATAGGCCCAATTCACCAAAAAGGCTAATATAGCGGTCGTAATAAGAATCGAGATTCCACGCCAGGTCTTCTTAATAATGATCTGACTGGATCCAGGAATGAAAATTGAAAAAAATGGGATGATTGATTCCCAATTTCCAATTTGTTTTTTTTGCATCGTTTCAGGCGTCATTATTCTTTTCTCATTTCCCCGGAAATTGATTTTGTATTACACGATCTCGATGCGTTCAGCTTCCTTGCCATAGATCTGTTTGAACTGATCGTCATCAATTTCTTTCGGCAGACCCTGGAACACAAGGTAGCCATCCTTGAGCGCAATCGCCCGGGTCGCATATCGGTGAACGAGGTCGAGGAAATGAAGACTGCAAATTACCGTCATGCCATATTCTTTATTTAACTTTTCCAGGTATTTTAAGATGGAATGGGCAAGAACCGGGTCCAGGGAAGCCACCGGCTCATCGGCCAGAATCATTTTTGGATTCTGCATTAATGCCCTGGCGATCCCCACTCGTTGCTGCTGACCACCTGATAGTGAGTCGGCACGCACATCGATCTTATCTGCCAATCCAACCATATCAAGGGTCTCTTTTACGCGCGTATGGTCTTCTTTGGAAAAAACATGAAACAGACTGGGAAAAGTGGAGACATATCCCAGCCGGCCTGAAAGGACATTGATACTTACAGATGACCTTTTTACAAGATTGAATTGCTGAAAAATCATGCCGATCTGCCGACGGATGTTGCGGATTTCCTTTCCGGATGCCGCTGTCACATCCATACCGTTCCAAATTATTTTCCCGGAAGTCGGCTCTATCAACCTGTTGATACACCTCAGCAGTGTTGATTTCCCTGATCCGCTCAAGCCGATGACAGCCAGGAATTCTCCTTCATCGACCTCAAAGCTCACATTATTCAAAGCCTGTGTTCCGTTTGGATAGGTTTTTGACAGATTTTCTATTTTTAGCATGAGTTATACCAACCTGAAAGGTAAAGGATATTGGTTATTATATCGAATATAAAATGAGACATTAATAAAAAAACTGGCAGGTCTTTCGACCTGCCAGTAATCTTAAATTATTTTACCAGAGTGGCGGGATCTACACCAGCGTCCAACATCGTCTGAGCAAATTCGTCATAGAAGTCGGGTTCGATCTCGATCAAACCATTGATATTGTACAGGTCCTTGAGGAGCTGCTTGCCGGCTTCATCCTCAGACATCTTCAGGAAGGCCGCAACAATCTGAGCCCGCAGATCGGGATCGAAGTTGGGGACAAATTGGATGCCATCGTTGGGGATGGGGAGAGTGTCATAGAAGACGGTAACCTTCTCCATGATGTCAGGATAGGTTTCGTACAGCTTGGCAGATTCGTCCTTGCGGATGTCGATGTAGGTTACGCCCGCATCGCAGTCGCCGTTATAAACCGCAACGCCCACATTGGGGTGTGAACCGGCAAAAGTGGCGGTCATATCGCCAGCTTCGTAGTCAATTCCGGCGGCCTTGAGAACGATGTTCGGGATAATGAAGCCGGAGGTCGAGTTAGGATCAACAAAACAGAATGTCTTACCAGCCAGGTCTTCCAGCTTGGTGATACCAGAATCAGCCTGGGTGATGAACTGACCGCGATAGTACGGCTGCATGGTCCCTTCAAGGTCTTTGTCGGGGCTGGCATCGTTCACAGCTAGCTTGCGGACGGTCGCCAGAGCGGGATCAATACCGTATTTGGCATCGGCAAGCAGGACAGAGAAGGTATTCAAGAACCCGATCTGAGCCTTAGCAGCGCCCATGGCTTCGATGGAGGCAGCGAAACTGGTACCAACTTCGATCTGGAAGTTCAGGCCAGTTTCAGCATTCAACCAGTCGGCAATGCCCTGTCCAGCGACAGTGATCTTACCAACTTCAGCTGAAGGAACGAAGGTGATGACGCAGGGAGCGTCAGCAGTGCCGCAGGTCACGTAAGGAATTGCGGTGGGTTCCGGGGTGGGTACTTCGGTGGGTACCGCAGTCGGTTCCGGCACGTCGGTGGGTGCTGCTTCGGTGGGTGCTTCTGTTGCAGCGGGTTGGCAGGCTGCTAATGCGAAAGACGCGATCAGCATCAAGGCCAAAAGTACAAAAATACTCCGGCGTTTCATAATTTAGTTTCCTCTCCTATGGAATGAACTGAAATGCCTGTCCGCGACAGGATAGCTTAACTATATCCGCTTAATTTCAAGGTGTAAAGTTAGAGTAATCTTAAAATTTCAGGAGAAAATCATGCCACAATTCCCTGTGGGCGATATTGACGACACTATTAGCGAACTCCATTTAAACAATCCTGTAAAATAATATTTAAATCACACTCTTAATTGTTCGAAAAAATCTCGTTTATTTGGTATGATTATGAACGTATATGTTCATAATCATTCATATATATTCATTTTTCCCCCATCGGGTGAACAATGCGACCATATATTGCTTCCATCGATCAAGGAACGACATCCTCTCGCTGCATCCTTTTTGATGCAGCCGGGGGCATCGCTGCCCAATCCCAAAAAGAGCATCGGCAGATATTCCCTCATCCAGGCTGGGTGGAACACGACCCTTTGGAAATTCTCGAAACAGTGCGTGAAACCCTTAACCAGGCGTTGATCCAGGCTGGTGTGTTTCCATCAGACCTGGCCGCCGTTGGGATTACCAATCAACGAGAAACGACCCTTATTTGGAACCGATTTACGGGAAAACCATACTGCAATGCAATCGTGTGGCAGGATACCCGCACATCCGAGATTTGTGACAGACTGGCCAATGAAGCCGGTCAGGATCGTTTTCGGGAAAAAACCGGCCTTCCCCTGGCTACATATTTCTCAGGTCCAAAACTCCATTGGGCATTGACCAATATTCCTGGTTTGCTTCAGGACGCCAGAGACGGCAAAGCCATTTTCGGAACTATCGACAGCTGGCTGATATGGAATTTTACCGGCGGTCCTGACGGCGGTATCCATGTGACGGATGTAACGAATGCTTCCCGCACTCAGTTGATGAATATTCACACATTGGATTGGGACGATGAGATCCTTGAGACACTCAATATTCCAAAAGTCATGCTTCCGTCCATCAAATCATCTTCAGAGGTTTACGGAAAACTAAAAGGATTGGGAGGGGTTCCCATCGCGAGCGCCCTGGGCGACCAGCAAGCCGCCCTGTTTGGACAGGCATGTTACCAGGTCGGTGACGCTAAGAACACCTACGGCACTGGTTGTTTTATGCTGCTGAACACGGGCGAAGAAATTGTGCGAAGTCGAAGTGGGCTGCTGACGACCCTTGGCTACAAGATCGGCAAATCACCTGCTGTGTATTGTCTGGAGGGATCAATCGCCATTTCGGGTGCCCTGGTACAGTGGCTGAGGGACAATCTAAATCTTATAAATCAATCCTCTGAGATCGAACCCCTTGCCCGAAGTGTGGAAGACAATGGCGGCGCATATATCGTGCCCGCCTTTTCAGGATTGTTCGCGCCATACTGGCGGCGTGATGCCCGCGGAGTGATCGTTGGCTTGACTGGTTATATCAACCGGGGTCACATCGCTCGAGCTACACTGGAATCCACGGCGTATCAAACCCGGGAAGTATTTGATGCGATGGAAAATGACTCCGGGGTGAAACTCAAGACCCTCAAGGTCGACGGCGGAATGGTGAGAAATGAATTGCTGATGCAATTCCAGGCAGACATCCTGAATGTCCCGGTTGTCCGCCCTTGTATTACCGAAACGACTGCCCTAGGCGCAGCGTATGCTGCGGGGCTGGCAGTCGGGGTCTGGAAAAATCTGGACGAACTGCACGAATTGTGGTCCATGGATCGGAGTTGGTCCCCAACCATGATGGATAACGAACGCCAGCGCTTGTTTTCCGGCTGGAAAAAAGCTGTAACCCGTAGCTTCGATTGGATTGAATCATGACCCTCACAAAACCAACTGCTATTGTGATCGGCGCCGGGTTTACCGGCTGTGCTCTGGCATACGACCTTGCCCAACGGGGATTTGCGGTTTCTGTGTTAGAGAGGGGGGAGTTGACCTCCGGCACCTCCGGCCGCACCCACGGATTGCTGCACAGCGGAGCCCGCTACTGCGTCACTGATGCTGAAGCAGCTATCGAATGCATTCAGGAAAACATTATCCTCAGGAAAATTGCCAAACAATGCATTGAGTTTAACGGCGGCATATTCGTTGCGTTGGATGAAAACGATATGAATTATGCTCCTCAATTTTTTGCTGGCGCCCAGACTTGCGGTATCGAAGTGGAAGAAATGGGTGTTCACCGAGCATTTCAGGTTGAGCCTGAATTGTCACCCGCGATCCTGGCTGCCTACCGTGTTCCGGATGGTGCGTTTGATCCGCTGAGACTTGGGATGGCCTTTGCAGCCAGCGCCAGGCGGTTAGGAACGACTTTTAATACTTTTGTTGAGGTCACTGGCTTCCTAAAGGATGGCAGAGGAGCCATCACCGGCGTGGCGGCAGTGGACCGACATGCCAATCGCCCAGTTGAATTCCGGGCTGATATTACTGTAAATGCTACCGGAGCCTGGGCGGGTCGTGTGGCTGCCCTGGCAGACCTGCCCGTCCCTGTCCGTCCAACTCCCGGCGTAATGGTGGCATATGAAAAGCGCATGACCAACCATGTAATTAATCGGCTATGCGAACCTGACGATGGGGATATTTTGCTTCCCCAGCGCCGGATGTCCGTCATCGGAACGACCTCCTTTGAAGTGGAAGATGCCGATTACATTCCGGTGTACACCGACCAAATACAAGAGATGCATAAACGCGCTGCGCTGCTTGTGCCGGGCTTGAAACATGTCGGTATGCGCGGCGCATACATGTCAGCCCGGCCTTTGATCGGAGGCATGATGAGCGGTCGCAGCCTATCGCGCACTTTTAAGTGCTACGACCATAAGGAAAATGACGGAATTGACGGATTCGTAACGGTTACCGGCGGCAAAGCTACCACCTGCCGCATTATGGCTGAGAAAACTGCTGACCTCGTATGTCGGAAGTTGGGTTGGAGTGCCGATTGCGAGACAGCTGAGTCTCCGCTGATTGACTATCACCTTTATTATTCTTAAAGGCTGGATTACATGACAGATTCATTCTGGACAGTCAATTTTAAGGTTTATCGTAAGCGTTCAGGCGAAAAGCCGCACTTCGACTTCTTTACCCTGGATGTTAATCCCGACGAATATGTCCTGGACGCTGTCGAGCGGATTTGGGCGGAAAAAGATCGCACGCTTACCTATCGTCATGCCTGCCATCATTCCACATGCGGCGCCTGCGGTATGCGCATCAATGGTCGCGAAAAGCTGACCTGCATCACTTCCATCCGCTCGGTGACACATGCCGGCGGCACTGTTCGAATTGAACCCCTGAGGAACTTTCCAGTCACAAGTGACCTGGTTGTGGATATGGGAAGTTTCTTCAATCGTATGGAGAAGGCCCACTTCGATTCGGTTGCCCCGCTCCAGAAAGCCTCTTTACCTTACGAAAAGGTTACTCAAGACAGTGATACCGATGCAGAAAGGTTGGTTGACTGCATTGAGTGCGGCCTTTGTATCTCCGCCTGTCCGGCATCGAATACCGATGAGGAATATGTGGGGCCTGCAGTCCTGGCCTCTTTACACTTGATGTTCCAACAGGGACAAACCCAGCAATCCCTTGATCAGGCGGATCATCACACAGGTCTATGGCGCTGTCACAGCGCATACGAATGCACCGCCGTTTGCCCTTCGGGAGTAGATCCAGCCTGGAGGATCATGGACATGCGGCGTAAAGTTCTTGGCAACCGGATTAAATCGATTTTCCAGCCAATGCCAAAGGAGAAAATTAATGACTGAACAGCCTGTCGCCCAAAATTGGCACCGCTGGTTCGACCCGCGCAACCGCTCGTTGGGAACATTTGCTTTCATCCTGAATCGCGTTACCGCTCTGGGGTTGACCTTGTATCTGATGATGCATCTAATTGCACTGGGGCAGCTGGCACAAGGGCCTGAAGCATACGATGGTTTCATCGCGCTAGTTAAAAATCCTCTATTCAAGCTGGGTGAATTGCTGGTAATCGCCGCTGGCATCATTCATGGATTGAACGGAATTCGGATTGTTTTGAATAGTTTCGGGGTTGCAGTGCGCCAACAACGCAGTATATTCCTGATTTTGATGGCGGTTTCTGCGGTTCTCATTATGTTTTTTGGTATCAAAATGTTCGGGGAGGGATGAGCATGTTTCCATCATCACTACCAAAGCGGTATGAAGGATCAGGACGTTGGCTGATTAAGATAATATCAGGGCTGGTGATTATTTTTTTCCTTGGGCTTCACTATGTGGTGAACCACCTGGTAGCATCTGGCGGGCTGTTGACCTATGCCGATGTGGTCGCCTATTATCAAAATCCAATCATACCCATCATGGAAATTGCTTTTCTCGCGGTTGTGATTTGTCATTCTTTCTTGGGTGTACGCTCCATCCTGTTGGATTTGCACCCCTCGCCAACAGTAATGAAAATCGCGAACCTGGCACTCTTCACGGTCGGTATCGCCGCAATTATCTATGGGACCTGGCTTGCCCTCACCATCGCCAGCCGCGGGTAGAATCTAGAACCTGCTTGCGCGGAATGATTCACCCCGCCCTGGTTTGAGCCGTCTATCCTTGACGTTCAGGCTGTGACCGACTAAAATACACGGTCGCTGGTTTGTACCAGCCAATCATCAACAGGCATAGCCTGAACTATTCAAATGAGCGAAGGTAACCAGTTCTCAGGTGAGAGGCGCTCGAAGGATAATGACATGGAAAAAGTAGTAATTGAAGCAACCCGGCGCAGCGTCACCGGGAAACAAGTTGGAGCTCTACGCCGCTCTGGCAAGCTCCCCGGTGTAATGTATGGCCACAATTTCGAAGCAGTTGCCATCGAAATGGACACACGCAGCGCCTCCCGAATTCTCCATTCCGCAACCCGGTCTCAGATCATCACGATCGCGTTGGACGGCAAAGAATTTGCTTCCCTGGTGCGCGAACGCCAAAAAGATTACATCCGAAATGAATTTTTGCATATCGACTTTCAGGTTGTTTCCCTTACCGAGAAAATCCGCACCAAAGTCTCCATCGAGCTGACCGGTGTAGCTCCGGCGGTAAAGGATTTCAATGGTGTTGTTGTTCAGGAAATGAATGAAATCGAAGTTGAAGGCCTGCCAGGCGACCTGCCCGAGCGAATTGTGGTTGATATCTCCGGCATGACAACTCTTAGCTCGGCCATTACCGTTGGTGAATTGAATGTGACCGACAAGGTCCAGATCCACAAATCACCTGAAGAGGTTGTTGTGGTCATCACGGGCGGCGCTTCCGAATCTGTGGAAGAGGTCGAGGAAGGCGCAGCTGAACCTGAGGTCATCGAACGCGGCAAGAAGGAAGAGGTTGTCGAGGATTAATCCTCAAGAGGTAAACATGAAAGCTGCTGATGGAAAATCAGCAGCTTTTTTTATTTAGTAGGTACTTTCCAGAAATCCCAGGACTTTAAGCAGCCTGACGGTTATGCGTGCTGTTATTCCCCAAACAAGCTCTCTGTCAAAAGGTTTAAAGTAAAAAATGCGCGTTGTTTGACCGTCCGGGTACGTGTAAATTCGCGTTTCAATATTGGTTCGATCTGCCAGGAATGTAAGCGGAATTGAAAATACCCTTGCAACTTCGTCCGGATTTAGGTTAATTGTGAATGGCCACTGAATTTTTGCAACAATCGGAGCGATAACAAAATGAGATATGGTTTCGTAGTTCTTTAATCGGCCTAAAATTTCAACCTCCGAGTCTTCCAGACCGATTTCTTCTCTCGCTTCGCGCAAAGCAGCCTTGTATACATTCAAATCGCCAGGCTCAACAGCGCCGCCTGGAAATGAAACCTGTCCTTTATGGTCGTTCACCCCCTCGGAACGCCGTGTAAAGAGGATATGCCATTCACTCCCTTCCCAATAGAGGGGGATCAGCACAGCCGCTTTCTTCCCTCGAACCTGTGTAGACCGCTCCTTTTCATCCTTGCAGTAAGCTTCCAGTTTGGCCTTAATAGCTTCGACTGTCAGTGATGGAAGCGGAATATCAATCACTCATTTACCCTTTCAAAGCAAATCATTCTTCAAATAACTCATCTTCGTCAGTCAGGTCCGGTTTTGCTTTTGCAGTCTTCCGGCCTTCGATCGCGCTGAGCGTTTCCTGGTCCTGTGCGTGGTCGATTAATACGGGCCTGGCAAACAATAAATACCCGGTATGTGCGATCATACGGTCAACCGGTCTGAACCGTTCGGGTTCAGCCTTGTAATACCGAAGAAGAATTTCGCAAATATCAATAAAAGCAAAATCATTCTGGCGTAAAGCGGTAAGAAGGGTCGAAACCTGATTTGCAGTCGGAAGGATCGCTCCGAAAAAACCGCCAAACTTTAAGGCCTTTTTCGCCTGACTTACATAATCATGCGGGTTTGGCACATCCAGGAAAAGCGCATCCACCCCTGTTTCATCGAAACCTTCTACAATGTCTCGTAATTTAAAATCCACCCGATCGTATAAACCAAGGCGGTTTAAATTCTTCTTGGCTAATGTCTGCATTTCCTCGCGAGATTCATAGGAATATACGTGGCCGGTGCTGCCTACAGCAAAGGATAGCGCGCAGGTTAAAGCCCCCGAGCCCGTCCCAGCCTCGATGACCCTCTGTCCTTCACCAATTCCCATGGTGACCAAAATAAACCCGATCTCCTTCGGATAGAGGATTTGGGTGGTCCTTGGCATCTCCTTGAGCAAATCGCCGAGAGCAGGCTGCAAGATAAAAAATGGATTACCGAGATGACTGGTAACCTTAGTGCCCCAGGGTTTACCAATTAAATCATCATGCTTAATCACACCGCGGTGGGATTCCATTTTTCCTCCTACCGCAACCCGAAAAATAAAGCTCTTATGACGTAACCCAACAAGCTGAACCAGGTCGCCATCCTCCACGGTAATTCCACGCAGGTTCCAGCTCATTTATGTACACCTCGACCTGTTGGAGAAACCCGCTTTTTGTCAGGCTCTGCCTGCTTGTTGCTGAGGAAAAAACCCAATCCTAAGACAATCACACTCCCAATCAGACCGGCGCCCATTTGTAGAGCCCCGACATTTAGGAAGTCCCACCCCCTGCTGGCCGCCGCCCAATGCCCCAACCAGAACCCCATCATTGAGAGGATAATATATAGCCCTAATCTCCAGCCCTGTCCCCCCCGCCAGAGATGGAAAACAGCGCCCAGAAATATGGGCACGCTGATCCCCAATAACAACGCCTGGATGGTCATTTTTACTCCCTTGGAAAATTGAATGATGCCTTAATGGTGCCGCCCCCGAGCACCACATTCCCATTATAGAGGACAATCCGCTGCCCGACGGTAATATCGCGGGCTGGTTGGTTGAACCGAACCTTTATCTGGTCATGGTCAACAGGGTACACCGTAACCGGGACCAGCAGCGCTCGATATCGGATTTTAGCTTCGGCGTTAAACGGATCCCGGGGAGCATTGCCAGAGATCCAATTCATCTGTTCCGCTTGCAACCCATCCCGCCCCAACATGCCCTCATCACCGATTACTAATTCATTGGCTTCAACATTTTTTTCGATCACATAGAGCGGACGGGGAGCAGCAATCCCCAGGCCTTTGCGCTGCCCGATTGTATAGAAGGCCAAACCCTGGTGCTCGCCAACTTCCCGTCCGCCGGAATCCACGATCCTGCCCGGGTTGGTTACACCTGGAACGTATTTTGACAAAAATGTCCTGTAATCTTGTCCGGCTAGAAAGCAAAGATCCTGCGAGTCAGCGCGTTCAGCCACATTCAATCCAAACCGTCGGGCATGTGCACGCACCTCGGATTTTGGCATCCAGCCAATCGGAAAGAGAGTTTGCCGCAATTTTTCCTGTGGTAGCACGCTCATGACGTAGGATTGATCTTTTCCTGAATCGGCTCCCTTTAGGAGTTCTACACTGCCATCCTCGTTCTTTCGGATCTGGGCATAGTGACCGGTCGCCATAAACGCTGCGCCAAGTTCCTTGGCTTTCTCCAACATAAATCCCCATCGGATTTGCTGGTTACACACTATGCAGGGGTTTGGAGTAATCCCCGCATGGTACCCGTCCAGAAATGCCTGGACTACTGTCTTCCGGAAGAGGTCCTGGCTGTTTAATGCATAAAAAGGGATACCAAGTTTGGCTGCCACCTTGCGGGCTCCAGCCATTGCATCGGGAGTGCAGCAGCGATTGCTATCCTCACTCCCAGGCTCGCTCCATAAACGCAGCATAACTCCGGTGACGTTGTAGCCCTGTTCCACCAACAGTGCCGCTGCCACCGAGCTGTCAACACCGCCACTCATTGCAACCACTACCGAAGGACGGTCACTCATGTTTCATCAACCTGCACGGTTTTGGCGAACCTTGCGGACAAGGTCGGGCAAGAGATTTAGCAAAGCGTCAATGTGTTCGACAGTTGTGCCAGTTCCAACTGTGATCCGTAAAGACCCGAGAGTCCAACCCGGGTTAAGCCCGATGGCTTGAAGCACTGAGGATGGTTTCGGGTCACCGACCTTGCAGGCGGAACCGGATGAACAAGCAAAGCCAGCTGCGTCCAACATTGTCACCAGGTAATTGCCGTCCACTCCTTCGAAACTGAAGCTGGCGTGATTTGGCAATCGCTCGGATGGATGCCCGGTAAGACGCGAGCCAGGGATTTCATTCAGAACCCCAGCAATCAGCCGGTCTCTCAATGGTTGAAGATACCCGTTTCTTTCGGTCATTTCATCAACAGTCAATTCCAGTGCAGCGGATAAGCCAACAATGTAAGGTGTGTTCTGGGTGCCGGCTCTTTTGCCGCCCTCCTGCCCTCCGCCGGTCTGTGAGGGATGCAGTGCCAGTCCATTTCGAATGACGAGTGCACCAACCCCTTTAGGGCCATAGAATTTGTGGGCACCAATGGCTAAAAGGTCAATTTGATCCCGGTGCATGTCCATTTTGAGGTGTGCTGCCGCTTGAACGGCATCTGAATGCAGGGGGACCTGAAAAGAACGGCAAAGCTGCCCAATTTCCTGCATCGGGTTGATGGTTCCAATCTCATTATTGGCGTACATAATACTCACAAGCGCTACATCAGAATCGAGCGCGTGCCGCAGGTCCTCGGGATCCACCTGTCCATGTTGTGTTACGGGCAGCAGGTCAATTTTGAACCCGAACAAATCCACCAGTTGTTCAACCGTATGCAGAACTGCATGATGCTCAACCGGTGTGGTGATGATCCGGTTTGCCCCGGTTTTTTCACGGCGTGCTAAAGCCATACCGCGAATGGCCAGGTTGTCGCTTTCGGTACCGCAGCTGGTGAAAACTACCTCATGTCCGTTCGCGCTCAATTTTTCCGCCACTGAGTCGCGAGCGCCATCCAGCGCAGCTTCTGCCTGTTGACCAAACCAGTGCACAGAGGACGGATTGCCAAACAAATCGTTAAAATATGGCAGCATCCGTTCGAGAACCCGTGGATCAACGGGGGTTGTGGCAGCATAATCAAGGTAAACGCGGTCTTTTCCAGCCATGGTTTTCAGCCCTCAAATCCTGACAGATTTGGTGGATTATAGCACGGGTTCCAATCCCAAAAAACTATCGTCCAAAACCATCACCTGTTATAATAGTTAGCATTGTACCGAATCTCACAGGTTAAAATGAGGGGCTTTCATGTCTCAAAAAATCAAATTCGGCACCGACGGATGGCGAGGATTTATCGCCGATGATTACACCTTCGAGAATGTAAGACGCTGCGCCCAGGGTTTTGCATCCTATAACATTGCCCATGGAAAAACTGGGGCATGGATCGTGGTTGGGCACGATAAGCGTTTCCTATCGGAAAACTTTGCTCTGGCGGTTGCTGAGGTGTTGGTCGGGAACGGGCTCAAGGTCTACCTGACCAATGGCGCAACCCCCACACCGGTCATATCATTTTCAACCGTAAATTTGAACGCAGCCGGAGCAGTTAACATCACCGCCTCACATAATCCGCCCACGGACAACGGCTTTAAGGTTCGCGACCACACCGGCGGCGCAATCGATCCCGATGGTCTGAAAGAGATTGAATCCTTAATCCCTGACACAATGGATAATGTAAAAATTATGCCTGCTTCACAGGCAGAGGTACAGGGCAGCCTGGTCTATTTTGACCCTGCTCCAGCTTATATCGATCACATCCACAGGTTGATCGACCTAGGGCCGATCCGGGATGCAGGCCTGAAGGTGATGGTCGACGTCATGTGGGGAAATGGGGCTGGCTGGTTTCCACGTCTGCTGGAAGGCGGCAAGACCCAGATAATCGAGATACACAATCAACGCAACCCGAGCTTCCCGGAAATGAAGCGCCCTGAACCTATTCAACCCAACATCGATGTTGGGTTAGCAGCCACGGTTGCCAACCAGGCGGATGTCCTGTTGATCACGGATGGCGATGCAGATCGCTGCGGTATCGGAGATGAGAACGGAGTTTTCATCAATCAATTGCAAGTTTACGGATTGTTAGCCTATTACCTGCTTGAGGTCCGTGGTCAGCGTGGAGCCATTGTCAAGACCCTCTCTACGACTTCGATGCTCGAAAAGTTAGGCAAGATTTATGACGTTCCCGTATATGAAACTGGAGTAGGTTTCAAATATGTTGCGCCAAAATTCCTTGAGACCAACGCCCTTATCGGTGGAGAAGAATCAGGTGGTTACGCCTTCCGCGGCAATGTACCCGAACGAGATGGGATTTTGGCAGGATTATATTTTCTTGACATGATGGTCAAGCTGAAAAAAACTCCGTCGCAGCTGCTGGCTTTGCTTTTCTCAAAAGTTGGGGCGCATTATTACGACCGGATAGATACCCGCTTTACTGGAAATCCGCAGGAAAAGATACAGGGCATCCTTTCCGCAAATCCGACCACCATAGGCGGATTGAAAGTTACAGGGTTAAACACAACAGACGGTTTCAAGTTTACCCTTGAGGACGGCGGTTGGCTTCTGATCCGTTTTTCCGGGACTGAGCCGATCGTTCGTGTTTATTGCGAGACGACCAGGGGAGACCGCGTTCAAGATATCCTGAAAGATGGGATGAAGATAGCAGGATTGAACTGAACCGTGATCCTGACCGATACCCATTGTCACCTGAACCTTAACCAATTTGATACAGACCTGGAAGAGGTCATATCGCGGGCAAAGGAAGCCAATGTCGAACGCATCCTTGTTCCGGGGATCGATCTTGAAACCAGCAGGAAAGCGGTGTTCTTGGCAAACCAATTCACGCAGATCTATGCAGCGGTTGGTGTCCATCCGAATACCGTGGACGGCTGGCCAGATGATTGTCTTTCTCAACTTAAAGCTCTGTCAATAGACTCTAAAGTCGTTGCTATTGGCGAGATCGGGTTGGACAATCATTGGAAAGATACGAATCCGGCTTATCAGGAACACATTTTTCGGGAGCAGCTTTATTTGGCCAGTCATCTCCAAAAGCCAGTTCTCCTACACAGCCGCGATGCTCTGGATAGCCTTTTTCCTATCCTGGAAGACTGGGCCGCTTCACTTTCCGCAGCTAATTCACCACTGATGCACCGCGCAGGAGTGCTGCATGCCTTCGAAGGCAGTTTGGAACAGGCGTACCGAGCCATAGAGATAGGTTTTTTTATAGGTTTAGCCGGTCCGGTTACATTCCGTAACGCAACAGAAAAGCATCTTCTTGCACAGGAACTACCACTCGAAAGAATTTTGATTGAAACGGACTCGCCATACCTGACCCCTCATCCTTTTCGAGGAAAACGCAATGAGCCCGCCTATGTACGTGAGGTTGCAAAAGCCCTGGCTGATTTTCAAAAAGTTGATTTAGAAACTATTTTGGAAAAAACATCCCGTAATGCTGAAACTTTATTTATTTGGAGTCACTGATTGAGTACTGCCACATCGTTTTTTACCCCGGTTCAAGACCAAATTCATCGCGTTGAAGGATTGATGCGGTCTCAAGCCGAAGGCCACAATCCTGACCTGAGGGCTGCGCTAGACCATCTCATTTCATCAGGTGGGAAACGCATTCGTCCTACGCTTACCATATTAGCCGGTAAAATGCTGGGTGCTGACGAAGATCGCCTCGTTACCCTGGCCGCCGCGATCGAACTCCTGCATACCGCAACTCTGGTCCACGACGACTTGATTGACAGTTCTTTGCTGCGGCGAGGAATTCCTACCTTGAATTCCCGGTGGTCTCCAGGTGCGACCGTGCTTACAGGTGATTTTCTCTTTGCCCGGGCAGCCAAACTCGCAGCCGACACCGAGTCAGTACCAGCCATAAGCCTGTTTGCAACCACCCTGGGGGTGATCGTCAATGGTGAGATTACGCAATTATTCAGCAGCCGATGCCGGGTAGATCGGGAAGAATATTATCAGCGTATCTACGCCAAAACAGCTTCGCTTTTTGAAACCTGCACCTGCTGCGCAGCTTTAATCAGCCCGGTTGATCAACACACAATCGATCTGGTACGGCAATATGGCTACGACATCGGTATGGCATTTCAAATAATCGACGATGTGTTTGACTTTACCAGCGACCAAACGCAACTGGGCAAACCTGTTGGCAACGATTTACGCCAGGGATTGGTCACTTTGCCAGCGTTGTACTACTTGGAGAGTCACCCGGACGACCAGGATGCGCAGGAAATTCTAACCGGTAACTGCCTGCATTATGAAGAACAGGTTAGCCGATTGGTTGAAAAGATTCGATCCTCTGAGGCGATTGAGCTTTCTCTTGCAGAAGCCAACCATTACGTTGATGAAGCACTGGAAAAGCTCCATCAACTGCCGGAATGCGAAGAGCGTTTACACCTTGAACAGTTGACCCTTTACATAACCCGCCGCAACCTGTAAATAAAAAGCCGCCAGTTTGGGCGGCTTTTGTGTGCGCTGGGGGGGACTTGAACCCCCACGCCTTGCGGCACATGGCCCTCAACCATGCCTGTCTGCCAATTCCAGCACCAGCGCGAGGGCTCCGCTATTATAATCGGGACTGGTTAGATGTCAAGAAATTATTCTCGAATAGCACGGCTAAATTCCGCATTTTGATTTATCCCTCCAAGGAGTACTCATGACGATCATTCTTGACGCAATGGGCAGCGATCAATATCCAGACCCCGAAATTCAGGCAGCGGTCACAGCAGCTGAAATCTACGGCGAAGAGATAATTCTGGTAGGCAATCAAAGTCTGCTGGAGCCAAAACTGAGGGCAGCGAACCTAAAGGGACTGCCAGTCACCATTGAAGACGCTCCAGACCTGGTCGAAATGGGCGAAAAACCTGTTGAAGCTGCCCGGCGCAAACCACGAAACAGCATGGCTGTTGGGCTAGGATTAATTAAAACCGGACGGGGTCAAGCCTTTGTGACCGCCGGCAATACTGGGGCAGCTATGTTCAATGCGCTGCGCACACTGGGGCGCATCCCTGGAGTAGCCAGACCAGGGCTCACTGCCTTATTCCCGGTCAAAGATGGGCACTGTGCCGTTGTGGATATTGGGGCCAATTCTGAATGCCGTCCGGAATTCTTGCTGCAGTTCGCGGTCATGGGATCTGTCTACGCCGAAAAGGTTTTGAACAAACCGAACCCTCGGGTCGGTCTCCTTTCAAATGGCGAAGAGGCCGGAAAAGGCAACGCCTTAACCCATGACACCTACCCTCTTCTCGAAAAATCAGGATTAAACTTTATCGGGAATGTCGAGGGCAAGGAATTATTCGGCGGAATGGCAGACGTTGTGGTAACAGACGGTTTCACCGGCAACGTCTTGCTTAAATCGTCCGAAGCAGTCGCCAAGTTGTTGGTTGACATCCTGAAGGCGGAACTGATGTCATCGTTAACAACAAAAATCGGTGCCTTACTGGCCAAACCTGCCTTTGGGAAAATCAAGCAGATGCTAGATCCAGCAGAAACGGGTGCCGCCCCTCTGCTGGGCATCGATGGTCTGGTCTTCGTTGGTCACGGACGGTCGGATGCACGGGCGATGGTCAGCGCGATCCGTGTCGCACATCAGGCGGTTCAGGCAGACCTGCTCACCCATTTGCGTACCGCGATCAAAGATCGTCTGGCACTTCTTGAAACTACCAGTACTGAAAATTCGCAATAAGGATTTCGAATGAAAATCATCAGCAATGAAAAATTGATTAAACGCAATAAAAAGATCGGGCAATATACCACCTTTGCAGCCCTGGCAGTCCTGGGTATCGGTTTGTACTTTTCCTTCGCCCAACCTGAAAAAATCTCGGTGACTTTTGGCGCTCTATTGGTCGGTTTTCTGCTCACGCAGGTAGGGGTTTTTTATGGCAATCGCTGGGGGCGGTCGCCGCGTCCGGACGAGTTAGTTACCGCCAGCCTTAAGGGACTGGGGGAGACCTACAGCCTGTACCACTATACAGCGGGGATCCCGCATCTGCTGGCTGGCCCTACCGGCCTGTGGGCTGTGATTCCCAACTCAGCGGCAGGTAAGATTAGCTTTGATGAATCAAAAGGCCGGTTTCGTCAAAAGGGCGGCAGCATCTATATGAAGATATTTGGACAGGATTCTGTTGGTCGGCCTGAGTCAGATGCACAATATACGATCTCCGACCTCAAGAAATGGATCAATAAAAAAGCCAGCGACATCAATCTGCCTGAGCCAAAAGCGGTAGTTGTTTTTCTGAATGCGAAAGCTGAGGTTGATGCACAAAATGCACCGATTCCGGCCATGCACGTTGAGAAATTGAAAGATTTTATCCGCAAACAGCCAAAAGGAAGCATAGAGGACGCTGAGGCTATCAAAGCGTTGCAAAAAGCGCTGCCAACTGAAACAACCAGCGAGTAAATATAAATGGGTCGGATAAATAAACCGACCCATAATTTTTTATTTTTTTCGGTTACAAAACCATCATTTTCGTCTAAACGGCGGTTTTGGCCCAGAACCTGGTTTCTCATCCACTCTGGGTTTGGATCGAGGTCCAGATTTATCATCGGTCCTGGGCTTGTTTCGAGTTCCAGGTTTTTGATCTGACCAGGGTTTTGTCCGGGGCCCCGTTTTTTCATCAGGCCTGGGTTTTGGATACCCTCGGGGCTTCTGCGCGGGACGTTCTCCGCTGCCAGCCGAGCCAGTCTTTAACTCGCGAATTTCATAAGGTGTCAGGTTGCGCCATTCACCTGGTTTTAGCCCTGCTAACTGAACGGTGCCAATTCGTATCCGGACAATTCGCACAACCGGCAGACCAATCATCGTGCAAATCTCCCGAATTTGCCGCTTCCGTCCTTCATGCATGACGATTCGGAGCCACGCACCTTTGCCGGCAGATGCATCAATTCGCACATCGGCTGGTGATGTTTTATGCCCATCCTCCAAAACAACACCCCTCCGCCACACAGCAATCTGTTCATCGTCAGGCCGGCGGGCAACCAGAACGCGGTATTCCTTCTCATGACCAAATCGGGGATGGGTCAACTGATTTGCAAGCTCTCCATCATTGGTGAGCAGGATGAGACCCTCGCTCTCGAAATCCAGCCGGCCCACAACGAAAATGTGACCCGACACCGGAACCAGATCGAATACAGTCCTGCGTGGGTCTTCCGAAACATTGTCCGAAAGAACAAAACGCGGTTTATACAATGCAATATATTCGCTGGCTGGAGCAGCTGATGGGATTGGCTGGCCGTCAACCATTATCTGATCTTTCGCCGCGTCAGCTTTGGCACCCAGTACTGCCACGATACCGTTGACTTTAACCCTTCCATCGGCAATTAATACTTCGCTGGCGCGCCTTGATCCAAAACCGGCTCTCGCTAGAATTTTTTGTATCCGTTCCTCTGTCATTATTAATCCTTTAAGAGCCTCTGTTCTTCCTGACTGACACCTTCCTGCTCCAGGATTTCAAAAGGTGGAAGATCATCCAGCGAATTTAGCCCAAAATGTTGTAAGAAATCTTGTGTTGAACCGTACAAAATCGGACGCCCTGGTCCTTCAGTACGGCCGATTTCCTGAATCAAGCCCTTGGAAAGTAAACTTTTGATTACGCCGTCGCTGTTAACTCCACGGATCGCGTCGACCCCTGGTCGTGTGATCGGCTGACGGTAAGCCACAATTGCCAGCGTCTCCAGGGCAGCCCGACTTAAACGCGCGGTAGCCTCAAGTCCCAGAAACCTTTCAATTTCGGCGGCTAGTTCGGGTGCCGAGGTCAATTGATACCGGTTTTCATGTTTCTGAAGCCGTAAACCACGGCCGTTTTGTAACATCCGATTCAATTGAAGTAATCCTGCCTCAATCTCTTCGGTCGGGACACCCAAAGCCTCGGACAATTGAGCAGAATTCACTGCACTCGGTGCAACAAAGAGAAGCGCTTCTAGGCGCGCTTCAAGGCTGAAGTTTTGATACTGAGGCTGCGAGTCTGTCATGCTATAATTGCCGTGTTTGAAATCTACCGGCTGATTATACTCGATTCGTGAAATCCCCCCGACCTTTTATGCAGGCTCCAAAAAACAAACTCAAAACCTATTCCCGGCGAGCCTGGCATATTTTCTTTGCTGTACTTGTTTTTTGCCTGCTGTTGACCGCGTGTTCGGCCAACCCGGCCTCAAACACCCAGGTTGTTCAGGTTGTAATCCACGACCTAGATACAACAATAAGGTTGAGCCTGCCATCAGATGCAACCGTTCAAACAGCACTGGATAAAGCCGGCACAACCCTCTCCGACCTTGATCGTGTCGAACCTCCAACCTTCACTCCAATAAACAAACCAACCGAAATTCAAATTTTCAGGGTTACGGAAGAATTTCAAGTTGAGGAAAAGGTTATTCCCTACGATCATCAAACCGTGCAGAACGAATCATTGCCGGAAGGGCAGCAGCTCCTGGTGCAACCAGGGGTAAATGGGGTGCAGATATTGACGTACCGGCGCTTGATCGAAAACGGCGTCGAGGTCTCACGATCGCTATTCAAATCAGATGTCAGCATCGAAGCAATTCCAGAAATATTGATGATTGGCATTCAAGCCCCATTCACCCCAGTACCAATTCCGGGCAGGCTTGTTTACCTGAGCGGCGGTAATGCCTGGCAGATTGAAACAGACACAGGGAATCGGAAACCATTGATGACCACTGGAGACCTTGACGGTCGGGTTTTCAACCTGTCTTCAGACGGCTCTTTTCTGCTCTTTACACGCAAATCAGGTCAAACCGCACCAGAATCAATTAACAGCCTCTGGATGATCAACCTTGAACTCGAAAGCGGTGAGCCTGCTGACCTCGGCATCGAAAATGTTATCCATTTTGCCGATTGGATTCCCGGAGTCCCGCAACGTTTTGCCTATACGACCGTTGAGCCGCGTTCCACTGCACCGGGTTGGCAGGCAAACAACAACCTGCATATTGCCCTTGTCGGCGCGGATGGACTTTTACTGGAGGATGAAGAGGTCATTGAGACCAATTCGGGTGGTATTTATGGGTGGTGGGGAACCGAATTTGTCTGGTCGCCTGACGGAACACAATTGGCTTACGTTCGCCCTGATTCGATGGGGCTTGTGGACCTCGAACAGGGTACATTTATCCCTTTGTTGGATTTAGTCCCTTATCAGACTGGTGGAGACTGGGCCTGGGTGCCTGGTTTAGCCTGGTCCCCGGATAATGCGCTCCTGTACTTGGTTACCCACCAGCTTGCAGCCAATTCATCCGGTGCCAGCAACACTCCATTATTTAACCTGACATCGCTTTCCCTTCCTGCCGGCGATCCTATAGATTTAATACAACAATCTGGAATGTTTTCTTACCCCCAGTTCTCGCCCCCCGCAGACAATGAGCCTGACAGGCTGGCATTTCTTGAGGCTGTTTTTCCGGACCAAAGCGGCACAAGCCGATACCGCCTGGTTACAATCGACCAGGATGGCTCAAACCGTAACGTACTTTTTCCTCCAGAAGGATCGATTGGCCTTGAACCACAGAAAGTCGAATGGTCACCCTCCCGCCAGCCCGGACAACCGCGTTACATAGCTTATATCTACCAGGGAAATGTCTGGCTTGTAGATACCGAGACCTCCAGCACCCGTCAGGTGACCGGCGATGGACTGGTCAACCGGATCGACTGGAAATAATTTTATTCAAAGGACGGATTAACAAACATGCGTGTACTTGTGACTGGTGCGGCCGGATTTCTGGGTTCTCACCTGTGCGACCGTTTACTTGCAGAAGGACATTCTGTTGTTGGGTTAGACAATTTCATCACCGGCAGTCCGGATAACATCGCCCACCTGGCGGGTAACTCCAACTTCCTCTTTATTCGGCACGATGTGGCAAATTTTATTTTTGTTCCGGGAAAAATAGATGCAGTGATGCATTTTGCTTCCCCCGCCAGTCCCAACCCCAACTCACCTTATGGCTATACGAATTTACCAATTCAAACCATGAAGGCTGGTGCACTGGGAACCCACAATTCAATTGGGGTTGCACGTGCACACCACGCAAAATTCCTGCTTGCCTCAACCAGTGAAATTTACGGCGACCCCCTTGAGCACCCTCAGAAAGAGACCTACTGGGGTCATGTTGACCCTATCGGAGTCCGCTCAATGTACGATGAAGCCAAACGATTCGCCGAAGCCCTAACCATGAGTTATCACCGTTACCACAACATCAACACCAGCATCGTTCGCATTTTTAATACTTATGGTCCGCGTATGCGGTTGGATGACGGCAGAGTAGTTCCCAACTTTATTCAGCAGGCTTTACGTGGAAATCCGTTGACAATATACGGCGATGGCTCGCAAACCCGCAGCTTCTGCTACGTGGATGACCTGATAGAGGGTATCTACCGATTACTGTTATCGGACGAGCCGATGCCGGTAAATATTGGCAACCCGGCTGAAATATCCATCCTCGAATTTGCAAAAACAATTAATCGACTGGTTGGGAATAAAGCCGGCATTCTGATCCAGCCAGACCAACGTTTGGGGGATGACCCTCAACGCCGCCAGCCTGATATCACGCGCGCAAAAAGCATTCTTAACTGGGAGCCTAAGATCACGCTCGAAAATGGTATTTCGAAAACCATCCCTTATTTCCATGAAAAATTGGGGGACGCATGATCCTGACGAACGCAAAAGAACGCACCCGATTTTTCCGGTTCGCGATTGTCGGGGCCGCCGGAGCAGTAATAGATTTCGGCGTTTTTAACATCCTGACTTTGATGGTAACTTTCTTCAAGCAGAATGCCGTCTGGGCATCCGTAATCTCGTTTATCCTTGCAGTGGTCAGCAATTTTACCTGGAACCGTCTTTGGACCTATCCAGACTCACGCAGCAAATCGATGGCGCGTCAACTGACTCAGTTCGTGGCAGTCAGTCTCATCGGTCTGCTGATCCGGACCCCGCTCTTCGCCTGGCTTGAAAAGGTATTAACGAGTTTTTTGATCGAACGTTGGACGTATAAAATCGTGACCCCGGTCACTGTGGCGCATAACCTATCTCTTGCAATCGTGATTTTAATCGTTATGATCTGGAATTTCGTTGCGAACCGTTATTGGACTTATAACGATGTAAAATCGTAGTCACAATGGACAAAAACGATCCGAACCAACCTCCAGACGGAGAAATCGTTACCACCGGAATCCGCTCGCTGCGTGAGTTGATCGAGGCAGCAACAGGCAAGACTTCAGAGGCAGTACAGCCAACAGAGGACTTTGGCCTGGCGGATGCTCTGCCTTTCCCCTTCCTGGCTCTGGTTGGTCAATACGAAATGAAGTTGGCACTCCTCCTGACGTTAATTAACCCTGCAATTGGAGGAGCTTTATTGATCGGCCCGCGCGGGAGCGGTAAAACGACTGCAGTCCGCGGCCTGCTTGACCTTATGCCACCGATTGAACGAAGTGCGTGTTTCTATGGCTGCCTGCCTGAGGACATCGAGGTAGGCGGAATGGACGCGGTTTGCCCGGATTGCGCAAAAAAGTTTGCCATGGGCGAGCCTCTAACGCGATCTGACCGAGTCAAAATCGTAGAATTACCTTTGAATTCGTCGCTTGAGGATGTCATTGGCGGCATCGATTTAAATTACCAGGAGAATTCACGTCAGCGTCTGAAACGAGGCATCCTTGCGCGGTCTGACCTGAATCTGCTGTTTGTCGATGAGGTCAACCTCCTCGCGGATAATATCACCGACGCCATACTGGATGCATCCGCCACGGGTCGTTACACAATTCAGCAGGGAACGATACAATCCACTTACAAAGCACGATTTTCTCTAATTGGATCCATGAACCCAGAGGAAGGGCATTTACGACCTCAAATCATGGATCGTTTCGGGCTTCGGGTTGTTATCGAAGGGCTGACAGATCCGGCACAACGTCTGGAAGCATATCGAAGATCGCGAGCTTATTTGGACAATCCACAAAAATTTGTCAGCGAATATAATTCGTCAACGGGGGTTGCTTTGGATGAATTGACCGCCGCCAGAAAACTCCTGCCAAAAGTCCAAATCAGTGACGAAGTGGCAGGCTGGGGAATAAAACTTGTGCGGGACCTTAAAATTGACTCGATCCGGGCGGAAATTACTTTGTTCGAAGCTGCCAGAGCCCACGCCGCGGCTGATACCCGCGTCGAGACCACAATTGAGGATTTAAAACAAATTGCACCGATGGCTCTGCGTTTACGCAGGTCAGAGTTTATGCCCAAATTCATCGAATCCCAAATCATTGAAGATGAAAACATTCGCAGTCTCTATTCACAGGACAAACTTTAGCGTCTGACCAGGATCCTGCATGACAAAAACGATTTCCCCTCGCGACCGTCTGCAAACCGTAATTTCAGGCCAAAAACCTGACCGTCCGCCTGTTGCCCTGTGGCGGCATTTTCCAGTGGACGACCAATCGCCGGATACTCTGGCAGCTGCGATTGCCATATACCAGAATACCTTTGATTTTGATTTCATAAAAGTCACACCAGAATCCTCCTATGCCAACAAGGATTGGGGAACAACGGATGTCTGGAAAGGCAACACAGAGGGGACCCGTGAGTCTGTGGGGGTTGTAATTCACTCCCCGGAAGATTGGGCGGCACTCAGACCACTGGAGCCGCGTAAGGGGCACCTTGGACGCCAGCTGAAGTGCCTGGAACTCATTACAAAGGAGTTCTCAGGCCGGTACCCGGTAATCCCAACAATATTTTCCCCATTGTCGCAGGCCAAACATTTGATCGGCAAAGATAATCTGCTTGCGGCCCTTAGATCGCACTCTCAAGCAGTCCATAAAGGATTGGAGACAATCACCCGCACCACGATTGATTTTGTTAATGAATGCAAGCTTCTTGGAATTGACGGAATATTTTTTGCAGTCCAACACGCCAGTTACAGCCTTTTATCCGTCGAGGAGTTTAATGAATTTGGAAAATCGTATGACCTTCAGATTCTGGAGACTGTCAAAGACCTGTGGTTGAATGTCGGACATATTCATGGCGATAAAATTATGTTCGATCAGGTCGCGGATTATCCGGTGCAGGTATTGAATTGGCATGACCGCCACACGACCCCGAATCTCCAAGAGGCGTTGCGCCGGTTCAACGGCGTTGTATGCGGAGGGCTGCGTCAATGGGAAACCCTGGTGCTCGGTGACCCTGCGGGAATAGCCAGCGAGGTGCAAGACGCAATTCATCAAACGGAAGGCAAGCGCTTTATACTGGGTACAGGCTGCGTTGTCCCGATTATTGCTCCGACCGGCAACCTTTTGGCTGCCCGCCGGGCTGTTGAAATAAATTAAACCTGGGAGCGGTTAATGGCAAATCCACGCATCATCGCTGGTACAGCCCGCGGCATACGCTTGACCGGCGTGCCGGGCGATATCACCCGGCCGATTACGGATCGCGTCAAGGAAGCGCTATTTAATATTATCGGGAATGACATTGTTGAAGCAACCTGGCTGGATTTGTTTGCTGGAACCGGATCGGTCGGTCTGGAAGCATTGAGCCGGGGCGCAAAGTATGTTCGGCTAAACGATTTGCATCGTCAAGCGATCCACACCATAAAGGCAAATCTGGCTATCACTCATTTAGAGGACGGTGCTGAACTTTCCCAGCGGGATGCTCTCGAGCTCTTACGGAAAACACCGGACTTCCGGTTTGATTACATCTTTATTGCCCCCCCACAATACAAAGGCATTTGGATTACCTCGCTTCAGGCACTGGACCTTAATCCCGGCTGGTTGTCAGAGGAACCCTGGGTGATCGTTCAGATCGACCCGGTTGAATATGAACCTGTTCCGCTGCAAAATCTGGTGGAATTCGAGCAGAGGCGGTATGGAAGCACTTTGCTGGTATTTTATGAACCTAAAATTCCTAATCCCTGATCACAACCTTCAAAGCTTTAGTTTCGTCATAAAACGACATCGCCGAGAAAACAGGGTCGCCGGCCTTCCAATTGAAGACACGCGGCACAAGTAGCGGGAGGTCTTCAACAACCGGGAGTCCTTTTAATCTATCCATCCTGATCCACTCGAGATGCCCTTCCACTGAATCGAATACAGTCCGGGTCTCTACCACCCCGCGGAATATAAACAATCCAATTCCACCCTCAATCCCGGCGTCGATGATCAAAGTACCGCATAAATCCAGTCTCACAGCCTTCAGGCCGGTCTCCTCAGCCAATTCCCGGCAGGCAGCGGTCAGAACATCCTCTCCGCGCTCTATATGCCCTCCGATGCCGTTGTAGCGGTTCGCCCATAATTTTTTCCCGGGCGCTCCTTTGAGCAGCAATACCTCGTCCTCGTTGAAAATAAAAATCAGGACACGCGGAATGATTCGGTATCGGTTGAAACCTGCTCCCTGATCCTCGACCGGCATAGATACCTCCCTGGAAAGGCACAGGCGGATCTTCAGATCCGCCTGGTTGTAAAATTAACCCAATCTGAATGTAGATTTATCCTTAACTCAAGAACATCGGGACGCCCATGAAATCCTTGATTTTCGGGCGGTAATTTTCAAGGTCATAGAAGGCGGGCACATCCACGCGCTTTCGGCCTGCAAGTACCATATCAATAGGCACTGTGGTGTATTTTCCACCGTGCAAGGCCACCATCTTACCAGTTTCCTTACGCCGAATTAATTGAACCGCCAATGTTCCGTAGGACATAGCAACCATGCGGTCTAACGAGTCTGGTGCACCGGATCGCATGAGGTATCCAAGCTGCTGGTACATGGTATTGTTGCCGGTACGCCGCTTGATTTCATCCGATACCTGCTCACCAATGCCGCCAAGCTTGCGGTGACCGTAAGCATCCGCTTCGCCGCTTTCAACGATATCACCGCCCTCCATGATCGCCCCTTCAGAGATGGTCATAATGGCGTAATTGGATGGATTTCGCCGGCGGTCCGAAACAAGCATATCCGTCAACCTTTGGATATCGAACGGTACTTCTGAAATAATAGCTCGATCGACATAAGCCAGATGGGCTGTGATCAGGCTGGTCTCACCAGAATTTCGCCCAAACAATTCGACAATTCCAATTCGTTCATGCGACCCAACCGAGGTGCGCATATTGGTAATAAATTCAACGCTGCGCGTAACAGCAGTAGAAAAACCAATGCAATAATCGGTACCGAAAACATCGTTGTCCATCGTTTTCGGGCACGCCACCACCGGTACACCTTCTTTATGAAGGCGAACCGCAAAGCTCAAGGTGTCGTCGCCGCCGATCGGCACCAGAACATCAATGCCCAGGTGAGAAATCACGTCCAGAACATAATCGGTGTAATCGATTTTGCCCTCTTTCGGAAGTGGTTTTCCCCACTTTGAATTTTTCAGGAAGTCCGGCGCATCTTCAGTGGAGACTTTCTGCGGGTTTGTGCGGGACGTATGCAAAAATGTCCCGCCGGTCCGGTCAATCGTCCGAACCTGGTCTTCGTGCAGTTCTTTGATGTAATACTCATGAGTGGACGGTTCATCGAGATTATAGTTGAGAAGACCGCCCCAACCTCTGCGGATGCCAATAACGCGGTATCCATTTTCCAGCGCATTCATGACGACTGCTTTGATGCACGGGTTTAACCCGGGCACATCACCGCCGCCGGTTAATATACCTAAAGTTGTCATTCAACCTCCAAATCAGTTCAGGATGTTAACCCGTGGGGCATTTCTACCGGGATTTGCATAATAATGCGTGCACCCTGTCCGATGGAGGAATCAATCTCCAGAGTACCGCCTAGCATTTCCACACGATCTTTGATCAGTTTCAGTCCCCACCCTGGTTTATCATTTAATTCTTCAGGATCAAAACCTTTACCGTTATCAGATACCACAACCCGCACAAAAGTATCCTCAACTGCCATTTGAACATTAATGTTCGGTTTGACCGCAAGGTCATTGTTGTACCTGACAACATTTCCCATCATCTCTTGCACTGCCCGGAAAATCATCACCTCGATATACGGGGCAAGATTTTTATCACTGCCCTTAATCTCGATTTTTGCCTCAAAACCGGTTTCATCTTTGAAGGTCTCTACATAACGCTTCAAGGTAGCCACAAGGCCAAGGTCATCCAGCATCATGGGTCGCAGTTCAGTAATAAACAAACGAACTCGCTGGAATGTGCTTAAGGCAGCAGCTTTCAGGCTGGCGATTTCGCCCTTTGCCCGAACCGGATCAATTTCTAGCAGGCGTGCCGCAATTTCTGCCTGGACAATGAAGTTAGACAATGCCTGTGCCGGCCCGTCATGCATCTGGCGTGAGAGGCGCTGCCGTTCCGCCTCCTGCGCATTGATTAATTGCTCCAGGATCGATGGTTGCTGGGACGCACTGGTTCCAGGCTTCTTTTCCGGCTGGTACCCCTCTTCCATCAATTGCTGAGTTTTTTCAAGCAGTTTGAGGTAACGCATATGACCAGCCTGGTCATTCTGCAGCTTTTCAATCTGACCGCGCATCACAAGCAAACGCTGCTGGGCGTCAAGGGCATTGTTGTAGGCGTCCCGAATATCTTCACGCGGAATAGTATCCAGGTGTGGTTGAAGTTGTTGGATCTGAGTATTGGCGGCCGAGCTGCGCTGGGTCAATTTTGAATACTCAGCTTTACTTTGCTCCAACATCAGGGCAATTTCATGAATAGCCTGACGGGTATGCTCATAGTCGGTCTGAGCATTATCCTTGAAATCGTTCCAGGATTCTGGAATCATTTCCTTGGCATCCATGTCGCCTCCTGCATTGAGTTTCGGGAAATTTAGGGCTGGAGTAGTTTACCGCAAAATCCGGTTAAGTATAGCACAACCTCTAATCGTCCATCCAACGATATACCGTCATATTTTCTCCACCCGCTGAAATCGAAAATTGTGAACTGGTTTGAAAAACGACCGCCTTGTCATCAGCTAATTCTTCATACCAGTCCGGGAAAGTCATTAGATAGGCTGCTTGACGGTCATCTAACAATATTTTCAACGCGTGTTCATTGCGGATGACCGGAATCACCTCGGGGGTTACCAATCCGGCCAGGTCAATCACATCCCGCTGTGAGTAATACCCAACAGCTCCAATATCATGCACCGCAATCAGGTCGCTCGGGTCTGTGTTTTCCTGTATCCAATTTGCTGCAGCCACCATTTCGGTATTTATGATCGCTACATCCCTGGCGTAACTCCGGGCACCCATTACCAGGAAAGCGATTTGGACAGCAGCAACTGAAATTATCCAACCCTTCTTGAGAACCCAAATTACCCCACGCTGAGATGGATCCGCATTTATCCAGGTAAGCATGCCTATTAATCCGATTAGAAAGAATACCGGCATGGCAGGCATGAGATAACGCCCATGCTGATAGGTGACCGGAAGCCGCAGGGCATAAATGAGAATAAAACCCATTAACCAAAGAATGACGGCGAGCCAGAACCATTCTCGTTTTTTAATGGCGATGGCCAATTTGTAAATAAACCCGGGCACCAGGAGCAAACCTGCTCCGATGATTGGCTGAATGGCTAGTTTTATGAGTCGTGTCAGGAAGGATGTCTGCTGCATCGCCGCATATTCTGCCTGTTTAGCATAAAAAGTATTCGGCCATACCTGCCCGGATATCAACAGGTTAAACCCAAGGAATGCAGCGATCGGAAGCAGGCTGGCAGCCAGAGTCAGACTAATTGATTTCAACCTTTCCGACCAGGACTGCCCGCGGAATAATTGCATAAAAATGATCGGTCCCATCAGGGTGATTGCATCCGGTCGGACCCATATAGCCAGGCCAGTCAGAGCACCGGCAACCATATCAAACCGGAGTGAGCCCTTGGAAAGGCACAGGAAAATACTCATCACGAACGCCGCCAGCATGATCGTCTCCATACCAGATGCGCCTGCCCAAACCAGGTGCCATTCCATGACTAAGAAAATCCCAACGACCGGAACCCACCCTTGTGGACCAGCGAATCGCCGGTAGATCCATTCAGCAGTACAGGCTAACAATCCTAGAAAAAAAGCCCCCAGCCCAAAGGTCAAAAGAAAAGGAGTACCCTTACTGGCCAAGTGGAGCAAGCCCAATAGTGCAGTCCATAACGGTGCCGTGGATCCGGCTGTAGGTTTCCCCGGGATGAAAGCCCATTCGCCAAAATCGGCCAGATTTCGGGCATACGTCTGATGGATCCAGGCGTCGTCCAATGGGAAACCAACGGCCTGAACCTGACTCGAAATTAAGACATAGACCGCAACCGCTGCAATTGCACCAATTGCGGTAATCCAGCACCAGGCTGGGATGGCTTTCTGCTTCGGAAAGGTTGTTATCATTTCAGAGTTTTATTCACAATCAAAACAAAATATTCGGGCATTCCCCAGATCACCCAGGTAATGCATCTCTCCGACATCCATGGGAGACTCATACAAATCCGCGAGATTGGCTTGTCCCTCCTCCAGAATCAGGAAGTCAGCTCCAAAATAGTCTGCAGCCTGAAGCGTCTGCTCAATCTCCCCGCCAGGAATGACAATGGATGCCATGCCTGTGGAAAGGTAAAATCCAGGCGGATTATTGACCATGACAAGGTTATCCGGTTTCAGAGAATATTCATTTCGTCTTCCAGCAACCATTTGATAGGGTTCGTAATGATTCCCCCATTGTGCACTTGCGTCCCCTGCCCCCAATACTTTTTGATAGAAAAACAGGGCTGTCATCACCAATGCCATTCCTACCAGGATGATTCCAAATGAAGGGACAGCCTTCTCAATTTTCCAATTTCGCTTCCGCGCGCCCCAAGCGGCAAATACCTCGAGCCCTGCAGGGACAGCAGCCCATAGAACTGTCTGGACCGCCGACCCCGAATGCAGGAAACCGCCGCGGGCACCTGCAAATGGGAAGACAATTGTCATTAATCCGAATGATACTATCCACATGATGATCGTGTATTTGACTGCCGGCCGCGCCCTGTTCCTCCACAATCCGGCAGCAATCAAAGGCAGCAAAAATACCATTCCCTGCACGATAATCGCTGTGCCGGCATTCATCCTGAATGCCATCCACCAGTCTTTAAGATGATTGGCAAATCCAGCAGCCCACCAGGTCCTGAACGTTAGCTGGTCAGCAGGAAAATAAAAGGTCTGATTGTAGTCCGTAATCCACAAAGCCCGACTGTTACCTAGAGGCATTAAGCTGCTAAATAAAGTCAAATTCCGCGCATACCAGGGTCCCATGACCAGGGAATAGCCGATCACGAATATTCCCATTCCAAGAATGGCTATGCGCAGTTTTTCAGAGTCCTTACTTCGCCAATAAATAAAACCCAAATAGACCCCCAGCCCAACCACCCAGACGATTCCGTCTGTCCGGCTGAGATGCATCAAACCGGCCAGAACCCCAATCGCTGCCGGCAATTGCCAGGTTTTCTTTTTTGTTTCCGAGAATTGCTCATAATTGAGCAATAGCAGCAAAACAAGCCCGCCTAACACCAGATACAGAACGAAAGTCTCAGGTATTGATACGTAAACCACGTACATACCTGTAAAGACTCCCAATAAACCGCTTACCCAGGCGTACTTTTTGTTTTGCAATAAATATTGTGACTGCAGGGCACTGATCACCGGTATCAAGCCCGCCAGTAAAATCGTAGGCATTCTGCCAGCCCAAAATTCTGTGCTGCCGCTGACGGCCATTCCAGCAGCGGCCAGGATGGAAGCCAATGGCATCCAGTAAAGATGGGATGGATGAGGAAGACCAACCGGGTCGTCCAGGTAATTCCACAGGTAGGGTTCCGTGAATCCATACCCCTTTGCCAGTTGGATTCCTCCGGCAAAATAGTAATCTGCATCCATGTAGCCTGGAGTCGTTTGAATAAATGCAGCCAAACTGGCAACACCAACGCCTAGGATGTACAAGATTATTAGGAATGATTTCTTCAACGATTAGCCTGTCCGGCTTATAAAAACTTCCAAATGGGTCTATTGCATTTGATCGAACCAGACGTTTGGTTTTCGAATCGCCCACCACCGAACCCAGTAGAGCATGATAGTCACTATCAATGGCTGTGCAAAATACAGGCCAGTATTGTCAGAAACCGGTAATCCAACCCCACCGAAGAAGATTAACCAGATTCCCACACTTAATAGAATAAGCGCAACCGATGAAAGGATAATTCCTGCCCTGGGCCAGCGGTCCAGCCAGAGTGAACAAGCATAGAAAATTGCCGGAAATGAGACGATAAACACAACTGGCTCGGTCGGCAGACCCACCCACGGAGTAAGGGTCAAAGTAACGAGCCCGGTCCAATAAAAACTCGCGAAATCGGCCTTTTTCGAAATAAACCATTCGATGAATAAAACCAATCCCACCAGCCCAGAAAGGATCAAACCGAGTCTCTGTCCGGCTGCAGGAAGTAAACTCTTCAATACCTTGCTGATTGAAAATACAGTGCCGGACGGTTGGATTATGGCACGGACGTAATCCATAATCCATTGCGGACGAATTAATGCAGCAGTAGCTGAAAGCAAAATAATGGTCGCGAAAAACCAGACCGCGACCTTTGCATGCCGATAACGGATACTCCACACGAGGACAAAAACCGCAAAAAGCAGCATCGCATGCGGTTGGATGGAAGCGAACCCCAGCAGTACGCCTGCAAATTCAAATTGCCGTGCTCGAACCGCAAGGAAGACCCCGGATATGATTAATGCAACAACCAGGCTCATGCTGCCGGAAATCAAAGGGTACATACCGTGGAACCAAAAAACCGAGAAAACCACCAGAAGTCCGAGCAGAACGGGTCTGGCTTTCCAACGCGCCAGCGACAGGCTGATTAAGATCAGACCGGCAACAATTGCCTCGACAACAGTCAGCCATAAAGCCCTGGCCAGTGGAAATTCGCTAACCAGTGCAAAAGGCAGCGAGAAAAATGTGGCGTACAACGGGAGGTCAAATCGTGTTTCATCTTCAAGCTCGACATTGGCTGTCTGAGTTGCAAAATCAAGAAGATTTTCCTGGGCGGTAATGCTATAGGGATTGACTCCATCAATTAATAGGGAGCGAGCAGAAAACCAGTCGGTCAGAAAATGCTCTCCGCCTGGAATATTGGAGGCAAACTGGTAATTTCCCCAGAACATCAGGGCAGCCAAGCCGCAAACACCCGCGATCATTAAGATAATGCTGGATATCGAATTACGCCGAATCATTTATTGTGCTTTCAGAAAGGTGGAATCGAGAAAATACCAGGGAAACCTATGCCCTCCGAACTCCGGTAACTATTATAATGGTTTTCATGAGTATGTTAAAAGTAACGGTTGCGCAATTCGAAATCGCCGTCGGCGACTTGAAAACTAACCTAGAAAATTGTCTGTATGCCGTTTGGCAGGCAGCGGCAGCGAGTTCTCAAGTGCTTCAATTACCGGAATTATGGTACAGCGGGTACGATCTGACAAATCGCCAGTACCACAGCCAGGAGACTCTGACCGTTTCCGATCAATTGCAAAAGTTAGCAGATGAATACCAGCTGGCGATTGGCGGGAGTTACATTACCGCACGCGATAACCAGTTTTTCAACAGCTACCTTTTATTCTTGCCCGGTCAAACGGTCCCCGTTCGCTACGATAAAACCCATCTTTTCCGGTTGCTGGACGAACAAAAAGCCTTCACACCCGGTGATCAACTGGCTGTCGTTGATTTGGGAGGATGCAAAGCCGGGTTGGCAATTTGCTATGATGCCCGTTTCCCCGAATTGATTCGGGCTTACGCGCACCGACAAATCGATCTGCTGTTGGTGGCTGCTCAGTGGGGAAAACCACGGACAGATCATTGGCGTACGTTGCTCAAAGCGCGCAGCATTGAAAACCAGATCTTTGTGGCTGCAGCCAACGGAATTGGTCCTATTCTGGATCAGTCACTGGCAGGGTACAGCGTCATTTTAGATCCATGGGGCAACACACTTGCGGAAGCCAGTTCGGATCAGCCTGCAATTTTGACTGCTTCGTTAAACCTGGAAGAAATCCAGCGGGTACGTAAGTGCGTTCCATCTGGCGAAGACCAGCGTCCTGATCTCTATCGGATTTGGGAAGATACCCTGGATCGGTGATTGGAATAAGGTTTAACCGGTCGGCTTCTTTAGCAGGACGCTGGTTTCATCCTGGAATAAGACCTGCCAATTCTGCAGTTCTGCCGCTTCAACCAACTTCATTTCTGGCGGCAGCAGGATATATTTCACTTTAAAGGATCCAAGTTTTTCTTCCCATCCCGGTTTTGCCTCGATCAGATCCAGCCATTCGAAAAATTCTTCATCAGAATATAGGTCAGCCCGCCCATCCAGATAGACCGGAAATTCGCGCAAGCGCCAATCAAGATACCCGCCCCATCCATAATCGCTTAACAGATTCCCTTTTTCTCCGATTTGTTCCAGCATATCCACCGCTTTGACCGGGTAATATGCATTAACAGCTTTATCGACCATTATCGGATGGGATGCGATGGCAAGCTTGATCAAACCAGCCATCGCCAGCACTGCTACCAGTGTCAGGTTCAAAGCTTTTCGAAATCCAGGACGGACTGCCTTAGCCGAACGCGTGTGGATCCAATTGAACCAGCGCTGTCCAATTCTGGTCATTTTTATATTAGCCGTTACCAATTCCACGGATCCGCGAAAATGCCTGGCAAAAACCACTGCCGCAAATAACCCAAAAATTCCCATCATCCTTTGAGCGGTCAAGGATAAGATCCCGAACAGGGTCAAACCCGCCAGCTCAACCCCCGTCGCTCTTTTCTCGGACATTCCCATCGTGACAAAACAGCCAAACAGGAGAACCAGGTACGGCAGGTTCGAGAGCTGATGAAAATCCAGGGATTCCCATTCCTGAATATATTTGGTTACTTCTACTCCAACGGTTTGAAACGGAATTTGCCAGGTGCTTAAACCATTTGGGTTAATCAATACTGCCAGGAGGCTGATTGCAGTCCAATCACATAATCTGCCGATTTCGCGCCAGGACATCCCTTCTGCGGAGTGCGGTCTCAAAACCCGGTCGAAAATCATTCCAGCAATCGTAATTCCGAGCAGCATAAAACCGAAGGAGTACCCCCCATGCAGGTTAGACCAGAGGATAAATAACAAAGGTAATGGCCAGAATTTCACCTTGTCGTGAGAGAGATACTTCAAAAGCCAGGCGTTTATACCTGCGAAAAACAGAAGGCTAAATTGCTGTGGGCGGGGTGACCATACCGGGGAAATTACCAGACAGGTTAACACAATTACCGCCGCCCTCATGAGAGGGCTTCCATCCAATGACCGGTAAAGAACCAGCATGGTTGCGCTCGCAATCAACGCCAGGTACAGACTCAACCCGAAATACCCGCCAAGGTCATAAAACAGGTAGAGAACGACCTCTCCCAACCAGCTGTGATTAACCCATTTGTCTCCAAAATGAGTAAAGGTCATGGTGTCGACTGTCAAAGGCCTTCCGGCTAGGATGGTTTCCTCCCCTGCCCGCAGATGCCACCACATGTCTGGATCCGCAGGGGTTCTGGAAGCCATCAGAAATACCAGTAACACCACCAGCACCAGCATCAAAGTCTGAAAGGATGTGGATCCAGAAGTTGAGTTGTGATTTGTTTCCATGATTGTTACCGCAACCGGTTATATCCGCTTAATTGAGCCACACCTACTGTTATACCTTATCTACGCGAAAAATCGCGCTGATTTCATCCATGTTTACAATAATGCAAAAACAATCCCCGCAGCTCGCGGGGATTGTCGGTTTCAACCTCAGTCCTAGATATGTTTAAAGTAGACCCGGTGATTCTTGTACGGCTTGCCGCCCATTGTAATCAAATCCTTGCGCATCTGGACGGCTGTCTCAGCCACCTGCGTCAACTCAAAATGCTCAAAGGAGTAATCATGGATGGTTTTATCCATTTCGGCATATAGCAAAGCATTTCCGCCAAAACCCTGGTATTCCGGCAGCATTCCTGCGCCATTTAAGGATACCCATTTCGTCTTTTTCGCATCAATCAGCAAGTCCACAATCGACCAGGGGGTCAAAAGGCCCTTTGCTCTTTGCAAGGCTGCAGAAAGATCGGGGAACCCAAGGAGGAAGCCAACCACTTTATCATCATACAAAACGATCTTGATCAACCGGGGGTCTGCGACGGTTAATAAAGTTGACAGCTGATAGTCAATTTCTTTCTTGGTTAACGGATAGTATTCCCAGTTGTTTACGAAAGTGTGGTTATAGGCTTCGCCAATGCGGTCAGCCCAGGCTTTCAACTCCTTGGTGTTTTGGAAAGTCTTTACTTTAAACTTTCCCTTTTCAAGTACCTTTTGGGCAACCAGGTGGACCTTTTCAGGCAGCTTGAATACTTCTGCCGGGATATAGCATGAGACGAAATCAACCTCTTTTTGGAATCCCAGGTTCTCGACCAGTTGAACATAGTATTCCGGGTTGTAATTCATCATGGTCATCATTTGCCGGTGTTCAAAACCTTCTATCTGGATCCCGTAACCGTCAAATGGACTGAATCCCTTGGGTCCAACCACTTCATTCAATCCACGTGCCCGCGCCCACTCAAAAGTGTGCTCAAACAGGGCATTGGCGACATCTTGATCATTTACGCACTCGAAAAGGTAAAACTGCGCGATATGCGTACCGTGGTAATTGTTAAAGGGTTTATTCTCCATCGCGCAAATCCGCCCAACCACCTTGCCGTCTTTCCTTGCCATGAAGCACTCAGCATCAGAATGTTCATAAAAAGGGTGTTTGGTCGGATTGATCATCACCTTGATATCGCTCAGTATTGGCGGAACCCACTGCGGTATATTTTTGTAGATTTCAAATGGAAACTTAACAAAAGCATCGATCGATTTCTTGTTTTTCAAATCTAGGGGTTCAATAGTCACCATGGTTGACCTCGGTTCATTCGGTATGAATTAATAGAAGAAAGCATAGTCGAGTATACATGTGAATTCAGGGGATGCAATAGATTTCCATCCACCCTTTTCCGAAGTTGGTTGAACCCGTAATTGAACGCACCCTTAATAGGAATACTGCACAAGATTTACAAGCAGTAGTAAGATAAGCGCTTTGTTTAAGAACGACAAATTTACCCATTTGTTCTGGAAGGTATCAATTCATGGCAAGGCGTACATTAAAACAGTTATATAAATCGGAATTTTCTGATTACAACCGATCCAAGTTTCGACAGGATTTACTGGCAGGGTTAACGGTCACAGCAGTGGCTTTGCCGCTGGCGCTTGCATTTGGCGTGGCATCTGGTGCCACAGCTGCAGCCGGCCTGGTAACAGCAATCCTGGCAGGAATCGTAATCGGAGCACTTTCTGGTGCGCCGTATCAGATCAGCGGCCCAACCGGAGCAATGAGCGCGGTCTTGATCCTCCTCGTATCACGCTACGGTCTTGAGGGTGTATGGGTCGCCGGGTTACTGTCAGGGATATTTCTCCTCATTATCGGGTTGCTAAAGTTAGGCAGGTTTATCGCCTTCATCCCTTCTGCTGTCATTACTGGTTTTACCTCCGGAATCGCGTTAATTATCGCCATTGGCCAAATTGATAACTTTTTAGGGGTAACCACGCCCGGTACTGAAGCAGCCATTTATAAATTTGTTGCCTATTTTAAAGGTGGATTTTCACCTGATTGGCGGGCCGTCCTGCTTGGCTTGATCGTCATAGGGACCATGATTATTTGGCCAAAGAAGTTAAATGCCCGATTTCCGGCATCCCTCCTTGGAATTATCGTCGCGACCGCGGTAACCATAGGATTGGGCTGGCAGGTACCTCAAATTGGCGAAATTCCTCAAACGGTGCTTCTGGCTGAACGCTTGAACCTGATGCAGTTCGATTGGACAACCCTGCCTGAATTCATTACCCCTGCACTGACCATCACGGCGTTGGGAGCTGTTGAATCTTTGCTGTGTGGAGCTGTTGCAGCCAATATGACCGGGGTCCGCCTTCAGGCGAATCAAGAACTGATTGGTCAGGGACTGGGCAATATGCTAATTCCATTTTTTGGCGGTGTCCCTGCCACAGCAGCCATTGCGCGTACCAGCGTGGGTATCAAAGCCGGCGGTCAAACCCGTCTGGTGAGTATCATCAGCTCAATTGGCCTCTTAATTTCCATGTTTTTTCTTGCACCGGTGATGGCCCGCATTCCCCTCTCTGCACTGGCTGGCGTATTGATAATGACCGCCTGGCGCATGAATGAATGGTCAGCCATGCGCTTCATGCTGAAGAAACGCTTCAAAACGGATATCCTTGCCTTTTCGATTACAATGATAGCCACTATTACGCTCGACCTGACCCAGGCGATTCTGATCGGTTCCTTTGTAGTTGGCGCAGTCTTCCTGAATCGGATCGCCAACCTGGAAGTAGAAGTTGTTGATGTGGACGCAGGAAAGCTGCGCGAAAAAGGGTTTGAACTCGATGGAAAATGCCCTCATGTCAAGGTAGCTTTTGTTACAGGTCCTCTCTTTTTTGCTGCGACCGGTATTTTTAACGAATCTCTAAGCACCTTGAATAATACAGCCGTAATTATCCTGTCCATGCGTGGTATGCCATTAATCGATACGGCAGGTATCGAAGCGATCTATCGGCTGTACGAAAATCTACGAGAGCGCAGCGGGACCTTGATGCTTACTGGTGTACACTCAAACGTCAGAAAGATGCTGGAGCGGAGCGGTTTATTGATGGAAATCGGCGAGGAGAACGTTTTTTGGAGCAGCGATCAGGCTATCGTTGCCGCCGAAAAACGCGGATGCCGTTTATGCGCTAGCGAGACAGTTGCTGCGGATTAATTTCTCCATCTGAATCGCATGCAAGCTAGATGCCCGGAGGATCTACAGGATGTCGAACCACCTCTCAAAGGAAATCTCGCCGTATTTACTGCAGCACGCTGAAAATCCGGTCGATTGGTATCCATGGGGATCCGAAGCCTTAAATCGTGCCCGCGTAGAGGGAAAACCAATTTTTTTAAGCATTGGCTACGCAGCCTGTCATTGGTGCCATGTCATGGCCCATGAGTCGTTCGAAGATCCTGAAATCGCAGATTTCTTAAATTTATATTTTATCAACATTAAGGTGGACCGTGAGGAACGCCCGGATATCGACAGTATCTATATGGCTGCTGTGGTGGCAATGACGCGTTCTGGCGGTTGGCCGATGAGCGTTTTCTTGACACCAGACCTCAAACCTTTTTATGGTGGTACTTACTTTCCGCCTGAACCGCGTTATGGAATGCCCGCATTCAAAGAGGTCATCCGTGCGGTACAAGCTGCCTGGAACAACGAACGCGACCAGGTTGTGCATTCAGCGTCCCACATTCTTGAAACAATCCAAAATAACGCTCTCTCCCGAGAAGATCACCAGCAAAAACTCGAACCGAAGGTTTTGACCGAAGCCATTGCCGAACTGTTATCTACTTATGATTGGGCGTACGGCGGCTGGGGACGTGCACCCAAATTCCCACAGCCCATGCTAATCGAAGTTCTACTGCAACAGGGAATCATGGGGAACCAGGAAGCGATGCAGGCTGCCCTTCATGCATTGGATGCCATGAGCCGCGGAGGTATGTTTGATATTGTCGGAGGCGGGTTCCACCGTTACAGTACAGATACGGGCTGGCTCGTTCCACATTTTGAAAAGATGTTGTATGACAACGCCCAATTGGCGGGCTGTTACCTGCACGCATACCTGCAATCAGGCAGGGAACAATATCGACAAACCTGCCAGAGCACTCTGGATTACATGCTGCGTGAAATGCGCCACCCATTGGGAGGGTTTTTTGCCAGTTTAGACGCAGATTCGCCGGATGGAGAAGGCTACTACTACGCGTTCAGCCTGGAAGAAATACATCATGCCGCTGATACGCAGGTAAAACAGCAAATTATTGATGCGACCTTCGATTTGCCAGCCCAGGGAAACTTTAATAATCGTATCCTCCTGACCAAGAAAAAAAGCTCTGAACGAATCGCGCTGGATCTAGGTCTTCCATTAGCTGAATACAGTCAAAATCTGAACCAGATTCTCCTTCAGCTCGCGGGAGTTCGGAAATCGAAGGCTCGCCCAGCGACAGATGAGAAGATACTGACCTCCTGGAATGGTTTTTCGATTACAGCATTAGCAGAAGCGGGCCGCTACCTGGAGCGTGCAGATTATCTTGAGGCAGCCCAGAATTGCGCTAATTTCTTATTGGAGAACTTGTGGGATGGGGAACATTTATTCCGGGCCTGGAAGGACACCCGCAGTCAAATCCCGGGTTTCCTTGAAGATTATGCAGCTCTGATCCTTGGATTGCTCGCTCTCTATCAAGCCGATGGAAATTTAAAGTGGTACAAGGTTGCGATTAACCTGGCTGACAAGATGGTAACGAATTTTAGTGATCCCGAGGGCGGCTTCTTCGATACAGACCAAAGCATGGTTGACATCCCATTCCGGCCAAAAGATGCCCAGGATAATGCCACACCGAGTGGAGGTGCGCTGGCAGTCAGAGCGTTGCTATCTTGCTCGGCATTCCTGGGGAGCGACCATTATACGCGGATAGCTGAGCGGTCCCTGGTAATAGTTCAGGAAGGATTGTCTCAATATCCATCTGCCTTTGGGGGGTGGCTGGCAGCCCTCGACCTGGCTGTTAACCCTCCGCTGCAAATTGCGATCGTGTGGGATAAAACCCATACCGAAAATCAGATTAATTCCCTGGTCGATGTTGGATTGAAAACATACCGACCTGCCACTTATTTAGCTCGAGCATGCCTGCCGCTCGCTGAAGGATCACCTGCACTGCTCCTGGATCGTCCCCTCATTCACAACCTTCCCACGGCTTATGTTTGCCAGAGCTTTATTTGCAGGCTTCCAGTCACTGATCAAGATGAATTCAAACATCAACTTGGATAAATCCGTTCAAGGAAATCAATCAACAGCTGATTTACTTCCTGGTAATGATCGACGATAACGCCGTGATTCGCACCGTGTACCAGGTATTGGACGGAACCCGGGATTTTCTTTGCCATTCTTCCCTGGACCTTTGGTGGGATGGTTGAATCTTCATCACCGGTGATGACCATCGTCGGGATATTTATTTTCGACAACTTGTCATTTGCATTGAAACGCGCTAAGGCAACCATCGCCTGCCGATATACATTTGGATCCGACTCGCGAATGGACTGGACTAACATTTCGCGCCATTCGGCATGGATTGGATTCGGAAAAATTCGTTGGGCGACCAATTCTGCCTGCTTTGCCGGGCTCGCGATGTAAGCACGCAGCCCACGCTTCAAAAAATAAACCACCTCAGACAGGCTGCCGGGCCGTAATGCAGAAAAAGTGTTAATCAAAACCAGTCCACGGATTCTTTGAGTATGGCACAAAGCAATTTCGAGGGCAACAACTCCACCCATCGATAAGCCAGCAACAACGAAATTTTCATGTCCTGCACGATCCATTTCACCTAAAGCGAACTGAGCGGCTTTCTCTACGGTCCAGCGGCCTTCCATGGGCGGCGTACGACCAAATCCTGGCAAATCAGGCGTAACAACCTGATACCCCAAATCTGTCAGAGCCTGGCGTTGGTACCCCCAGGACTGTCCATATACTCCCAACCCGTGCAGAAGAAGAACGGCTTTCGACGTGTTTGTTTGTTTGTTTGTCTTCTGCTCTGAATTTATATCCATCATCTTGAGTCCGCCAAAATCTGACTGGTCAAATTGGCTTATTCCTTTTTAGAAGCTATAATACTATCAAAATCAGTGGAGGTGGATGTGGAAAAGTTTATCATCGAAGGTGGGATCCCCCTGAAGGGCGAAGTAACACCTGCGGGTAACAAGAACGCGGCGCTTCCCTTACTGGCTGCCTGCCTCCTGACGGATGAACCGGTGATCCTTAAAAATGTTCCTGATATTTTGGACGTGCAGACGATGCGCAAGTTGTTCGAAAGCATGGGGGTCGTGATCACCGACTTAGAACCTCATGTCTGGAAAATCGAAGCCAAAAATGTACGCCCGGCTGACCTTGATCCGGATATCACCAGAAGGATCCGTGCGTCCATTTTGATCGCTGGACCTATGGCGGCACGCGGAGGAGAACTGCATTTGCCCCCACCTGGCGGTGATGTGATTGGGAGGCGCCGTGTCGATACCCACCTCCTTGCCCTGGAAAAACTTGGAACCATTGTCAGCTACGATCGCGCCTTTCATTTTAAATCAAACGGATTGATCGGCGCTGAGATCCTGCTGGATGAAGCCAGTGTTACTGCAACAGAAAACGCTATCATGGCATGTTCCCTGGCAAAAGGTCACAGCATCATCAGGAACGCTGCATCTGAACCTCACATCCAGGAATTGTGCCATTTGCTTAATAAAATGGGCGCGGATATCTCTAATATCGGTTCAAATACCTTAAATATTAACGGTGTGGATAAATTACATGGCACAGAATTTACCATCGGACCTGATTATCTTGAAGTGATCAGCTTTGTCGGTGCGGCTGTTGTTACCCGAGGGGAAATTACGATTAAGAACGCTGGCAACCAGTACCTGGACATGATCCGCCTGGTCTTTGGGCGATTGGGAGTGCATTGGGAGGCTTGCGGAGATGATATCCAGGTGCCGTCCGAACAGCGGTTGACGATCGAATCGGACCTTGGAGGAGCCATACCGGAAATCAGTGTGATGCCCTGGCCAGCTTTCCCGACTGATCTGATGAGTATTGCCCTTGTGGTTGCCACCCAGTCCAAAGGGACGGTGCTCTTCCATGATTGGATGTATCCCAGCCGAATGTTCTTCACCGATAAGTTGGTGGGTATGGGTGCGCAGATTGTTTTATGCGACCCGCATCGCTGCATTATCAATGGGCCGACCCGTTTTTATGGCGAAAAAATGGAAAGCCCCGATATTCGTGCGGGCATGGCCTTAGTCCTGGCTGCCCTTTCAGCAAATGGTAAATCTGTTATCCGCAACATCGGTCAAATCGACCGTGGATACGAACGGGTGGATGCCAAGCTGGCTTCGCTGGGAGCCAATATTGTAAGAATGGCAGAATAGGGTTTGACTTGGAAACAAAAAAACCAGTCTTTCGACTGGTTTTTTAATTTATTAATCACACTTCAGTTAAGCGAGATGGATTCAACCACCTCAAGGAACTCTTTGACGATATCCCTCAGCATCCCTTCGGGAAGCGCGCCAACCTGACGATGTACCAATTTACCGTTGGCAATAAACAGCATGGTCGGGATCCCCTGCACACCGAAGCGTGTTGCCCAATCCGGGTTTTCGTCGGTATTAACCTTGGCAACCAGCACCTTACCGGCATATTCTGAAGCCAATTTATCAAGAGTCGGAGCAACCATCTTGCATGGACCGCACCAGGGTGCCCAAAAATCGACAATTACCGGAACAGTTGATTGTAAAACCGATTTTTCAAATTCGGCATCAGTAACATGAACGGGGGTGTTTGTCATTCTCATCTCCTTCAAAAATCCAAATAATTATGATTTCTAGTTCTTTCAAGACCTTAGATGCAATCGCCAACTAAAAGTTGCATCCGTTATTGTTCATCTGGTTTCGCACGACCAAAATCGATAAAACGATAGCCCACCCCACGCTCCGTCAGGATGTATCGGGGTTCTGCTGGATCTTTTTCGATTTTTTGACGCAAGTAATTTACATAAAGGCGAACATAATGGGGCTCATCTCGGTATTCGTAACCCCAAACTTTTGAAAGCAGCTGGTCATAGGTCATTACCCAACCGGCATTTTGAACAAGGTGGTACAACAGCCGGTATTCTGTTGGACGTAATTTAACCAACTTACCGCCGACCCAAATCTCGCGCCGGCTAAAGTCCATCTTCAAGTTCTCGTCAACCTCGTAAACTTCACGGGACGTAATACCGGATGCTTCAGTCCGGCGAAGAACCGCTCGCACTCGGCTAACCAGTTCGCGGGGACTAAATGGTTTGGTGATGTAGTCATCAGCCCCCAATTCCAGACCCTTTACCCGGTCATCTTCTTCGCCTTTGGCAGTAAGCATGATAACCGGTACTTGACTGACTTCTCGGATCAGCTTTAAGACTTCGAATCCATCCAGGTCTGGCATCATCACATCCAGTAAAACCACATCCGGCATGGAGTCACGCAATTTGTGGATCGCGTCTAACCCCCGATATGCCTCAACGACCTGAAAGCCGTCATGCTCGAGATTTAAGCGAACAAAGCGCGCCATCCGCTCTTCATCATCGACCACAAGGATTACACGATTCTTAAAAGTATCATCCACCCGAAATCACTCCCTGACAAATGAAATAATCTCTTCTTCCGACCCCGATGAAATAACTTCAATAAAACTGACCCTGGCCAAAGGCCAAAGAACGATATTCACATTCGGTTCAAGGAAAGGGATATCCTTGCCGTCTTTTCGCCGCGGGTTTTTGATTGAAACCAGCGTGTCAGCAGGATTTGGGATAGTATCAATCTCGCCAACAATTGGGTCTTCATTAAGAAAATGAACAATCACGCTTGGCATGGCTTTATCTCATCCACTATTCTCATTTAAAAAAATCTGCATTTTTAATTTTCCAAGGGCAATAACATCGCCGTGTTTAAGCGGGTATTCAACGTTAGGCAGAATTTTCTGACCGTTCACGCGCGTCCCATTCGCCGATCGTAGGTCCATGATTACGATTCTCTTCAATCCAACCTTAATGGCAGCATGCAACCGGGAGACCCCCTTGGAGAATGCATCATATTCTGTCAGGTCAAAGTCTGGCAGAATCGGCTGCCCTTTTGCCACTCTCCCCAGGCTGTATTCGGTACGCCCGGAAAGTTGGATAGAAGTATTCGCGTCCATAATTGTAAGTGTAATCACGGTATCTCGAGGATTGCCAACCTGTCGCCCTCCGATCAAATCAACGCCATTCTGGGCACCATCAGTGCTTTCCAGAAATGCGCTAGACTGACTTGACAGGGGTGAAGTGAGCGTTTCTGCAGCCACGAGTTGGGCGCCGCACTCGCTGCAAAACAATGCGCCTGGTAATTCCTGGTGTTGGCAGCTAGGACATTTAATCATTTTTACTCATATCAATCCCGGTCGGCGTGATAAGCGAACGTGTGCCATACTTGATAATTTTTTCTCCATCTCTGGAAAATTTTCCTTTATCCAACAGGTTTTCAGCCTCAGACATGGCCGCTCCTGCCAACTCAATTTCACCGCGCGCCATAAGCCGGGAGGCAAGTAATTGCAGATGCTGCGTGGCAAGATCGATATTGCCTGCTCTTACCTCCTCATTCGCTTTTTCCTGCATCCGATAAAGCGAAATCCTCGCCATAGCATTAATAATCACCGCTGGGGCCCGTTCTACACCCCTGGTTTCACGTACCGGTAAGGATAACTCAATAAAGTGCCTTTCGGTTGGGATCGGTTTGGACGGGATATCGAATATCAGTTTTCCCGATCCAATCTGAGCATTGGACAATTCCGCCGCACGATTGACTTCAAATTCTAATATAACACTGGTTTTTCGACTATAGTCCACGGTTCCAATTTGAATTGGCCAGGATAATTCCAGCGGACCGATATCTGGCTGGCTGCGGAAGGCGTACCTCAAATTTACATTTTCAGAAAGGTCCAGATGCAGCTCTGACTTGCGAGCGTATTTTTGAGTTATCGATTGTATTTTTTGTTCAACAAAATGCATCAGGTCGCGGTCATTTCGGATAAATAACGCGTTCCCACCGCTTAAGGCGGAAAGTTTGTCGAGAAACTTATCATTCCATTCGTCGCCGATGCCGAGGGTATTAAATATTACCCCCTCCTGATTAGCAATTTCGGCCAAATGGTAACATTTTTCTTCATCGCCGTAAGTGTGTCCATCGGTGATTAATATTAGGTGTTTTGTAAGATCACTTCTACCAGCAAAGCGTTTGAAAACATCGAAACCAAGCTCTAACCCCTGATAAATCTCAGTCGCGCCATTGGGGTACAGGCCCATCAATTTCGCTTCAACCTGATTGGCGTCTTTTAGCGCAACCGGCGGTAACACCACCTCAGCTCGATCGCTGAATGCTACAACCGAGATAATATCGTCTGGCTTCAACCAGCGAAATAATTGGATCAGGTTTTTTTGAACCATTTCCATGCGCTCGCCGCGCATTGATGTTGATTTATCCAGGATAATATTCAGGTGAATCGGCGGGCGGTTAACCGGATCGTGTGTGACTTCCGTTTCCAGCGTCAATAAAACATAGATAAGCTGTGGATCGTTACTCTTCTGCAACGCCTCTGAGCTGTATGTTGCACTGATTGAAAGTGATGGTTTTTCCTTGACCGCTGGGGGGAGAGAACTATCGTAAGCTTTTCGCTTCGATGGGTTGGAGAGAACCTCGTATGCCTGCTGAATGTTGATGAACTGTTTTTCAGTACTTAACCCGCCAGCGGCATCCGGATGGTATTTTCGCGCAGCAGAAAAATAAGCTTCGCGTAATTCATCCGCTGTCGCATCGAAGGGAAGGTTAAGTAAATTGTAATAGTCCATTCTCTCCAGTAGACCTTAAAGGTACTGAACCAGAATCACACTGATGTTATCTGGACCACCAGTACCATTGGCTGCATCCACTAGATTTTTGCAGGCAATGGAGGGATTTTTTGCGCTTTTGACGATTTGATAGATTTCCGGGTCAGTAATGCACCCCCACAACCCATCGCTGCAAATCAACAGGGCTCCAGGATGCGGCATTTGATAGGTATTAATATCCGGTTTGAAGGGCTCAGGCTGCCCAAGAGCCCGGTACAACACGTTCCGGTTAGGGTGAGTGAGGGCTTCCTCCTCGGTGATCTGACCAAGCTCGACCAGGCGGTGTACCAAAGAATGATCATGGGTCAAGAGTTGAATCCGTCCATCCGGGTGAAGGAAGTATGCTCGGCTATCACCCACGTGGGCAATCGTCACCTGATCCCCAATGATTAGTGCAGCCGTAAGGGTGGTCCCTCCACCAGGCGCGCGCAATTTAACCAAATGCTGAGCATTTGCAATACTTGTTTCGATAATCTCCTGAAGGCTTTCCTGAGGAAGTTGTCCCTCCGGGTTGATATGCGGCAGGAAAATTTGCGAGAGGATAGTATTACTGGCAGCCTGCGCTGCAATGCTGCTGGCTACTTCCCCATATTCATAGCCTCCCATTCCGTCCGCAACCAGAAACAGCCCAAATTGCGTTTCATTCGCTCCGTCAGCCAGGGTTGAATTAAGCGCAAATAACGTATCCTCATTATGGTCACGCTGCAGTCCTACTGACTGACCTGTACCTACCAGAAATTGAGGGGGGTTTAATGAAACGACGGAAGCTGTAACCGATTGAATTTCTTCTGCGTTTAAAGGCGCAGTTTTCACGGCTAATGAAGGCTGCTCCGATTGCCGTTTCTTAAAAATCTTGCTCAATATGTCAAACACACACCCTCCGGGGAATTCGGAATAATTGCTGTCAGGCCATTAACGCATACACCATATGATCGGCGGATCCAAAATAGACCAGGTCATTAACCACTACCGGCGTAGAGGTGATCGGTCCGCCTGTAACGAATTTCCAGCGCAGCTTGCCATTTTTCAACTCAAGTGAATACATGTTTCCATCGGCGGAACCACAATAAACAGCATCTTTATAAATGACCGGCGATCCGCTCACCTGATGGTTTGTTTCGTACTTCCAAACTTCTTTGCCGCTGTTTGCATCCACGCAATAAATATTTCCATCCGCGGATCCAAAATAAATCATATTTTCAAACCGGCAGGGCGTGGATACAGAACCCTTGAGCATCCGGAAACGCCAGATAACCCAGCCGCTTTTTGCGTCAAGTGCATACAAAGTTGCGTCCAAAGAAGGAACATAAACCACACCGCTTGACACCAATGGGCTGGATGTAATGGCGCGTTTAGCTTTGAAGCGCCACTTCATTTGTCCATGATAATCGATGCAGTACAGGTCTCCATCCTCATTTCCAAAGTAAATAAACTCATTCGACATGGCAGGGGAAGATCGAACAGCAACTCCAGCATCGAAACGGAATTCACGTCGTGTAGAAATAATATTGATTGCGTGCAAATACCCGTCATCTGAGCCGAAGAAAACCGACCCATCTACAATCCATGGGGATGAACGAATCGGTTTATCAACTTGATGACTCCAGGCTAATCTGCCAGAGCTGGCTGAAACCGCATAAATCCGCCCATCCTCAGAGCCTGTGAAGACCAGGTCATTGGAAACGAAAGGTCTGGTGACGATCCCGCCATCCGTTGGAAACTTCCACCGGAACTCACCCAAAGCACCATCCAGGCAGTAAAGGTTATTGTCATAGGAGCCAATAAAAATATTTCCAAGGTCGTAGGTAGGAGATCCGCGTACCTCATCCTCACAGCGGAACACCCACAGTGGCTTGATCATCTGGTCTATTGAAACATTGGGCACCTTAATGCGTTCAAGTGCTCCGGTCTTTTTGGCAGCCGCCAACAGGGCTTTCTTCATCTCGGCAGCGTCCGGGAAACGTTCCTCCGGGTTATACTGCAATGCTGTTTGCACTACAGACTCCAGCTCAATGGAAACTGCCGGGTTTAGACTTCGAATCGGGCGCTCAGCGAATGAAAAAGGCGGCTCCAGGCGAGGATCGCGTTTTGTAAGCAGATGATGGAGGGTGGCACCCAGCGAATAAATATCCGCTCGCATGGTGGCGTCACCCCGGTACTGCTCAGGGGGTGAATAGCCCTCGGTGCCAATCATGGTCCCCTTTTGGCCGGTCTGGAAGGTTTTCGCAATGCCAAAATCAACCAGAACAACATGACCTTGATGATTGATCATAATATTGGAAGGCTTCATATCACGGAAGACGATCGGTTCAGGCTTGTGACTGTGAAGATACTCAAGCACGTCGCAAATCTCGATTGCCCATCCGATCACCTGGTCTTCAGCCAGCATGCCTGATGTTTCTCGTAGGATAGCCTCGAGATCCTTCCCGTGCACATACTCCAAAACAAGGTAAGAGCGTTCCTCGTGGGAGAAATAATCAAAAATCTTTGGAATGGAAAAATGGTTCAGGGTAACCAGAATATTGGCTTCCCGTTCAAAATTTTTGATAATGGTTTGCCTGACAACCGGGTCGCGACCCTGGTTGATCATTTCTTTGACCGCCACCAGTTTCACAACATTGGGGAAATGCATATCCCGGGCACGATAGACTGAGCCCATTCCGCCAATTCCGATCACATCCTGAATCAAATACCGCCCTACCAGAACGGCACCAGGAACCAGTTGTTTGATAGGATCTGTGCTGCTGAAATCCTGAGTAATGCGTTGTGTTTCCAGTTGTTCCTCCGGATGAAAGAGTCTCCAGATGGATTAACAAATTCTAATTGACCAGCCAGCTGGCTATTCTAGATTATAGTGGTTCTACACTAATTTGACCACCTTAATTACAATACCGTAGACTGCCCACCCATTACCTTTCAGCATCGTAACTGGACTTGCTCTGGGCTCTCGTGTAGAATAATGGTGATCCTGGTTTATGCTTGTTTCAAAACCAATTAATAACCAAAGGAATTCTCAATGGCAAATTATCCTGGCAAGGGAAAAGTTGCAGTCCTGAAGACCTCTCCAGAGACTGTTTTGGAAGATATTCAGAAACTAATGGTGATGGCAGGGGTAGAACAGTCTCTGCCAAAAAATGTTGCTACCGGGTTGAAGATAAATATCTCCTGGCAGACCTGGTACCCCGCTTGCTCCTCCACACCCTGGCAGTTGGAAGGCACTATTCAGACCCTTAAAAATTTGGGGTATGACGACTTGCTCGGGATCCACAACGACACAGTTGTGGTCGACACAAGCGTTGGAGAAGCAAATAATAAACACAAGTTTGTAACAGATAAACACAATGTTCCCTGCACCTATCTTTATGAGGAACAGTTCGAGTGGGTCGAGTACAAACCGAAGAAACCATTCCTGGTGCTGGACAAGGTTTTTCCCGAGGGGGTGTTCATACCCAAGGTTCTGGTCGGCAAGAATATTGTGCACTTACCGACCGTAAAAACCCATGTTTTTACCACTATAACCGGAGCAATGAAGAACGCCTTTGGGGGGCTGCTGCACCGCAATCGGCATTGGACCCACAGTGTGATTCATGAGACTCTGGTTGATTTGCTCAGCATCCAGCAGGAAATTCACCCGGGAATATTCGCTGTCATGGACGGCACTTTCGCCGGTGATGGTCCGGGTCCGAGAGCCATGCGTTGGCATGAGAAAAATATTTTGCTTGCTTCTGCTGACCAGGTTGCCATCGATGCCGTTTCAGCCAAACTTCAGGGTTTTGACCCGCTTTCGATTAAATTTATTCGGCTTGCCCATGAAATGGACCTTGGTATCGGCGATCCGAGCCAGATTGAAATCGTCGGGTACGACATTAACCAGGAAGAACCCTGGCATTTTGTTCAAGAAGACACTTTTGCTTCCCGCGGGCAGAAAATGATCTATCACGGTCCATTAAAACCGCTGGAGAAGCCTTTACTGCAGAGCCCAATCGTACCCTGGAGCTATTTTGCCAGTAATTTTTATCATAATGTTTACTGGTACCCATTTATAGGTCGAAAACGTGTGGAATCTGCCTTGCAAACTCCATGGGGCCAGCTATTTAAGAATTACGGCGATGGTCAGGTAGTAATGCCTGGTGTAGAACCCAAAACAGTCGTGCAGGCAGGCGTAGCAATCGGAGCTGCCGCAGCGGTGTTAGGCGTCGCGGGCGTGCTGCTTGGACGAAAAAACAAGAAATAATCTCTTTCTATTCCGTCTAAAAGGAGAGCTTATGTTTAAATCGTTTGCTGAAGCCGCTGAATTCGTGCGGAAGGAACAGGTACGCATGATCGACTTGAAATTCAGCGATGTATGGGGGCGGTGGCACCATGTCACAATTTCGGCACGCGAGTTTACCCCGGAATTAATGATTTCCGGGGTCGGTTTTGACGGGTCCTCAGTAGGATTTAAAAGTGTTAAGTCCGGGGATATGATTCTAATTCCCGATCTGGCAACTGGGTTTATGGATCCTTTTTGGGATTCGCCAACCCTAGCGTTTCTCAGCAATATTCATGAAGCGGACACTAAAAAGATTTTCTTTCGCGACCCGCGTGAAATTGCCCGCCGAGCCGAAAAGTACTTGATTGACAGCGGTATAGCGGATGAGTCGGTATGGGGACCAGAGTTTGAATTTTATGTTTTTAATAAGGTTGAGTTCGAGAACGGCATCAATGTCTCTCGCTACCAGGTGGAATCGGATGAGGCAAATTGGAATTGCGCCGATGGAGGTCATGGCTACTACAACTCCATACACGGCGGCTACCATGCCAGTCCGCCTCGCGATCAACTCTTTAACCTTCGCTCAGACATGGTCGAAGTATTGGAGGACATAGGAATTCCTGTCAAGTATCATCATCATGAGGTTGGCGGACCAGGTCAATGCGAAATCGAGACACCATTGATGGGTTTATTAGCAGCCGCCGATGCCGCGATGATGATCAAGTATGTAACCCGGATGGTTGCCGTTGAGTCCGGTCAGACGGTCACTTTCCTGCCCAAACCGCTCTACGGAGAAGCCGGTAGCGGAATGCATTTTCATCAACTGCTTCGTAAAAACGGAAAAAATGCCTTCTATGACTCGCAAGGACCGAATCTATTAAGTCAGACTGCCCTGTATTACATTGGAGGATTGCTCAGCCACGCACCGGCAATCCTCGGGCTGTCAAACCCGAGCACGAACTCGTATCGCCGGTTGGTGCCTGGGTATGAGGCTCCTGTAAACTGTTTCTTCTCATCTGGCAATCGGTCTGCAGCCATCCGGGTGCCAAAATATGCCACAGAACCCGAAAAAGTGCGTTTTGAATTCCGCCCTCCGGATGCCACTTGCAACCCATATCTGGCACAGGCCGCTATGTTAATGGCTGGCATCGATGGTATTCAGCGCAAAGTTGACCCTACAAAGGCAGGATTCGGCCCAATTGACGAAGACATTTTTTCCTGGCCTGCGGAAAAGCGTGCGTCTATCGTCGGTTTGCCGACTTCCTTAGGTGCCGCATTAAATGCGTTGGAAGCTGACCACCAATTCCTTACAGCAGGTGGTGTTTTCGAGCAAAACATGATTATTGATTGGATCAAAGCCAAACGTAATGAGGAAATGCAAGTACAAACCCATCCACATCCGTTTGAAATCCAAATGTATTACGATTTATAAGAATTTAAGTTTTAAAAAGCAATTCGACAATCCTCTGACAATACTGCCAGAGGATTTTTTTATTTTCCTGCCCGGCAAATATCACAGGGGCAAAGCGCTCGCAGGTAATGCCAGTTGTAAATCCCAGCGTTATGCCCGTCTTCCCACTCGATTCCCAGTGCATAACTTCCCACCCCCTGGATGTTCGCCATGCGGTTATCAGGACCTTCAGGATATTCCTCGCGCTCAAAAATCGCCGGATCGGGTTCAGAACTCATAAATTCATGCCCGCCCCGGCAGCTGGCGCACGGACATGCTTTTCGCAGCAGCCCAAAAGGGATAAGGCTTTTATGCTTATCGGCCCAGATTACTGTCAGCTGCCGTGATTTGCGGTCGGCAGAGATCGAAACAGGATTTTCGGATTCATTCATAGGTCGGGTTATCCTCAAGGCTCAAGGTCAATTATTGTCAGGTAATTTGCGGCTGCCCATCCGCTGCGGCTCTCATCATAGGGTGCGGTAAGGTACCACCAAACGTAACCATCCAATTCCCGCGGGCCATCCGTCACCTTAAAGACTTCCGCATCGTAGCCAATAAATAGAATCTCGCTTTCTATCCCTGGCTCTTTCCGCAGACGTAATCCGGTCCCATCCGTCCCCGATATCTGGACATAAATCCCGACTCCAATCCCGCCTATTGTTAATCCCGAGGAATCTGGTGTTTCTGTTGGGTTTGTTCCCGGAGTCATTAATAAAAGTGGTGTGGAGGTAGGCGCATGGATCAAAGTCAAAACGGCAGTCGATTGCTGAATAGAAGCCTGGGCCGGCTTCATCAGATTGGCTGTGAGCACAAAAATTCCGAAAAGGATAGCCCCAATCAGGATGGCAGCGGGAATAATCCACAAAGAATATCTTGGTGTATTTCTTCGCGCATTCATGACTAGCCGATGGTTGGAAGCAAGAAAAAGGAGATCGCCAAAATCAAATAAACGGCAAGGAGTGCGGCTCCTTCAAGCCAGTTCGATTCTCCATCCATTGCAACCAGGGCGGTAATCAGGATCGAGGCGGTAAGGGCGATTAATTCAAAAATATTAAATACCAGGGTTAAGGGGTTCCCCATTGCCAGGCTGATGAAAACCAATAACGGTGCCACAAAAAGAGCGATTTGCAAACTGGACGAAACCGCAATTTCAACGCTGAGATCCATTTTGTTGCGATAGGCAAC
>CAYPJS010000128.1:0-11000 GCA_964411135.1 uncultured Anaerolinea sp.
CTTTCAAAGCTATCCGGGTTCTTTGCCTCGACTCCTCGCATGCACAGGCACCTGGACTGGCATCCCCCCATTGATTGGCTAGGAAGTCAACCCTTTTGGCTGGTGGAGAGCGAGCAGAGAATTGTTGCTGCTCTAGCCCTCCCGCCGGATCCGCCAAGAGTTGCCTGGGTCCGAGTGTTTGCCTGTTCACCACTTGTCAATCCAATTGAGTATTGGGATGCTTTGTTTGAAAAATGTCTTGAAGATCTCGGTACTCAACCTGAAACAATAATCCCTTCATTGGTCCTCAGTGATTGGTATCTGGCATTACTGCGTCATTCCGGTTTTGAACATTACCAAAATATCGTGGGGCTGGAACGGGAGATTCGCGCTGAAGAGAAAGAATACCAAGCCAATCCCGACCTGTTTATTCGGTTGATGGATGTCGATGATTTGGACGCAGTGGCCGAAATTGATCAGGGGGCATTTGAACCGATCTGGCAAAACTCGCGCCTCCAGGTCCAGGAATCCTTCGAACAAGCTGCCCTGGCAACTGTTGCCGAACTTGGGGATCAAATCGTCGGCTACCAGATATCCACGGTCAATATGTTTTCTGCACACCTGGCAAGGTTGGCAGTAAAGCCAGGAGCCACCCAGAGACATATCGGCAGTGACATTTTGCTCGATTTATTTAAACGCTGTAAAAGCGAACGGCTCTGGCAGATCACGGTAAACACTCAAAACACGAACAGCGCGTCGTTAAATTTATATAAGAAAACCGGTTTTCGTGAAACCGGGGAAGAATTTCCGGTATTTATTTTTCAACAATTTGCTTAGCAAACTCTTAACAAATAATCTGGACAATTGCGACTGATTATGGCAAAATAATTTTGTTAGATATCGTATGACTTAATATAAAACAATTTATTTGACGGATTACCGAGGAGACCCTGAATGGCCAAACCTGCCCAATCATCCGAGAAAAAAGTCAGCCGCCGCGACGAATTTAGAGCCAAGCGGCAGGCACAACAACGCCAAACACGCCTAATTTGGATCGGGGTGGCTACTATCGCAGCACTAATTGTCGCAGCAATTCTGATCCTGCCAAACCTTCCCGTTAGCGCAGAAAATATAAAAACTCCTGCAGAACGGGACCATTATTTAGCCGATGGTTCCTCCCTGGGTGATCCAAACGCACCTGTGACCGTAGTTGAATATTCGGATTTTAACTGCATTCACTGCCGGAATTTCTGGGATTCGTCCGAACCCGGTCTTATCAGCACCTATGTTTCAACGGGCAAGGTGCATTTTACATATGTGCCCATGAGCTTTATCAGCCCGACCTCGTCTACTGCGGCTGAAGCTGCCTACTGTGCCATGGATCAGGGAAAATTCTGGGAATACCATGATTACATCTTCGCCAATTACGGCGTTGAATACACCTCTCCGTTACTGAAAGCCATCGCGCAAGAGGTCGGCCTGGATATGGACAGTTTCAACAGCTGTTTCAACGGTGACAAATACAAGCTCAAGGTGCAGCAGGATTTGCAGGATGCGCAAAGCCAGGGCATTAACTCAACCCCTACTTTTGTGGTCAATGGTGAACAAACTGACAGCGGCAATCTGACGGCTCTGATCGAAAAGGCCCTCAGCGAAAATTAATGGGTGTCAAATATACACACAAAAATGCGCGGGTGACCGCGCATTTTTGTTATTAATAAACGCCTAGCCACTGCATGAGGATCACCATTAGCGGAGCAATCAAAAGGGCTGGCAAAAAATTCCCTGTACGTAATTTTTTGATCTCGAGCAAGCTGCTTAATGCGATTGCCAGGAGCAGAATCCCTCCGGTAGCACTCATCTCGACCATCATCGCATCTGTAACCACACTTTGGACCTGAACGGCTAAAAGGGATATCGCACCCTGGTAAATCAGAACAATTCCGGCAGAAAACAAAACACCGATCCCCAAACTGGAGGCGAAAGCCAGTGCCCCAAAGCCGTCAAGAATTGATTTCACCACTAGGGTCTGATAGTCCCCTGCCAGCCCGTCCTGGATAGCACCAAGGATCGCCATAGGTCCCACACAAAAGACCAGGGAGGCGGTCACAAATCCACGTACAAAACGGCTGTCCGGTTCCCCGCTGTTCATACGGGAAAACCGGGTTTCCAACCAGGCTCCAAGGCGCTGCAATCCGAGGTCAATCTGCATCCATTCGCCGATCAGCGCGCCAATTAGAAGAGCACCGAGCACGGTCAAAGCATTATTTGTTCCAATAAATAACTTAAAACCAAATGCGAGGGTAAATAGACCCAATCCAGCTACCACAGTCTGCCGAATCCGTTCCGGGAGACGCGACCCCAAAAATAAGCCTAAAATTCCACCCACAAGGATGGCGACCACATTGATAATTGTGCCTGTCATATTTATTGATCTTTTGCCAATCTAAGGGATGCCTGCCCGGATTTTTGCAGGAGGTAAATTTCAAGTATGAAGCAAAGGGAAGATAATCGGTTCAAGTAGGCGACAAGAGATGAATTAGCAAGCATCCCGCGGCTGATCATTTCTGTAACCCGCCGCTCTGCACGTCTGACGATTGCACGGCTCAAAGACAGGGCAGCTTCTGCCTGAGTATCACCGGGGATAATAAAATCCCGCGGCATTTGCACAAGCGCCTCAAGACGTTTAATCTCAGATTCAAGATCCTTTACCTTCAGATCATTTATTCTTGTGAATTTCTCGGCTGTCGCAACCGGTGAGGCTACTTCAGCCATCATGTGGTAAAGGTCTGTCTGGATGCGCAAGATCAAGCTAGCTTCTGGAAGGTCAGGAAAGAAACTGCGCGCAAAGCCAAGGGCGGCGGTGGCTTCATCCAGGCTGCCAAGAGCTTCAATACGGATGTCATGTTTAGGCAGGCGGCCTTTACCAAGCCACCCCGTTGATCCGTCATCACCTTTTCCGCTGAATACCATAACGGCCTGCCTGTTTGTAAATTGGTCGATTTCAAACACGAAAGTTGAACTTAAAAACCCACACTGCGCCTCTCCCCTTTTACCTGGGAGCGGGTCCCCTTTGCAGTTTTTGCCTCAGACTTTTAGATAAAGGAACCAGTAGCGATCCGTGGGAAATACATTCTGGTAGCGAGAATCCCAGATAAATTGTCCGGCTGTACCTTTAGCTTTTAATCGGCTGTCCAGGGAACGCAGGAGCTCATGTTCTTGAACAAACAATTCATCGCTTTCAGAAAATAGAAGCTCGAGGATTACTCTTAAGCGGACATTATAGCGGTATTCACCCGCCGCCGAAGGAGAATTTTCTCGCCAATCTTCCAGGTAGTTTTTCCACAAACGCAGCCGGTTCGGGATCTCGAGGCCGGCTTTTCTCTTCCAATTTGACTGCCATCTATTGCGGATATGGTTCACCTGACCGATGGCTTCATCCGCTTTATTCCTGATATCTTCCGGTAATGCATCAGCCTCAAGCCTGCGAACACTCAATAGGAGATTCCCTAGGGTCAATCTAGTGGTATCCCCTCTTAATTGGCGTCCCCCATCAGCGGTAACCGGGTAATACAGCACGTCAGATAGGAGATAATCTTCGAGTTGCGAGACCGAAGCGCGCAGGAAAGCGTAGTCATTTTCGATCATCTGCATTTTCGGCTCCTTACTTCCTAATCACAGATCAGGGTTCTGACTGTGTCGCGCCTGGGAGTGCTGCCCCTTCCACAAGGTACCAGTTCAAAATGGTGGCAAATCGATCACTTGTATCCAACAGCGGGCCCATGCGGACACCCTGAACAGAACGGTCAACTCCATAGTTGTAGACAGGGTAGTAGAGCGGTAGAGAAGGGAGCTCATCTGCGAAGATTACCTGGAAGTTTCGGTAGAGACGTGCGCGCTCACCCAAATCAGTTGTAACACGTGCTTCCTCAAGGTACTCACTTGCGATTTTATGATCCCATTGAGAATAATTCTGACCGCCGGTGGCCTGAATTGAGTCCCAGAATGGATAGGGATCCGGATCAGGATAGCGGGATAGGTTCATATCCACCAGTGCAGCCTGATAGTTGCGGTTCGTCAACCGGTCAAGAACCAGAACATCGTAGGCTGCCGCCTCGAGGGTAACTGTCACTCCAATATTCGCCCAATCTCTTTGAATAGCTTCAGCGATCAGCCGATGCTGCTCATCCTCTGGATAAAGCAGGTTGAAAGCCAGGACTGTTCCATCTGTGGATACCCTTTGGCTGGCATTTTCAGTGGATATTGTAAAACCTGCCTCGTCAAGCAATTGTTTCGCGCGTTCCGCATCAAAATCGACCCGCGGAGTGCCGTCGTAGAAAGCCCAGGTACCCGGGAAGATCGGACCGTCCGCAAGAATGCCCTGTCCTCCAATAATTTGATCAATGATAGATTGGCGGTTAATTCCCAGGTACAAAGCCCGGCGAATGTTTACCTGATCCAGAAACGGTGCCTCATCATTCTCAAGATTCAACATCACAATGGAGAGCTCTGGAAGGCGCCCTGTGTAAACTGCCAGGTTTTGTTGATTTAACGCATCCGCGAGCACATCCGAATTAATTAGGTTTATTCCCAGAACCTGACCGTTCTTATAAGCTTGTAATGCAGCTGCAGAATCAGGGTAATAACGGAATACCAATTGCTCGATATACGGTTTATTGCCGTAATAATCTTCGTTTAAGACCAGCACCAGACCAGCTATCTGGCCATTTTCAGCTATCAGCCGGTCAAATTTATATGGTCCGCTTCCGATGGGTTGAATATTGAAATCCAGCTCATTGATTTCTGCAACAGTTTTTCCGTTCAATAAGTGCTGCGGAAGAATGCCAAATGACAGGTAATCGAGGAACGGTGCAAAAGGTTCCGGGAGCCTGAATTGCAGCGACGTATCGCTCAGCCCGATTACTTCAATGTCAGTCCAAAACTCCTGCAGATCCGCGGGAACAAAATCTCCGCCGTTGCGCATCAGTTCAACAGTAAAAACAACGTCAGCGGCGGTCAATGGCGCTCCGTCATGCCAGACAACATTTGGCTTGAGTTCAAAATTGTAGACCGTACCATCAGCCGACACACCCGATGAAGCTACCAAATCATGAACTGCGTTTCCACGTTCATCGAAGGTCATCAGACGGCTGTAAATCAAGCGATCAACATCTCTGTCGACTTGATTATGGGTATCAAACAACGGGTTCAAGCGCTGCAATGACCCCACCAGGGCTTCGGTGTAGTAGCCGCCCTGAACAGGTTCAGTGGTGTTGTTGGGGGTGTTTTCTGGCTGCTCAACAAGCAGCAGAATCCCAACAACGATGCCAGTGAGGAAAATGATCAGTAATTGCCAGCGGAATTTTTTCATAGTGTGAAATGGAAAAAGGGCAAGCTAGCCTGTTTTGGATAGCTGCCCCATATACAGCGTCGGCAACAAATGCTGCAGCCAGTCAGCTGATTGATTATCCGAATGCCACCGTCGCGAGGGTAAGGAGCACAAAGACAACTGCCAGCCCGATGGTGATGTAAAAAATGGTTTTTTCCAGACCGCGCCGGGCAGAGAAAACCTGGCTGCTGTCCGCGCCGGTCAATCCACCCAGGCCAACGCCTTTATTTTGGAAAATAACGCTGGCGACTAAAGCGATCGAGATTATAATCAGTGCGATGTCAAGAGAATTAGTCAAGCTCGTTCCTCCATTTATGTGAACGATGGCATTATACCGTTTTTACTCGAAAATCGTCAACCGTCAATGTATGAATTCGTCACTAACCTTCACATCCATACCCGCTATTCAGACGGGACAGGAACCCACGCTGATGTAGCCCGGGCTGCGATGGATGCAGGCCTGGATTGTATCATCTTTACGGATCACAATGTGCTCGTTCGTGGAGTGGACGGATATTTACGCAAGGATGGCCGTAAACTCCTGATCCTGGTGGGAGAAGAAATCCACGACCAGGCACGCCAACCGCAGAAAAGCCATCTGTTGGTGTTTGGCGTCGAACGTGAGATGGCCACATATGCCGATCATCCTCAACAGCTCATCGACCGTGTCAGGCATGCAGGTGCATTAACCTTCATCGCCCACCCGGTCGACCCTGCCATGCCGTTTTTCCATGAAGATGATATCTCCTGGGAAAACTGGGAAGCGCGCGGCTACACCGGATTAGAGTTATGGAATGGCTTGAGTGAAATGAAGCAAATGGCGCCTGATTGGCTTTCGGCAATCCGCTACGGGTTGATGCCAGAAACCCTCGCACACAATCCCCATCCACAGGCTCTCCAGCGTTGGGAATCCCTCCTGGCCGAAGGGAAACGAGTTGTTGCTATTGGCGGATCCGATGCCCATGCATTGAAAATCAAGCTAGGTCCTTTTGTTCGGACAATTTTTCCATATTCTTTCCATTTCCAGGCAATCAACACACATGTGCTCACACCTGAGCCGCTGACATGGCTCAACCACCAACAGGATAGCCAGCGGATATATCAGGCTCTCCAGCAGGGTCGATGCTTCATCGGGTATGACCTTCCAGCTCCAACGCGTGGATTCCGCTTCACAGCCCAGACCCGAAAAGGTGTATTGAATATGGGCGACGAAGGAGAGATTCTTGAGGCAGTGACCCTCCAGGTCCGGCTGCCAATCCCAGCCGAATTTCGACTCATCCAGGACGGCCGGGTGATTAAAACCTGGCAGAACACTCAAATTGGAGCGTATATCACCAATCAGCCAGGGGTTTATCGGGTAGAAGCCTTCATAAGGTACATGGGAAAACAGCGCGGGTGGATCTTCAGCAACCCGATCTATTTACGTCCGGCAGGGACAGACAATAACCAAAAGACAGGTCAACAATGGTCGCAAACAACGTTACCCGTTTTTTAGAGGCCCGAAAAATCCCCTACACACCATTCATCCTTCCAGCTGAGAAGCTCGGGGCCTTGGACAGCGCTCGTTTGATGGGAGTCCCGCCATCCATGGTATACAAGACCATCGTTGTCCTGCGCGAAAAAGGGGGAAAACCGATCCTGGCTGTCATTCCGGGTAACCATGCAGTTAATTTAAAATTGCTGGCGGCTGTGTTGGGCGAAAAAAAAGTCAAGGTACCCACCCAGCGCGAAGCCGAACAATTGACAGGCTTGCAGGCTGGGGGCATTTCCCCTCTGGCGCTGATCAATAGAGGTTTTCAGGTCATACTATCCAACGAAGCCTTGATGCTTGATCAAATCCATGTTTCAGGCGGTCAGCGCGGCTTAAATATCCGGCTGGCAGTCAATGCTTTGATTGATGTAACTCATGCCCGCACTGCCGCTATAAGCAGCCTGATGGACAATTCAACGGTGGATGAAGAACTCGGCTAGAGCTACAACTCAAACCAGGCGAATTGGTAGGGCTTCAAGGTTAAGTTTGTGAGGTCTGGCTGCAGCCGTAAGTACCCGCCTAAAAGGTCCAGACGGTGAGCCTGGCGGATTTCACGCGGAATCCGTGCACCGGACGTCCGGTCTGACAGGTTGTAAATTGCGAATAACCTTCTTTCGTCGAGTTGGCGGATGAATGCCACTACTGCTGTGTTATCCGTTTCCACCCAATCCAATTTCCCCCAAACCAACTCAGGGTGATCTCTTCGGGTTCGAATGAGATCCCTCATAAAATAGAGCAGAGATGCTGGGTTTGATTCCTGTTCAATGACATTGATCGTCCGCCAATCGAGATCTGGGTTGTCAACCAGCGGAGTGTAAAAATGAACAGGGTCAGCGGCAGAAAAACCAGCCGTCTTTGACTCGATCCACTGCATTGGGGTTAACAGACCTTTTCGTCCACCCAGATCCGGCCTTTCTCCCAAACCGATCTCATCGCCGTAAAAAATACCAGGCGTTCCAGGAATACTGAAAACCAGAGCCTGCAGTAAGCGCAGCCGCCGCTGGTCATTCTTAAACAAGGAAGTCAACCGCTTGTAAATCCGCGGACCATCAGGGGTTTGCGTAACCTGTCCATAAAACTGGTTCAAAAGGTCATAATGATCGGGTGAAATTAAATCAACAGGCAAACCTTCTGACCCTAACAAAGGGTTAACCCATTGACAATCCTTTGGCGGTACTGGCAAGGTATCCAGGAAGCGTTTAAGGATAAATCCATCCTGTTCGGCCAGGGCGGTGAAAATTCGAGCCGTCAGAGGGGTGTTCAAATTGAGATGCAGTTCATTTCCCTCGGCGAAGTATTTTTGAATACCAAGCGGCTGCTGGTTGATTACTCCCATCAGAATCCGTCCAGGAAAACTATGGGTGATGAATGACCGTACCGCTTTAATATACTGGTGCGTTTCAGGCAGATTTTCACAATCGGTGGTTTCCCGCTCAAAAAGGAATGGAATGTGCCCAATCGCCAGGCCGTCAACGCCTTTGCTGTACCAAAATTGCATCACCTTGACGATTTCAGTGCGTAATTCAGAATTGTCAAAATTTAATTCCGGCAGAGCCGGTGAAAGACGGCTCCAATAATATTGTTTTGCTCCTGAATCTAAATGCCAGTTGCTTTGCCCATTTAATGGAGAAATTACTTTCGCGCCTTTGTATAGCTGATCGTCAAGCGACCAGACAAAATATTTACCTAATCGCGATTGGGGATCGGAGCGTCCGGCGGTGAACCAAGGATGCTGATTGGAAGTGTGATTAATCGCAAGGTCTTGAATCACCCGCAAACCGCGTTCATGGGCCGCCTCGATAAACGCGTCGAATTCTGTCAGGGTGCCAACCTCGCGCTGGACAGAGTAATAATCGATTGGCCCGCCATAAATCCCGTCAATGGGATTAATTGGCATCACCCAGATACAATCAATTCCCAGGCTAACCAGGTAATCCAATTTGGAGGTAAGCCCAGGCAAGTCACCCTGCCCATCGGCATTGCTGTCGCTGAATGCACGGACATCAACCCTGTAGTAAATTGCGTCGGAATACCAATCTATCCGTTCAGTCATCTTAATCCCCAAAAATAAGTTATGGCAGTGCCTGAGCTGGAATCGTTAAAAATGATAGTTAATTATAACAACTCACGCAACCGAAAATCATCCTTGCAATATTAGTACAATTGTTCTATAATCAAAATATCCTTACTTGGAGATTGATGAAATGAGTGACATCCGGAAGTTCCTCATACCAGCGATCGTTTGTGCCTCGACAATTATCGTATTTCTTACGCGTGCACTTTACAACCCCGACACCGTGGTTGTGGCGGGAGTAGAGGAATCCTCATCCCCACTGCCGGCCACACCAGAATTGGAAAACGAGCAAAATCCAACCGAAGATGGTTCGCCAGATTGCGCGATTCCTGCCAGCTATCCAGAAGATGTCAGACAGTGGTGCGCACCAATTGAACAGGCTGCCGCATATTATGGTCTGGATCCGAGATTAATCGCTGCAGTAATGCTGCAGGAATCTGGCGGTAATCCAGACGCCTATTCGAGCAGCGGAGCCGTGGGCCTGCTTCAAGTAATGCCGCGGGATGGGATCGCGTCGGAATTTACATGCATCAACGGGCCTTGCTTCGCCTCACGTCCATCCATGGAAGAGTTATTTGATCCGAATTTCAACATCGATTATGGAGCTGGAATGTTGTCAGGACTGATCTCCAGCTTCGGGGATGTGCGTGAGGGCTTGCGTGCATATGGTCCGCGCGATCGCGGTTATTATTATGCCGATATTGTGTTGGAAATTTTCAATAATTACCAATAATTCAAATCAGCTATCCACAACACAAATTCCTTTTAGGGTTCATCAATTCGGCTGAGAGGAATCCTTTCCGTGGTTATAATTGGGTCAACCACGCTGAGGATGTTATGAAACTAAGCCTGATCACGAGCTTAACACTTGTTTTGCTGCTTACAGCCTGCAAATCGCAAAGTGAGTTAACCCCAACACCATTTGATGGAGGTCAAATTCAACCCCCTGCCGCGGCGATCCAGGCGCGAGTTCTGCTGGCTAATCGTTTGGGGGTCCTGGCTGACCAGATTACGATCAGGATAATTGAATCCGCGCGATGGTCGGACGCATGCCTGGATGCAGGCAAACCGGAAGAGATATGTGCGCAAATTGTGGTGGACGGTTACCTGGTTGAAATGACCTATGCCAATGAGATTTATACGTTTCATACAGATAGTTCCGGGACTCAGGTTCGCGAGGTGCAAGAAGAACCGGAATACTCTATGGCTGCATTGCAATCGCGTCAACTACTGGCTGCAATGCTTGGCTATGATCCAGAATCAATACAAATCACCAGCGATGACCAGGTTCGGTTTGCAGATTCCTGCCTTGAAATTTCTATTCCTGAGACAATCTGCTCTCAGGTAAAAGTTCTTGGCCAGCGTGTCACGTTGCTTGCCGAAGGAGACACCTTTGAATTTCGCAGTACTGCCGAGATCATAAACCCGGTTCTGGCAGTCGCTTCAGGTATCCCAGCAGGCCGGCCAGTGCTCATGATGTCGCGCAATGGTGGACCGGAGAAGCACTGCGATAATATCAAGGTCACGCTGAGCGGGGATTTAATCCTGTATGCTTGCGAAGGTGTATCAGGGGCTACCCCTGGAATTATTAGGTTATCGGCTCAGGATCAAGCCCAACTGCTCAAATGGGTTCTAAAATTCGCCTCCTTCGATACTACACAAACAAAGTTGGATGGCGAGAAAGTCCATTTGACCTTCGAAGGCAGCGGACGTGATTTTGCCCAGTACGAAGACCAGCAGGCTATCCAATCTTTCGGAGAGTCCCTTTTCAGAGAGCCCCAGCTGCTGCCAAGCCCTTTGCCGACTTCAAACTAGGATTATGTGTGGTGAGCGTCGTCAGAAGCTTGACCATCCTCATGGAACTGGGTAAAATAATCGGGTAATTTAGCGGGCATAGTTCAGTGGTAGAACGATAGCCTTCCAAGCTGTATACACGGGTTCGAATCCCGTTGCCCGCTCTAGAAATCCAAATCTACACGGGTCCCCCTTGAGGGGATGCTATTCGAATCCCGTTGCCCGCTCTAGAA
>CAYPJS010000129.1:0-4021 GCA_964411135.1 uncultured Anaerolinea sp.
AGACGAGCCGCAGCTGCTGCAGGAGGCTCCGCCAACCCGTCCGGCGGCAAGCTCGTCCTCGGTGGCGGGGCGGATGCCGGCAATGGTGGCGCGGAAGTGCAGAGTCTTGCCTGCCAGCGGGTGGTTCAGGTCGATTTTGACATTTTCCTCATCCAGCGAGCACACGCGGGCGGCCATCACGCGGCCGTTATCGGCGCGCACGCGCAGCTCGGCACCGATGTGCAGGTTGAAGCTGGCCGGGAACTGGCTGCGCGGCAGGCTGTAGACGGCCTCGGGGTCGTACTCGCCGTAAGCCAGGGCGGGGGCTACTTCCACATCGCGCGTCTCGCCCACAGCCATGCCGTCCAGCGCCTGCTCGAGGCCGGGGATAATGTTGTTGTGACCCTGCAGATAGTCGAGCGGCTGCGCGCCGGACGAGTCAATGACCTCGCCGTCGACGGTGAGGGTGTAATCCAGGCTGATGACGAGCCCTTCGGCTACCAGGGTGGGGGTAATATCCATGATTGCAAACCTTTAGATAAATTTGATTTCAGGGCGATTATAACAGGGTCGGCGGAGGGTGTCAGGGGGTGGTTGGGGAAGAGTCAGGTGCCAGGGGACCAGTGCGGCGGGAAGATGCGTACACAACCGGTACGCACCCTACAAAACGGTGGCGGTTTTCCAAACAAACCCTCTGTGGGCTCAGTGGCTCTGTGGTGAAACCTTTTCGGTGCGTATACAATCGGTACGCACCCTACAGCTACAAAACGGTGGCGTTTTCCCAGAGGACATATATAAATGGTGCGCTAAAACGCACCCTATGCCGCCTGCGGCTGGGCGGACACATGGGCCCGCCCCTACGGTACCCCCTACGCCGCCTTCGGCGGTATAATACCTACCCTATGGGATTTTTCGCTGGACTCGACGCAGAAAAATACGACCGCAAATACTCCGACCGCGAATTGATGCGGCGCAGCGCGGCTTACTTCAAGCCGCACGCGGGCAAGCTGGCCTGGGCGGCTGTGCTGACCCTGGTGGTCGCCGGTGCCAGTTCGCTGAACCCCATTGTCGTCTCACGCGGGCTCGACCGCATGAAGGCCGGCTTTGACACGCAGACCGCCCTGGCAATTGGCGGCATTATCATGCTCCTGGGGGTATTGGTGTGGGTGGCCAACTGGGTTTCGCGGCGCTTGATCGTGCAGGCAGTGGCTGCAGTCGTCCTGCGGCTGGCCTCCGACTCGTTCACGGCGGCAGCCAACCACGACCTGTCCTTCTATGACGAATTCCCGTCAGGCAAAATTGCATCGCGCATCACCACCGACACCCAGGACTTCGGGCAGCTGGTCACGCTGATCACGGACCTGGTCTCGCAGATCGTCGAGGCGGGCATTCTGGCGGTGGTTCTGTTTAACATCGAATGGCGCCTGACGCTCATCATGCTGGCAGTCATCCCGCTGGTGGCACTGCTGGCAATCGGCTACCGCACCCTGGCGCGCAAGGTGACGCGGGCCGGCATGCGTGCGATGGCCAACGTCAACCAGACCATCAAGGAAACGGTCAGCGGCATCGCCATCGCCAAGAATTTTCGCCAGGAAGAATCAATCTACAACTCTTTCCAGAGCGCCAATCTCAAATCGTACAGTGTGAATATCCGGCGCGGGATCGTGCTTTCCAGCGTGTTCCCGGCGATGAACATGCTCTCTGGCTGGATGCTGGGGCTGCTGCTTTACTTTGGCGGCGTGAGCGCTTCCCAGGGGGCGGTGACGGTGGGGGCGTGGTACCTGTTCCTGCTCTCGTACGACCGCTTCATGTTCCCGATTATGAACTTGAGCTCCTTCTGGACGCAGATTCAGAATGGTTTATCGGCTGCCGAGCGCATCTATGCTCTGATCGATGCGAAGCCGGCGGTCACCCAGACCGGCAGTGAGAAGCCGCCGCGCCTGAAGGGCAAGGTGGAATTTGAGCGGGTGAACTTCCAGTACAAGGATAACGAACCCGTGCTGGATGATTTTTCTGTCACCATTCAGCCGGGCGAGACCCTGGCGCTGGTGGGGCATACGGGCGCGGGCAAGTCCAGCATTGCCAAGCTGGTGGCGCGCTTCTACGAATTCCAGAGCGGCCGAATATTGATTGACGATACCGACGTGCGCAGTTTCGATCTGGCATCTTACCGCACGCAGCTGGGAATTGTTTCGCAGACGCCGTTCCTGTTCTCCGGTACGGTCAATGAGAATATCCAGTACGCGGTGGGCGGGGTGAGCAAGGACGAGATCGAGCGCGTGGCCAAGCAGATCGGCGGGGGAGAGTGGTTGGACACGCTGCCGGACGGGTTGGAAACGCAGGCCGGCGAGCGCGGTGTGTACCTGTCGATGGGGCAGCGCCAGCTGGTGGCGTTGATGCGCGTCCTGGTGCAGCGCCCGGCGATTTTCGTGCTGGACGAGGCGACCGCCAGCATCGACCCGTTCACCGAGTGGCAAATCCAGCAGGCATTGAACCTGATCCTCGAGCGCACCACCAGCATCCTGATCGCACACCGGCTGTCGACAGTCAAGGCGGCCGACCGCATCGTGGTCATTGACCACGGCAAGATCATCGAAGAGGGCAGCCACGACGGGCTGATGGGGCGCGGCGGGCATTACGCCGGCCTGTACAATACCTATTTCCGCCATCAGAGCCTGGCCTATATCGAAGCAGCCGGGAAGATGAAGGAATAAGAGCGTGTAGAATCCGGCTCAGCGGTTAATCACGGGCAGGAAGACCGCTGAAGGGGAGTACTGATAGCGGACGCGCACCCCGCAAATCCGCAGGGTATTGGTGGTCGCAGCATTGAAATTTATACTCAGGGACAAAGCCTCCGCAGAGTTGTCCACGACACGGCTGAATACCGCGCTGTCAGTAAATGAGTATCCATTGAATGCACCAGCGGAATTGACAGTGGCAATTGTTGAAGTAGCTCCTGCACCGTTATAAGCAGCAAAATACAAGCTGGCGTTATTGGTGGGGTCGTTGTCAAAATAGTAAAAGCGCAATTGATCCACTACCGCTCCATCGGGCAGCTCCAGGGAATGCTCCATCCACGCCGATCCGCCTGTGTGATAAATGCAGCCCGCACTATAGTAACTGTGGGCCGTCGTCGAATCGTAGGCGGTGAATGTGTTGGCGGAGATGAACACGTACCTGGAGGCAGCCTGGATGCTTGAATCGGGGGCAAGTTCTGATGGCTCCTCCAATCTTTCCGCCTCTGGTACGATCTCACCGCCGCGGTTGGGGACTGAATCTGGGGGCAGAACATCCGGGGTCGGTTGTTCCTCCTGCAGAGCCCCGGCATCGTCCCCGGTAGCTGGTCGGTCGGCAGCAAGGGTCGGGGAAAACGGCAGGGCGAACAGCACCGCCAGCGCCACAAGGATCAAAAAACCTGCAAGGTGTAAACGCTTAATCATTTCAGCCTCCTGGAATACAAAACAGCTTGGATACGCAGGGATCCGGCACCTTACGGCTAAAGAGTTTTCAATTTTCACGATTAAGTGGGAAATAATTGATAAATTTAGTTTACAACTTTTGGACATAAAAAAGATGAATTGTCCTTGCCTGACCCGGCAAGGGTTGGCCCAATCTCCGTCAGGAATTCCGACGTGACTGGCGGGTAAGGCTCGGCAACGAGGGGCGTACGAACCCGGTACGCCCCCAACAACTTACCAGCCATCAATCATTCATGCGGGAGATGAAAATCAGCAGCACCACGCACAGGATGGCCAGAACGATCAATACCACCACCGCCATTCGAGAGCGGTCGTCCCAATGCTGCCGGATGTGACTGCCTTCTTTAGCTCCGATCACCACCATCAACAGGAACAATAGTGCCAGAAGTGTGTTCATGGGCTGCTTAATTGGATAGTCCTCTGAGGTTCCTTCGATTCATCCTGTTTATAGCATTTTTCGGCCCGGGTGCGGAGTATGGGAATAACCCGGAATAACCGGACTGCGCTGCTGCCGGTTCCCCTTGCCCACACTTTCATCGCTAGCGGTGGATGATGGGCAAGGA
>CAYPJS010000130.1:0-40456 GCA_964411135.1 uncultured Anaerolinea sp.
GAAACTGCCGGTAAACGCTTGAAGAGATTCGCTAACTTTCATGCTTATCCGGGTACTTTTGATATGATAACTGAAATTTTAAATATGGCAAATATCGAAAAAGTGGATGGTGTAGGAAAATGATGAAAATTCCTTCGGAGACACTTACCAACCATTAGCTGCTGCTGAAGATAACGGATTGGTTGAGGAAACCAACGCTTCGGAGCCTGAATTTATTGAAGAATCTACGGTTACCTTACCCCCCTCACTGCCTATCCTGCCACTGCGAGGACTGGTGGTGTACCCGCAAACCGGGGTGCCTCTAACCATAGGTCAGCCGAGATCGATCAAGTTGGTAGATGATGTGGCGGTCGGTGACCGCATGATTGGCTTAATCGCTTCCAAAGATCTGGAGCTCGAAAACCCTGGTCCTGAAAATCTTTACCAGATTGGAACTGCAGCCGTCATTCACCGCCTGTTTCGAGCTCCCGATGGAACTATTCGGCTGTTGGTTCAGGGAATTGCGCGGTTCAAAGTGATGGAGTATGTTGCCCTTGACCCGTACCTGAAAGCCAACATCCTTCCATACCCTGAAACCGAAGAGGCGGGGCTGGAAGTGGATGCATTGGCGCGCAATGTTCGCGATCAATTCGCACATATTGCCGAAATGATCCCGTCGATGCCAAGGGAACTGGTTGCTTCGATTGAGGGGCTGACGGATCCTTTGGCTACCGTTTACTCGATAGCGAACCTGCAGCGCATGGAAATTGCTGATGCCCAGGAAATTCTGGAATTCGACTCTATCAGCGCGAAATTGCACAAACTGGTTACCCTATTAACCAGAGAAAGCGAGGTCCTTGAACTCAGTCAGAAGATTCAAAAGGAAGCCCGTTCTGAGATCGATAAAGTCCAACGTGAATATTTCCTGCGCGAACAATTAAAAGCCATACAGCGTGAGCTTGGCGAAGTCGACGAACAGGCGGCAGATGTTGAAGAATTTCGGAAGAAGATTGAAGCTGTCACCATGCCCGAAGAAGCGGAGAAAATTGCGCGGCGGGAACTTGACAGACTCTCGCGGCTTCCAACTGCGGCTGCAGAATACGGAGTCATCCGCACATACCTGGACTGGCTGGTTTCTGTACCCTGGTCGACGATCACACCCGATAATCTGGACATAGCGCACGCTCGTGAAGTTCTGGATGCGGACCATTACGGGCTTGAGGATATCAAAGAGCGCATACTCGAATATCTCGCCATCCGCAAACTGCGTCAGGAACGCCTTGAGGAGTTTTCAAAAGACAACCCGGACGATAAAATCCGCAAAGAACGGGAAGGCGTGATTTTATGTTTCATCGGTCCTCCAGGTGTTGGAAAAACCTCTCTTGGCATGTCTATCAGCCGGGCAATGGGGCGAAAATTTATTCGCATCTCACTTGGCGGCGTACGAGATGAGGCGGAGATCCGTGGACATCGGCGTACCTATATCGGGGCCATGCCCGGTCGTATTATCCAGGCGTTGCGGCGGATTGAAAGCAGCAATCCAGTATTTATGTTGGACGAGATTGATAAGCTGAGTTTCGACTTCAGGGGGGACCCTGCATCAGCCCTGCTTGAAGTCCTCGACCCGGAGCAGAACATAGAATTTCGGGATAATTACCTCGAAGTGGCGTTCAACCTATCACAGGTAATGTTCATCACAACTGCCAACCAGTTGGATACGATTCCCGGACCTCTGCTGGACCGCATGGAGATCATTCAGCTAGCTGGATACACTGAGCAGGAAAAATTACAGATTGCCAGGCGGTACCTGATCCCAAGGCAGTTACGCGAAAACAGCCTGCGCAGCGGAGAAATTGGATTCAGCGATCAAGCGATAGAGACCATCATCCGAAGTTATACCCGCGAATCGGGCGTCCGCAATCTTGAGCGTGAAATTGGAAGTATCTGCCGGAAGGTGGTGACCCGGATCACAGAAGGAAAAAACGACAGGGTTGTGGTCGATCAGCCGATGGTTCATGAACTCCTTGGAAGGGCAAAATATTTTGCTACTGAGGAAATCCAGCGTCGAACTGAAATCCCAGGTGTGGCAACAGGTCTGGCCTGGACACCGGTCGGCGGCGACGTGTTATTTATCGAAGCCACAAAAATGCCTGGATCCAAAGGATTTTTAACCACAGGCTCTGTAGGCAAGGTAATGCAGGAGTCCGCTCAAGCCGCCCTCTCGTACGTTCGATCGAATACCGCCAAACTGGGCGTGAAGGACAGCTTATTTGAGCAATCGGACATTCACCTGCATGTTCCTGCAGGCGCGCAACCAAAGGATGGCCCTTCGGCGGGTGTAACCATGGCAACAGCCCTTGTTTCTCTGGTGACCGGGAAGTTAGTCCGACCAGAGGTGGGCATGACCGGTGAAATAACCCTCCGCGGTCAGGTTCTGCCGGTTGGCGGAATAAAAGAGAAAATCCTTGCCGCACACAGGGCAGGATTAAAGACGATTATCCTGCCAAAGGAAAATGAGCCGGACCTTGAAGAACTTCCTGAGGAAGTTCAAAATTCAATGAAATTCATACTAGCGGATACCATGGATGAGGTTCTAGACTCCGCACTCGAACCGCACCCTGTATCGGCACAGGTTCCCCAAGAAGAACCATTACCCACGAGCGATTAACTTTATGACACACGTAGCCCTCGTTGAAGATGATGCATCCATGAGATCACTCCTAAAGATCTTTCTGGAGATGGAGCAATTCGAAGCCACATTGATCGAAGAATTCGATCCTGAATTTATTATTCCGAAGTTAGAGGAAACCCATCCAGATTTCTTATTAATGGATGTCCACCTACAGGGTATTAACGGCCTCGATTTGCTTACAATGATTCGTAGCAAATCTATATTAAACGGTTTAAAGGTCATTATGACCTCCGGCGAAGATTGCCACGATGCCTGCATCAAAGCAGGTGCGGATGGGTTTTTGCTCAAACCGTATATGCCGACGGATCTCCTCAACTGGCTGCGCTCACAGGGGTAATCGCACTACGATCAATCAAATAGGAGAACACCTTCATGGGACGATTAAAATCCCGTGCGGCAAATCAATGGTTCACCATTGATTTGCACATTCACACACCTGCCTCGAGCGACTTCCAGCAGCCCGAAGCAACATATTTAGACATCCTGGAAAAAGCTGAGGCTCGCAGCCTCGATATGGTTGCGTTCACAGACCATAATACCGTTTCCGGTTATCGGAAGATGACTGAAGAGATCCATCAGCTTGAGTTGTTAGAGCGATTAGGACGGCTGCTGCCTGAGGAGCGGGCACGCCTGGAAAGATACCGCCGCCTGATGGGAAAGGTGCTGGTACTGCCAGGTTTTGAGTTTACAGCCACATTCGGGTTTCATATTTTGTGCATTTTTCCGCCTGAAAAACCTGTCCGCGAACTGGAACACCTGCTGCTGACCTTAAATATCCCCCCTGAACACATTGATGAGGGATCCCAGACTGTTGGGGCAACTTCTGATGTATTGACTGTGTACCGTTTGGTCAACGAGCATGGTGGTTTGGTGATCGCTGCCCATGCCAACTCAAGTAACGGAGTTGCAATGCGCGGATTTAATTTTGGCGGCCAAACCAAAATTGCCTATACGCAAGATATGAACCTGCATGCACTTGAAGTCACCGATCTCGAATTGAAAAGCCCACGCAGCACGGCTGCGTTCTTCAGCGGTACCAAACCGGAATACCCGCGGCGCATGCACTGCATCCAGGGATCGGACGCTCATCGCATGAGTCCCGACCCTGTACGAAAAAAGAATCTGGCAGTCGGTGAACGCGCGACTGATGTGCTGCTCGAGGAGAAATCCTTTGAGGCTTTAAAGAAGGTCTTTCTTGGGAATGATTTTTCCCGCACCCGCCCCCACCGGCATACAGCCGAGCCAGTTTATGATTTTATCCAGACAGCAGTTGAGGAAGGCGCTAACATCATCCAGGAATTCCATGAGAGCGTTACCGTCCGCGGTGGTAAGTTGTACGAAGTCCTTGCGGATGTTTGTGCCTTTGCGAACACAAATGGCGGCACTCTCTATCTGGGGGTCAGCGATGATCTCAAGAAGCCGACCACTGGTATCCCTGAACCTGAACAAACTATCAAACAAATAGAGAAAGAAATTGGGAACCGCATCAGCCCGCCGTTGCACTGCCAGATGGATGTGCACGAATACCGTGGGAAGAAGATTGTCCGGGTGCTAATCCCGAGGGGTGAAGAACCCCCCTATGCTGTGGATGACAATAAGATCTATGTACGGGATGAGGCAGAAACCGGTCTCGCAGTTCGAGACGAAATTGTAAACCTCGTACTGCGGAACAAACGCGAATTAGCCGGGGAACCAGTTTCAGTACCGATGCCCTCAAGTATTCAGGAGGAAACCCCAATTCCACAGCCCGATTTGACAGAAGGTGAACTGCCGCCTCGTACGGGGGTTGAAGTGGTGTCCCAGATTGAACGTCAGGGGAAACAATATTTCACCATGCGCGACCTGCGTAACGGGAATGTGGTCAATAACGTTACCCGGGCATCCGCCCGCAAATTATGGCACTATGCCATCAACCGCTATAACGAGGTAGCGCCTGAAATAAATAGTATGGGAATTGCCTGGCAGGGCGATTTGGGCCTTCTCGGTAAGTACAAGCAGGGTAACACGCTTCGTTACGATCTGATCCAACGTCTGAACGAAGGCTATCGGTATTATTTCGGCGTTACGGATGACGGTATTCATGGCTTGTGGAAGCTGCTAACAGGCATAGAAGAAGGTGCTTGATGATCCGCTTCGGGGTACTGACGGTTTCAGACAGGTCTGCGCGAGGTGAGCGCGAAGATTTAGCCGGTCCGATGCTTATTGCCCGGCTTGAGGCGGATGGATTCTCGAGACCACTAGGAGCCATTGTTCCGGATGAGCAAGATGCAATCAGCACGACCTTGATTCAATGGTGCGACAGCCTATCTCTGGATGTAATCTTGACCACCGGCGGAACAGGGTTCGCGCCCCGTGATGTTACACCGGAAGCAACCCAGGCAGTACTTCAGAAAATTGCGCCTGGGATTGCTGAAGCCGCCAGAGCCTACAGTTTGAACATCACCCCGCATGCCATGCTTTCGCGCAATGTTGCCGGCATCCGGGGAAAAACGCTCATCATAAATTTACCGGGCAGTCCAAAAGCTGCCCGGGAGATCCTTGAGTATCTCCTGCCAATTATCCCCCACGCAGTTGCGCTGATGAGCGCAACTCCAGGATCAGAAGAAGGTCACAATTTTAAGCAGACCTGACCTGACGTTTTGGGTTATTTAGCCTTCGATTCAGGCAATATCCGCCGATCCAGTGAACCTTCCAGGGCTCCTTGAATCGAATCGTCTTTGTGTATCAGGGTCACAGGCACTCCATACTGTCTGATACGTTCAGCGATTTCGTTTGAATCGGTGGAAGATCCAAATCCGCCTGGATCGATCAGCACCACAATTGGCCTGAGATCTTTGCGCAGCAGCACATCCACTGCCAGTACCATATTGTCGGAGTTCGATGCGGATACCAGTACAACTGTACTCCCGCGCACAATTTGGTTCGCCTGACCTTCAATGATCCCAAGCAGCGGCAGACGCCCTTCGGGTTTTAAAAATGCACAGGTCTCCAGGATTTTTCCTAGCTGCCGTTCGCCGCGTTCAGCCTGAATGACCGTCAAATGCGAACCATCGCTTGCAAAACCAACCGCCTGCCCTGTTTGAATGTAGTAGTTAGCGATGGATGCTGCAGCAGAAACCGCATATTCGAATGTATCCGGCGGCAGCGGAATTTCAATACGGTGCGGTAATACCCAAAATTGCTCTTTTTGCTGACTTGCATAGGGTTGATAGGGTAATCCTAGGTGCACGCCAGACAATGCATCCAGTACGATCCATACATCCGCTTGGGGGTCCTGTTCGAACTCTTTAACCATCAATCGGTCTTTTCGGGCTGTCGTACGCCAGTGGATTCGGCTCAGTGGATCTCCGGGAGCGTATTCGCGGACACCAGCGGCATAGGGGGTAACTTCAAGGCTTTTCCGGCGTAATGCACGCCCGCCAGGCAGCCTTCCGGGTGGGCTTGGAAAATGCTCTAACTCAACCATGTACGGTAAAACGATCAGATTCTTGCCCGCTGGAAATTCAGCAGATTTAGAAAACAATCCAAATGGATCCCCTGATGACAGGATCGTTGGACCAAGCGAAAACGAGCCGCGCTGCGTGAGTAAGGTGCGGGAAAAATAAGACCGGTATTGGCGTGACCCGATGTTGGCAACAACTTTTGAACCGCGCTTTCCCAGCATCGCCGTCAGATCTCGAATTTCAAGCCAGAGCCGGCCAATGCGAGAATTATTGATAATTTCAAAGCGCTCTTCAAAAATTTGCCCTACCTGATGGCGAAGAACCCGGGCTGAACGGCGAATTTCGAGACCCCGCAGCGACAGCGCTGTCCATAACAAAGAGAGGATGCCAATCAACAGAAGAAAATACCCAATCCGCGTGAAAATATAAACATTTTGCGGCTCGGTAAGGTAGGCAGCCAAAAAAGCCCCCACCAAAAGGATCAGGTAAACCGAAAAACTACGGTTGACTGTCATCCTGCTGCTTGCTTGGCACTCAAATCTCCGCCCGGCACCGGCAGGTTGTCAACAATTTCACGAACAATCTGGTCAGCAGTCAGGTTACGCAACCTGGACGCAGGTTGAACAACCATTCGGTGTGCCAGAACAAATTCGCTCAGGAATTTGATGTCATCCGGCAGAACATAATCTCGCCCTTGAATCGCAGCCATCGCCTGCCCTGCACGGAATAAACCCAGGCTTCCGCGTGGACTGGAACCAAGGTAAACATCAGAATTTTCTCGCGTCGCGCGCACAATTTCGACAATATACCGTTTGACCGGCGGCGAAATGTACATGGTTTTGACCAATTCCTGGTTCTGCAGCAATTCGTCAACAGATGCAACCGGTTGCAAGTTTAAAATGGGGTGCTGCAGTTGCTGCAGTTCAAGAACTTTAACCTCATCCATCAATGAAGGATACCCCATGCGTACCCGCATGAAAAAGCGGTCCAACTGCGCTTCGGGAAGCGGGAAAGTACCTTCATACTCGATCGGATTTTGAGTGCCCATCACAAGGAACGGTTTTGGCAAGGGGTAAGTGACCCCATCCACAGTTACCTGTCGCTCTTCCATGGCTTCAAGCATTGCCGATTGGGTCTTTGGTGTGGCACGATTGATCTCATCTGCCAGAATGATTTGTGCCATGATTGGTCCGGGGCGGTATTCGAATTCGCGGCTGACCTGATTGAAAATCGAAACCCCTGTAACATCGCTCGGCAGCATATCCGGAGTAAATTGAATACGGCTAAAATCACATCCAAGTGACTTCGCCAGGCTTCGTGCCAGAACGGTCTTGCCTACACCTGGCACATCATCGATCAGTAAATGTCCCTGACATAACAAACCGATTACAACCAGTTCGAGGGTCTGCTCCTTGCCCACAATTACTTTTTCAAGGTTGGTTTTGATTTTATTGGCAAAGTCTTGAATAGTCTGTGCTGGATTATCCATCCGATTCTCCTTGTGGGTGCCTATGCGTTGGGTGCGTTGCCCCTTGGATTCCGACGCTGCACAACGATCCAGGTGACGCAAAAGATCAACCAGGCGATAACGCTAATTGTTAATCCAAAATAGTAAAGATCTGGAGCATATTCTAATTCAATCCGATGGTTTCCGGCAGATACTGGAACAGCTTTAAACAAATATTCAGCCCGGTATAGTTGGGTAGAAATCCCATCGATTTTTACCTTCCAGCCTGGGTACCATGTATCCCGAATAAGGATCCACCCATCTGTGCGGCTTATTGAGCTGAGGACGATCCGGTTTGGACTTTCTGATTCCAGTTCGACCAGACCGTTCAGTCCAACCGAGTTGATTTCTCCCTCGGTGATATTACCTTCGACGACAATGCAGGGGGTTTCTTCGCCTGAAACAACCCTGGCAGAGACGTTTTTGTGGGCTGCTTCCCCGGACTCGGCTTTAATTCCACACCCAGTCCATTCGAATCGTGGTCTCGCTTTGATCGGGTCAAATGCCAGCAGATTTTCATCGCCGTCTCCGGAACGAATCACCGCTCCAACAGCCGCCCAGGATAGCCAACGAACTCGCGATTCGTTATCACCTTGTTTCACCTCGGCAACCCACTCCGAATAGCGGGCTGGCTGCAAAGGATCGAAGTTGTTCGCCATGGAAAAGGTGTCCAGCAAATTCAGGTTCGGCAGCAGGCTGGACCGCAGATCGGTCCAATCCGCGCGGTTGGTAAAATCGCTGAAAATAAAGAAACTGGAGTATTGGATGTCGTATTCTGATTCCGGATCAAACCAGGCTCTTGCGTTATCCCGGACGGCGTTAAGTACCGCCAGGTTCTTATTTTCCCCGGCAAATGTTTTGACCGGAATCGTCGGGTTCAAAAGAGCGTGCGAAATTAATAGATCAAAAATAATCCAGCCGACGGCAACCTTTGACCAGATAAAATTCTGGCCGGGGGCAGCGATTCGCCGTGCAATAAACGCGGTACCTGCCAATGTAATTCCGAAGAATACAAATCCTCGGAATAAACCACCCTCGATACCGGTCATCACCCTGCCAGCCACCAGAGAGGAAACGGCCAATATAATTCCCGCAAAAGCAGCCAGGTTTAAGATCACCTTCGTTTTCTGGTTATTAGCCTGCCATTTATCAGCTGCCAGCCCAGCCAGTGCAGCCATTGCAATGGTTGGCCAGAGCATCCAGCGTGCAGGTGCCTGGAACATATCAAACGTCGGAACATGCTTGAAGAGCCAAGGGAAAACAGGCGTATTAGACCCCAGAGCAAAAAGTATTCCAATCAGAGACGTTACCCAAAAAAAGGTGGCTGTCGCTTTAATCGGCTGACGCTGTCCACGCTTCTGAAATATCCATCCCAGAGTTGTCAATGCCAGACCAAAAGGAGCCAGGCCAATATATACGGCATCCTCCCAATAAGAGGCATACCCCCAAAAGTCGCCCCACCCAGGATTTCCGAACAATTCAGGCACCAGATATCCAGTCAATCGTAAAGGTGAAAAAGAATAAACCATGGCCTGTGAAAAATCGTACGCGGTTGCACGCTGGGATTCCTGAAGGTATTCAAAAGTCGGAAGCAGTTGAACAGCGGTTAATAATCCTGCAAATACCCCACAGCAAAGGAACAGACCGAGCCGTCTAAATATTGAAACTTCGCCCCGCAGCTGAACCGTGCGAAAAAATGTCCATAGCCCTGCAAAAAGGATAGAGTACCAGGTCACCTGCGCGTGACCTGCAAGAAGCTGCATGGCGAGGATAATCGTTATCGCCAGGAACGCCTTAACGCTGTCACGGCGACCGTGAGCATGGAGGGACCGCTCCACTCCCCACAGCAGCCAGGGCAGCCAGACTGCCGCCCAGATGATGCTATAAAAACTCCCCCTCGCAACCAGGTATCCGCTCAACCCAAAGGCAAGACCCGCCACCAGCTGCCCACGTGGACCTGCTCCAATCTCTCTCAGAAATTTCGAAATACCCAATGCGCCCCAGGCCAGGTGGACGGGGATTAAGAAAGTGAACCCCCACGCTAGACCGCTGACACCCGAGATCTCATCCAGCAGGAATAAAGGGAATGCCGGGGGGTAGAAAAGTGCCAATTGATAATTGGCCAATAACGGCGCACCCATTCCATTGAGCGGATTCCAGAGCGGCATGATGCCTTTTACAAGGAGATCCCAGGCGTAATTGCGCCATGGAATGAATTGCAGCGCGGGCAAGCCCCAGAAAACACCCCTTCCCTGGAGGAGCGGGATAACAAACAACAGGAATGGCGCGATTAACACATAAAACTTCGGTTCCTTTAGGATTTGCCAGATTTTGGTCATTGGCTAATCCCCCCTCGGTTTCCGAAGAGAAATCCACGCACATCCGATCAACCCTAACCAGGCAAGGCTGGAAATCATGGCGCTCCAAACCAAAATATTCGGTGAAAAGGATAATCCTAATTCGTGCTGCCCTTCTTCAAGTTCAACCCCAATCAATAAATTGGCTACACGCACTATATTTGCTTTCCGGCCATCTACTTCAAGATCCCAGCCCGGATAATCGGGGATGGAAATTATCACCAGACCATTGCCATTCACCCTAGCAATTAATCGATCGGAAGTATCTTGGACCACATCAATCGTTTGAATTATGCTTTCACCTGGTAGTGAATCCACAGGCTGCAGCCAGGCACGAGGTTTAGCGTCCAGATTCTCATATACGCGAGTCCCATCTTCCTGCCAGACCAACACCAGTCGAGGGTGACGAATTTCGAAGGCTGAAACTAAGTATTTTGCATTCAACAACCCGAGCAGTTGTGTATCCGGGATTGCCAGGGCGTTGTCGACCCGCGGGTTTGCTGTGATGTAAGGCGGTAAGGTCACCGAATAACCGTCCACTTCCACCCCGCTTGCCTCACGCATATAACTGGCATAGGCGTCAAGCTGCAGTGGATTAATACCGTCCACAAGCTCCAGTCCGAAAGCCGCAGCAGTCTGCTGTGGGATTGAGTAGGATGGCGAATAGATGCGGAATATGCCGGACTGCGCCGCAAGGAACTCAGCGGCTGCCTGACCCTCGGAAAATACCTCTGAGGGACTGCGCAGTTTGATCCCTAACCCGTTCACTCCGCCTAAATCAATCGCAACCAGGAACACAAATGCTGCTCCTCCCACCCGGGCTAGAGGCCACTTTCGCAGCCATAGAATCGCTGCATAACTGATGACCATTGCGATTGCGCCCCAAATGAAACCGGATGGCGGTTTCTGACCAACCACCAACAGCCCCGTGGTGAGCAATACGGCGAAACACGGTAAAAGGAAAAGGATCAACAACGGATCGATTTTTCTTTTATCCACCTTAGATGCCTTCAGATCATCGTAAGCAATAGCAGCTGTGACAATCAGGCTCATCCCAGTAAGAAACCATGCGCGAGACGGTACACGTGTCAGGTCAAAAAGCGGTAAATTGGCCAAATATTCAGACCCCGGCCACAGCGAGCCAAGAGAGAAAATCAGTGTCACGCCAGCCAGGACCAGCCAGAACCCGCTTCGTTTTCGGGTCGATTGAGTCAAAAGTGCATAGAAAAATAATAAAACGACCAGGGCGCCTGGATAGACCTGCCATTCGGCATACCCGCCGATATCCGGTAGAAAGACCCCGATTAATTGCGAAGGAGGCAGCGAAAAGTTCAAAATATCGCCTGCAGCCATACTGGAGCGTGTCGATAACCTCGAAAATTCCATCATGGGAAGGATTAATGCCGCAGCCACTACCAGCGCGCCCAGGATTTGTAATCCCATATCTGGCAGCCAGGCGCGAGCTAATCTAACAGGTTTTTGCTCTGGGCTTCGGGACAGAGTCAGCCAAATTGAATAAAATACCCAACCTGCTCCCGCATAAACCGTCCAGCGAGGATCTGCCAGGGCAATTATCCCAAGAATGACCCCGGCCAGGATTCGATGGATCGGTGAGCCTGAACTACCCGGTGAACGGCCGACTTCAGCCAGAAACAGCCAGGGTGTCCAGCTCACAGCATAAACGAGAGAGATATTCCCGGCAGCCATATGGGCAAAAAGCTTTGGCATGAGCAGGAATGCAACCGCGCCAAATATTGCAGAATCCCTTTTTACACCCAGCTGCATAAGCAGGAAATACAATCCCAACCCGCCCCATAAAAAATGTAGCAAAACAACCAGATTGAAACCAAACGGCTGCGGCAGGAAGTAAGCCAGCCAGCCAGGTGGATACCAGATTCCTGAAAGCGGATCGGCAGCGAATGGAGCTCCGCTCAGGATGGCGTGGGACCAATACGGGATTCCACCGCCCGATCGGATATTTTCAACCAGGTACATCGCGTTCGGAAGGTGGCTGATGACAAGGTCAGAGTAATCGGATTTGATTGAATAAAAGAAATTAGACGAAACCAATAGCCATGGGATGAGCAACACAAATAAGATCAGAACAACCGGGATCCTGCGGTTCATTTTGTCCCGCCGGTGGAAAAAAGGGAGTAGGTAGTATTTTGATAAACTCGCTCATAACCTTGAGCCTGAATCAAGGCTAATTGAGCCGGTTGCAAAGACTCAACTAAAACATAATGGATATTATTCTGGCGTATGAAAGATTCCATTTCGGCGGCATCCCAGGCACCCGAGAAATATTCGATTACCTCGCTCTCACGCCTTTCAGAGTCCGGGGTTTCATCTGGGTGGCCGTATACGACTCTTGCTCCTGTATGACCCGGGATCAATAAACTGATTTTTGGAGGTGCGAGCACGACCTCTTTTGGAGCGAGGTTGGTTTGCATCCAGGCCATCGCAACGTCGAGGTCCTTTGGGTAATAAACACTTTCGTCAAGACTGCGGATTGCACCACCCCCTCCGGCCAGGATCAAAATGTTGGTCAAAAATGACAAACCGAGAATAACCGGGATGATCCGATAGTATTTTGGGGAATAGTCTTTTATAAATTGGTTTATTGCAACACCTGCCAAACTGGCAAGGGGAATAAAATACCCTTGCAAAAATCGACGCTGCAATTCGTATGGAAAATATGCCAGCGCAAGCCCGGTGATCGACCATACGACAAGAATTTTATATTTACCTGCCGATTTCGTTCTCAACAATAAAAAGATGGCAGCGCCAGCCATCACAAAAGCCGGGCTAAAGGAAATCAGCGTATCCCAAATTGGTCCAGTGACAGAAGTATTCTGCATGTTCCACGACGAAAGGAAAGGATCTGCCTGGACAGTCAGATATTGGTAACCGATAGCAATGACCGCCGGACCGAGGAAAAGGGCAGCCCACCATCGAATTGGTTTTGACTTTTGAATCAAGTCCCAAATCTGAACTCCCAGTCCTACTATTCCTGCCAGAACAACCCCAAATGGAAGCACGATAGCCAGGGTTAATCCCTTTAATATCAGCCAAAATAGGCTGCGCGGCGGCTGTTGTCCTTTCAATAGAACGAAAAATTCCAGGATGAGTGCCATGCCCAGGCAAAAATGTGGGTTCGAATACATGCTCAAAAAAGGGAATGCTTCTGCTACCCAGAAATCGCTTGTAAAACCTCCAAATAGAGCTGCCAACCAACCCAATCCGGAGCCCAAACACATCAAAGTATAGACAAATGTTTGATGTTTTGGGTCAAGTTCCGTCAATACGGACCTGACAAATCTCGCCATAGTAATGAGAAGAATCAATGCACTCAAAACGCGGGCCAGGTGGAATGTCAACAGAAGGGGGATTCCCAGGATGCGAGCCAAATGCCCGAGAAGGATATAAAACAGGAAGAGAAATGTCCCTGGCGTATGATTTGCGGAGAAAAGCATGGTGTAACGCCAATCTCCCTGCCACCCCAGGTGCATTTTCGCCAGATAAGAGTTGCCATCCAACGGGTTTAACAAAAACCCATTAAAAACAAACGAATCACCCCCTGCGCCTGCTGCAATGAAGTACGGAGAAGAGATGAGCAGGAGCGTTAGAATTGTTAGGATTATCTGGCTGCGTTTTGACATAAGTGAATTATCTAAAAAGTATACATGAGAAAAATTAATCAGGTGCAACCTTCATACCTTGCAGAATAGTCGATGAAATATTTCGCAATATCATCTATAATTTGACTATGAGTCAAAGCTTTCATCTTTACCAACTGCAGAAGATCGATACACAGCTTGACCAGGGGGCCACTCGCATTAAGGAAATAACGGCTGCGATCGAATCTGACCATAGAATCGATGATCAGCAGGCAATCATAGATACTGCTTTGAGAACCTTACTAACAGAGCAGACTCAATTGAAACGGGTCGAGAACGAAGCAGCCGCAAAAAGAGTGAAACTGGAACAATCGGAAGCCTCGCTGTACGGGGGAAAAGTCAGGGTGCCCAAGGAACTTCAGGATCTTCAAAACGAAGTTGCAGCCCTCAAACGGGCGCTGTCAGGGTTGGAAGATCTACAGCTTGACGCCATGGTCAAGGTTGAAGATGCCCAGACTGTCCTTGAAACAGCCAAACATGAATTTCTCACAATTCAAGCGGCTGTGGCAAGCGAAACTGCAGCCCTGGCTGGTGAAAAAAGTACGTTGGAGAATCTTCGCGAACGATACCTTAAGGAACGTGAAGCGATTCTTCCGCAGATCCCCCTTCCACACCTGGAAGATTATGAGAGGTTGCGTAAAAACAAGCGGGGTATTGCAGTTGCAGCACTGCAGGATGAAGCGTGCAGTGGGTGCGGCACTCAATTGACCCCTGCAGACCGGCAGATTGCACGTTCGCCGAACCAGACATATCATTGCCCATCTTGCGGCCGCTTCATATACGCAGGTTAAATCATGTCCTTTCTCGAAGAGTTCAACCGCCTCTCATTTTGGCTTGGATTTCTTGCTGCATGTATTTTGTGGTTTCTTGCGATACGCCTGCGTAACTACTGGAAGCCAATTAAAGATTACTTCAGGCAACAGATAAATTCAGTTAAAGTAAAACACGCCACCACAGTCGAGGACGTCATTCGGCAGGAGGTACTGAAACGCGCGCAGAAAGCGCATCTCATGCAGGCTTTTTTCTCTCTGGATGAGGTTCTTATCCCGCCAGCGCTTCAAGCTCCGCCAAAACTGGTAGACCCCAATGACCCCGGCTTAATTGAGAGCGCACAGCCGCAAATACTTCCAAATCTGCCGTTAGTGCCACAATTTTCCAGCCAATATAATTGCGAGACCATATCCATTCCTCGATTGCTGCGCTCGGGTGTGAATATTGCCATTGCAGGCGATCCGGGGACGGGAAAATCTGTTGCAATTGCCTACCTTGCCGCATTATTTGCGCGGAAGGATTCTTCGCTAGGCCCGCTGAGTGATTATTATCCAATTTATCTTCACTACAATGACCTGATTCCTTACTTTGCCGAGAATTTAAAACCGCAACAAATTTTAATCAAAGCATTGTTGTGGCATACCGGGGCCACCTACCGCTCCCAGGTACAAACCCTGGTTGCAAAAAAAATCCAGGAGCAGAAAGCCTTCCTGCTTCTGGACGGTCTGGATGAAATTTCGTACAGCCAGTACAGGCAAGCCTTAGCCTTCCTAAAATCGCTTCTTAAATCCTGTCCTCATCTCCGGGTAGTTACCACCGCAGCTTTGGACCGTGCATACGGCTTGCTGGCATTGGGTATTGAACCATTGCCAATTGCCGGTTGGTCCAGGGCTGATATTTCCGGGTTTATCAATCGCTTTGCCCAACTTTGGAACAGCAAAATGCTATCCAATAACGGAAAATCCGGACCTTCGTCCGAAATCGATGGGTTGCTGATCCAGGGGTGGCATTTGACCAGCAGCAACTTTTTCACTCCCCTCGAGTGGGTTATGCGCCTGTGGGCAATTTTCACAGGCGAAGCCTGTGGACCTTTGGGGGCAGACGCCGTCAGGTCTTATGTAAATCGGCTTCAAGGGTACGGCATCGACCTGAAGCAGTTATCGACTTTGGCTGCCAGCATGTTGGAAAGCAGCCAATGCCAAATCACGTTTATCGACGCGGAGAAACATTTTTCTGAAGCGGTCCAGATTGTACCTGCTCCAGTCGGGGAACTGTCTTTTGAACCCGGAAACCTGACCAGAAATGAGACAACCTTCCAGGCACCGATTGAGACTGATAAAAAAATCAGTCAAAAATCGATCGGAGAATTTTCGATCGACACATTGGTCGAATATGGTTTATTCCGCGAAGATTCTGAAGAGCGATTCTCCTTTGTTAACCCGGTCCTTGTAGGCTATTTGGCGTCATTGGAAAATCAAGAGGCCGAACCGGACCTTGTCAGGGATCACCGCGAACCCTGGAGCGCATTCAGTGAGTTTTTGCACTACAAACTACTTGTCACAAAGAGTGATTGGGTCAAGCAGGTTCTGGTCAAAGACACAGAACCATTCTACTTAGCCACGATTCGGGCCGCTTTATGGATGCGCGACCTGCCTCCACGGGACCATGACCGAACAATTATTATGCGGTATATCCTGCAGCACGCTCAGGCTGAAGAGACAACCTATAAAACGCGCCTCTCACTCGTTGCAGCGGCAGCCATGGCCAATGACCCCGCATCACTCAACCTGGCCCGCCAACTGGCGGCGGCACCATTGAGCACCCTCCGCCAGACCGCTATTCTCTGCTCTGGAGCCCTGCAAGACGATAAAGCTATCAAAAATATAATTGGCTCTCTGACAGACCCAGAGCTGCACGTCCGCTGGTCAGGATGTTTTGCATTGGTGGCAATGGAATCGTTGGATGCTCAAAACGCAGTCAATACGATTTTGAGTCAATCGGATGAACCCTTACGTCTGGCAACGGCAGAAGCCCTGGCCGCCAGACCGCCCTGGGGACACGAAATCCTAAAGAAAGCTGTAACCTCATCCGATTTGCTCACACGCCGGGCAGTAATATTTGGGTTGCTTCACCTACGCGAAACGTGGGTTATGGAGATCCTTGAACGCCTGTCAATCGAGGATGGACAATGGGTGGTCCGAAATTTTGCCAGCCAGGGATTGGAGTTCATCCAGAAAGATAAACGAAATTATAGATACCTGCCGAATGCTTCGACTGATACCCCCTGGCTAATCAATTATGCAGCAAAACAGGGACATGGGATACCCAAAGGCGAATCACTGGTTCCCATTCTCATACAGATTCTTAATACCGGGTCAAACGAAGAAAAAGTTGCGTCCATTCAACTTCTTGGGCGATACTCCGATAAAGCTGCGCTTGAAGGTGTAAGATCTGCCCTAAAATCGACTGTTCCGGCCATAAAGCTTGCCGCTCAAGACGCTTTATGGTTTTCGACAATGGCCCACTATAAGGTTGACTAGCGAGATACTGCCAGACTGTAATTTAATGACGTTATTTCTGCTTAAAACAGCGGTCGATATCCTCGGGCTTGACTCCAAGAACCATGACCAGACGCGCTTCAGTTTGACCGCTGCTCATAATTTCGATCTGGTCTGGTTTGACCCCAAGAAATTGCCCGAGGAACAACCGTAACTGAGAATCAATTTCAGTTGCATCATCAGCAATCAGGTTGATATAAACCGTACCTTCCCGGTCGACTTTTTTGACCTGGCTGCTCTTTGCATGGGTTTTCAATCGAACTGCAAATGCAGCTCCGAGCCTGCCATCGTGAAAATCAGGTTTATTACCAGGTTTCAACTTTACCCCAATGCAGTCAGACCAGATATGAGCACCCATTCAACCACCTGAATCAGCATAATCAACACGATGGGGCTGAAATCGATTCCCGCCAAAGGCGGTATGACCTTTCGCAGAGGAATCAACAATGGGTTGACGATTCTATCCAGGAACATCCGGATTTTATTATACGGAGAAACAAAGTATGAAATCAGGATATCCACAATGACCACAAACATAAACAGGGTGGAAAGGGTTTGGATTACATTAATGAGAACAGAAATCACCATTGAAATTGTCCTTATGCGAGATTTACCTTACTATACTTTACCCGGCCGTGCGCCAAGGATGGCACTGCCAATACGTATGAATGTAGCACCTTCCTCAATTGCTGCTTCAAAATCCGAACTGGTACCCATGGATAAATCGTCCCAGCAGGTATCAGGGAATTGACTTCGCAGGTATTGCTGCAACAACCCCAGCTTTTGAAAATATTTCCGGGCCTGATCGGGTGTAGTCGTTAATGGCGGCATCGTCATCAATCCACGTACCTGAAGATGGGGCAGTTGTAAGAGTGCTCCCACTTCATCCGCCAGCCTTGCCCACTCTGTTTTATCACCAGCCAACCACCCGGATTTACTTTCCTCACCCCCAACATTAAATTCCAAGAGGACGGGGAAATCCCGGCCTAATTCTGCTAATTGGCGGGCCATCTTTTCAGCTAGCCCAAGACTATCGAGCGAATGCATCATGTGAAAATTGTTCGTAACAATTTTTGCCTTTCGGCTTTGCAAGTGACCGATCATATGCCACGAAATATTCTGGCCTGCGGTTTCGATTATTTTCGGAAGACTCTCCTCTGGATAGTTTTCACCAAAAATGCGTACACCAGCTGTAATCGCAGCTTGAATAGTCTCAATCGATTGCCCCTTCGACACGACCACCAACTGGATATCGTCTGCAGATCTCCCAGCACGGCTGGCTGCCCGGCGCATTCTTTCGTAAACTTTTTCAAGATTATTTCGGATATCCGTGCCGATTTCCATACTGCCATTTTCCTCTACGAAAGTGCGATAAATGCGCCAAACCGGCCGGTTTTTCCATTTTCCGCACGGTGCGAATACCAGCGCTGAAGATCGCAAGCGGTGCAAAATCCAGAGATTTCTACATGGCTTACTCCGGATTCGGCTAATAACTCGCGGTTAGCCCGCCAAAGATCTAAATTGGTTCTGCCGTTCACCTGTTTCAACAAACGATCAGCAGTCGCTCCGAAAGCTACACGTACCTGATCGATTACATCTTGCCCAATCTGGTAGTGGTCTGGACCAATAGAAGGGCCAATTCCGGCCAGGATGTCCGCTGGGTTTGATCCGTAATTGCTGTGCATCTTTTCAATTGTCCGGCTCACAATTTTTTTAACCGTCCCCATCCATCCAGCGTGAACAACCCCGATCACTTGCCGTATCGGATCATGCAGCAAGATAGGAACGCAATCTGCAAAGCGCATGAACAGCGTGATCTCGGGATTGTCTGTCAGGATTGCGTCGGCTTTTTCATGCGGGGCATTCAAAGGGCGCGGCTCATCTGTGCAAATCACATCCGCACTGTGAACTTGCCATACGTCAAAAATTGACTCCACCGGGCGGTTCATTGCCTGGTAAATGCGCCGACGATTTTCAATGACATTTTCACGTGCATCGCCCACCGTTCCGCCTAAATTAAGTGAATTCCAGGGGCTTGGACTGATCCCGCCTTTACGGGTAAAAATGCCATGCACAATTTTGCCAGAATCAAAAGAGTCAAACCGAAAGAGCTCCAGTCCATCGATGGTTTCGAGGGGCATATTGTCAGGGCTCTTTCTGAATTTGAGATACGATGGCTTTTTTCCCTGCCAGCATCTTTCGGGTTTCCCGCATACTGTCTTCGATCATCGGGAAAAGGTACCAGGATGTTGCGATACCGAAAAGGCTGCCGGTAACCGTTCGCAGAACTGGGGTACTTTCCCGCATAATTAACCAATCAGGCAGTTGTTGAATAAGGCTAGGCAGCTGCGAGAACCCGTCAATCCCAATTGGAACAAGACCCAATACCAACCACAGATACCATGGCAGTGGTTTAATCCTGCGTCCAGAAACGATGAAAATCAGGGCAAACACTGCCATCGATGCATAGATTGCCACGTCACGTTGGCACAGCGCTACTTTATAACCCACCGGTTCAGCGCCATACCCCAGCTCGGTCCCAGTAAATTTTCTTTCCGCAGCGAGGCTCAGTCCCGGTTTGGCTCCAACAAACTCTTCATAGGATGCAACGCCCTCAATTTCAGCTAATTCCCGCGGGTAGAAAGGTTGCGATCCGTATAAAAACCAGGAGCGGTAAGGCAATTGGTGGCAAAGCGGACTGTAAATGGTGTAAATCACCTTTGCGGGTCCGGTAGCACCAGCACGCTGCAGAATGGGTGCAAGAAAAGGCAGCCCGATATAAAGCACAAGGAAAGCAGTGATCACGAACATGTACCAGCGGCTCAACCACAGCGAAAACCGGTCAGTGCCGGAAAATTTATGCCCGCGTTCGACACGCTGCTCATGCTGGACGTCCCCAATTCGATTAAGATGTTCGCTGCGATCACGTGCAGCGCCCAGTGCCACCTGCAAGTCCTGAATCGTAAAAGGCGACTGCAGCCGGTACGGACCAATCTGCACAATTGGAACAAGTCCATTGTAAACAGCATTTAATTCAGGATTCGCTTCTACATCCACAACCACCAATTGATGGGGAAGTACCTCCCGTAATGCGTCTAAATCAGCCTTTGCCTGATCACTTGGGGCATGATTTTTTTTGGTATAAAGCGTTACAACAATCACTTTTCTACCTCTAATCTCAGTAAATATTGGTCCATCAGGCTTGGTGTGAGCTGCCCCAGATGCGTTGCAACGATTTCACCATTGGAGTTAACAAAGTATGTGGTGGGCAATCCGAATATTTCCATTGCTTCGGTCAATTTTTCATCGCTGTCCAACCAGACAGGGAAAGTTATATCATACTTCGCAAGGAACGGTTCAATGATATCAATGTCTTCCCCTGAATTTATGCCTACAACCTTTACCGTGGAGTACTTTTCTGAATAAGCCTGTAACAGCGGCATTTCTTCCTCACAAGGCTTGCACCAGGTCGCCCAAAAATTTACCACAACCGGCGTGCCATGAAACTCAGCTACGGCATGCGACTCGCCATCGACGCCAAACAGGTAATAATCGATTAGCTCAGGCTGCACTGTAACCGGATCGGACGCAACGGTCCCATCCAGAAATCGGTCCATAAAAAAAATTAATCCACCCAGGACCAGGCTTAAAATCGTACCTGCAAGCCCCGTCACGAGCCATTTTCTGTGCACGATCCAAACCCTTACAACCCAAAATCAACGAAGAAACCAAATTGGCTGAGGGTATTGAATACTCCAAAGAAGAGCATAACTCCGACAATAATCAATACAACGCCCATTCCTATCTCGATTCCTTGCATAAGCTTGTTGTACTTGCGAAGAATGGTCGTGACCCAACCGATACCGAGTGCGGCGAGGAGAAATGGAATCGCCAGACCGATTGAGTAGAATGCAAGCAGTAATACTCCGCGCGACACCGATCCACCGTTTATTGCCAGAGTTAATATCATCCCAAGTATTGGACCGATGCAAGGCGACCAACCAGCCGAAAAAGTGATACCCAGGATTGCTGAAGAAAAGTATCCCCGGCGTTTATCAAGGTTGGTTTGCGGACGCAGATCATACTCCAGGAAAGGGATGCGCAGGATGCCGGTCATATGCAGCCCAAGCACAACCACAATGACCCCGCCAATTTTTGCCAGCCAAAAACGCATCTCATACAGCAGCCCGCCAACAGCCGACATCGTCAGACCCAGCGTGAGGAATATTGCACTGAAACCCGCCACGAATGCCACACCGTGCAAAAATGTTTCAAGTTTTCTCGGCGCTGATTCTACCTGATTGGCCGCGATCGACCTCCCGCTTAAATAACCGATGTAGGCAGGGACGAGGGAGAACACGCAAGGAGAAAGGAAGGAAGCCAGACCGGCCAAAAAAGCCAAACCAATAGTGACGTCAAGCATGAAGGCTCCAGTACTTAATAAAATTATGCTTCGCGGATGCTGATTTGGGTACCGCTGAAATCTGTGATCGTTAAATCGCCTGGATCATAGGGGATGACAGGCAATGTCCAACGGAAGACGTACTTGGCGTCTTCGGGTTTGCAATTGACACATCCATGGGAGCGCGGTGTCCCGTAATCGTTATGCCAGAAGGTCGAGTGAATGGCCACCCCTTCACCAGTAAAAAGGGTTGTCCAGGCAACGCCCGGCAGGTCATACCCGGTGCCAGTCTGCCCGCCAGACATATGAGTCGAAATCATCTTGCGCCAGATATGGTGATTTTCACCGACCGGAGTTCCCCATGCATCCACGATTTCACCGTAAGCATCCCATTTCGCCCCGGACGAAATTTGACAAGCGTAAACTTCTGAATTGCCTTCATATAAGGACAGGATTTGCCGTGAAGGGGTAACATCCACGATTACCCGTTTATTTTCAACATCCGGTGAAATCGGTGCAAGTTCTTCCTCGGTCAATGGCCGGAAGGCTTCGGCAGCTGCCCAGAATACATCCCCGTACCCAAAACGTTCGTTACATCGGTACAGAACCTGACCGGATGAATTCGTCCGGACATCATCAACCCAGATCACCTGACTGTAATACAAGCGTGGGATCAGCCCATTTTCGATGGTGTCTTTAAGCCAAGGGGACCCGGCAGTGTCGCGCTCCAGGAAAATCTGTGTCATTGGAACGCTCACTTCGGTCCACATGCCTCTCCCAAGACTGGTATTGGGGATTTCCATTACCGGTACATTTGGCAGATTATTGACGGGTTGAACATTCGGCGCATAAACGAACCCGTCCGGAGTCTCAACCCACCGGCGGCTTTGCCGGCCTCCAGGTGCCTCCCCGATGACTTCTCGAAGCCAAATGACGACTGCGTCTTCATAGAAGGTACCCACAGAAGTCGCATCAACGGACGGACGGCTGCGGATATCAACCTTGTTAACGATACGGCCCAATTTTTCCGCATCCGGAAACTCACCTTGCAGTTGTCTCAATTTTGTCCAGGGATTCAGTACCAGCGCACCCGCCGAAAGTGCGCCCATTTTTAGAAAGTTTCGTCGGGAGAAAGTGTCGTCATACCATTTCATGGGGGTTAGGATAATAGGGAGTAAAGGATTTGTCAATCGAAGCAGATTAAATCGGACTAAGAAATCCGAAAGGATTCTTTCCGGATCAAATCCGACACCTTGTCGATTTCGGGACCCCAGAGTGCATCTCCTGCTTGATAAGGTACGACAGAACGGAGGATTTCAAACGCCTTTTGTGTACCTCGTCCCGGTTTCGCACCGGGTATTTGACGCAGGCGTAAGTCCAAGGCACGAGCCGCAGTGTACAACTCAATTGCCAGAACATGCCGCGTGTTTTCCAGGATTTTCCTGGCGTGCCGGGCGGCAGTCATGGCATTGGCGTTGTGATCTTCCTGACCACCCGAGGTGGGCAGTGAATGGACGCTGTCCGGGTGAGCCAGGGTTTGGTTCTCCAGCACCAGGGATGCGGCTGTATATTGCGGCATCATCATCCCGGAATTTAATCCAGCAGCCTGTGAATTATCCACCAGCATGGGCGGCAATCCTGCATTCAGGTTTCCATCCGTCAGTCTGAATACGCGCCGTTCAGAAATTGCAGCCAGCTCTGCCAGCGCAATTCCCAGGTAGTCCATCGCCATTCCAACCGGTTCTCCATGGAAATTACCGCCTGAGATGATTTCCTCTGCAGAAAATAAGAGCGGGTTATCCGTCGCAGCATTAATTTCACGCTCGGCAATTTGTGTACAGAAATAAATCGTGTCCCGGACAGGTCCTTGAACTTGCGGAGCACAGCGTAAAGAATACGCATCCTGCACCCTGCCGGCTGCATCGACCAGGGTCGATCCAGATGTAATTTGCCTGATTGATTCGGCTACACGCATCTGTCCGCTTTGACCTCGGGCTTTATGCAGACGTTCATCAAAGGCAGCGCTGCTACCAAGCAGCGCTTCCAGGCTCATGCTCAATGCAATTTCTGCAGTCTCCGCCAGGACATCGGCATCATGCACAGCCAGGGCAGCCAGAGCAGCCGAGAAGGTAGCGCCATTATTTAATGCTAAACCCTCCTTTGGCCCTAGAACCAAACGTCGAATTCCGGCTTTCTGCATGGCGTCAACACCGGGTAATAGTTCTCCCTTAAAAATTGCCCACCCCGAGTCTTGCACCGCTTCCTTCGCGTCCATGGAAATTACCAACACCATGTGCGAAAGCGGGCCAAGGTCTCCAGAAGACCCCAGGGAGCCCTGAGAGGGGACGAAAGGGGTCACACCAGCATTCAGCATATCCAGCAGCGTTTGAACAACCTCTCGGCGAACTCCGGAGTATCCCTTGGAAAGGGTGTTGGCACGGACAAGCATCGCCGCCCGCACAATTTCATCTTCGAAAGCCTGCCCGGTCCCGACTGCGTGGCTTAAGATCAGATTCCGATTGAGCCGCGCGCTATCTGCCAGCGAAATACGCCGGTCCGCAAAAATGCCAAAGCCGGTATTGATTCCGTACACAGGCCGATCTGTCTCCAGGACCTGTTCGAGCCAGGCTCTTGCCCGGTCGATATTCTCCAGGCCATCTTGAGAGATTTCTACAATTGCACCTGAGCGTGCAGCATCGACCACGTTCTGGATACTGAGATGGTGTCCGTCAATTTCGATCATGAACCCTCTTAGAATAAAAGGTGACCAAGGATCACAGAAGTTAAGGGCACGGTAAGGTTGTCAAGGTCACGCATTGGCAATGATTCAACCAGGCTGGATACAAAAGCGATTAACACCAGGTTGAGAACCAATTTACCCCAGGGGTAATCAAATACCCCGGCGAATTGAAAAACGCTCAAAATAATGAACGCGAAGAAAAACCCGCCCAGAAAAACCGAAATGGTTCCTGCCCAGGTCTTTCTAGGCGACCACGGCAGGCTCTTAGATTTAATGCGCTTCCCGATAATATCCGCTAACCCATCTCCACCGCACAGGATCATCAAAGCAATAATCCCGATCGGTGAATCCAGCCAGTAAATTACGGTCAGTGCAACAAACACGATGCCATAGTAGAGGGGACCCCGCAGAATTTCCCGCCTGTCACCTGAGCGAGACATGGCAGCCACAGCGGCTTTGTCCTGAATAATCCCGGCACCCACCAGGAAGAATTGAGCCGTAATCCCGAGCGGTACCAGGGCAGCCAGGAATCTCGCAGATACATGGTCTGTAAACAAAAACCAGCACAGAACAAATATCGGGCCGGTACCGATGTGAATAATCTTACGGCTGATAGGCGAACTGATCACCCCCCGATGCGCCAGATAATCATTTAAACGCAGCCAGAGGATAGAAAGTGCAAGTGTTACCACCAATGCAAGCAGGTTGTTTCCGAGCATAAGGGATTCCTTAAAGACAGGGATTAATTTAAACGCTCTTTGACCTCGCGTTCCAATTCACGCGCCTGATCCTTCCGGGCAATATCCTGACGCTTGTCATAAAGCTTTTTCCCCTTTGCCAGTGATATTTCCACCTTGGCGCGCCCATCTTTCAGGTATACCTGAACGGGAACAACCGTCATCCCCTTTTGGCGCACCGCATCCCAAATCGCCCGTATTTCACGTTTGTGCAGCAACAACTGGCGCGGTCGTTTTGGATCATGATTGAAACGATTCGCCTGTTCGTATGGTGCGATATGAGCGTTCATCAACCATGCGTCTTTACCGTCGGTTTGCACAAACGCTTCCGCCAGGCTTACCTGCCCCGCACGGATCGATTTTATTTCGCTGCCATGCAAGGAAATTCCTGCTTCAAAGTTTTCAAGCAGGAAATACTCGAATCGTGCTTTACGGTTGGTTGCTACGACCTTTACGCCCATAGGTTGAATTTTAACATAAGTGACGTTGCAGGTCGATCCGAAATTTCAATTATGGGCTGCCAGATCAAACAATGTACGGTTAATTGTCTATGCGCAATTTCTATCGCCTATCTATGCCTGGAATGGTACAATTTCAAGATGAAAGGGCATAACTCCATGCGAGATTCCTTCCTGATTGATCCTAACATCATTTTCCTCAACCATGGATCCTTTGGCGCTACCCCTCGGCCGGTATTTGACTCTTACCAGCGCTGGCAGCGTGAACTCGAGTGTCAACCTGTTGAATTTCTGGGGCGCCGTGCAGACGAATTGCTGAACAATGCACGGGCAGTGTTAGCGGACTACCTTGGCACCCGGAAGGACAACCTGGTGTTTGTTACCAATGCAACGACCGGGGTGAATATTATTGCCCGCAGCCTAAAGCTCGGTCCAGGGGATGAAGTCCTTGCCAGCGATCACGAATACGGCGCATGCGACCGCTGTTGGCGCTTCCTGTCCGAAACAAATGGATTCAAATATATCCGCCACCCCCTGACGATACCCATTCAATCTGAACAAGAATTAATCGATGACTTTTGGCAGGGTGTGACAAACCGCACCAGAGTAATATTTCTTTCGCATATCACCTCCAGCACGGCGGTAATCCTGCCAATCAAAGAAATATGCAAACGCGCTCGGCTGGCAGGCATCCTGACTGTCATCGATGGAGCACACGCACCCGGTCAGCTCGAGCTGGACCTGGATGATCTGGGCGCGGATTTCTATACGGGCAACCTGCATAAATGGCTATGCGCACCTAAGGGTTCCGCTTTCCTCTTCGCCCGCCCGGATGTACAGGATCTGGCAAAGCCCTTGGTAGTCTCATGGGGGTGGCAGAGCGACAATCCTGGCGCATCCACCTTTGTCGATTGGCATCAATGGACCGGTACTCGCGACATTTCTGCTTTCCTGGCTGTTCCCGATGCCATCAATTTCCAGGCTCAAAATCACTGGCCGCAAATCCGTCGTAGATGTCACGAACTGGCCAGCCTGGTCCGTCAACAAGTCACCCATCTCACCGGGGTTGTTCCCCTATACCCCGATTCGGAGAACTGGTACCGTCAGATGGGAACCGTTCCACTGCCCAATTTCGTAGATATAGAAAAGCTCAAAATTGAGCTCTATGAGCGTTTTCGGATTGAAATTCCCCTAATCCAATGGAATAATTTCAAACTGATGCGTTTCTCGCTGCAAGCCTACAATACAATTGAGGATGTAAATATGTTGGTGCGAGGGCTCAAGGAATTGCTCTACACATAATTGTTCGAGCTGTATTTCAGCAGACGCTTTCGGAGGAAAGATATGGAAGAAATCGCACTGGCTCTTGGTGGAGGTGGCGTTAAAGGGATCGCCCACCTGGGAGCGGTATACCGATTGATGGAATTAGGCTACAAGATTGGAGCCATTGCCGGCACAAGTGCAGGCGGGATTGTCGGTGCAGTCATCGCCTCGGGCGCAAAAAAAGAAGATGTTTTCGAGGCACTCACGGCAATCAATACCAATATCAATTTCTTCTCCCGCCGTCAGGAAGATGGACCATCATTGCTGGGACTATCGGGTCTGGTAAAAATGCTTTCGCCTTTCCTGGAGGGAAAAACCTTTTCTGATTTACAGATTCCGCTGGCAGTGACTGCAGTGGATATGGTGTCTAAACAGGAATATATCCTCAAGCGTGGGCCAGTAATCGATGCAGTGGTTGCTACGGCCAGCATTCCGGGTGTTTTCCCGCCTGTTCGGATGGGACATGCGTCTCTTGTGGACGGAGGTGTTCTCGATCCCGTGCCCGTCGCAGTTGCGCGCTGGCTAGCGCCAAAACTGCCTGTAATCGCCATCTGCCTCAGCCCTGCGCCTGCCCAATGGTCAGAAATGCCCGAAATCGGCATTCCCCTGGATATCCATATCCCTCAACCCATTCTGAGTAGAATTTTTAATCTGAGAATTGGTCAGGCAATCAGAATTTTCATGGAATCGATGGACGTTACCAGCCGAATGATTACCGAACTGCGGCTGGAGGTGGAGAAACCCGAAGTCATTATCCGGCCGGATGTGCTCAGATTCGGGTATCTTGATCGGGCAGATCCGGCGGAATTGATCAAGAACGGTGAAAATGCCGTCAATGACGCTTTGAATGAAATCCAAAATTCACTCACCTGGCGCCACAAAGTAAGCAGACAATTTCAAAATCCGCATCCGCCCAGCAAAGTGCTGGAAGAATAAACCGGATAACCATTTAGGTGACCCGCGATCTTCGGAAATATGCCAGCCAGACAACCCGCCGATTAATCCTTGGCGGAATAATCAGCCTGTTCGCAATCGGCGGTGCGTTAATATTCACCTTTTACGGCGGTGGTGCTGCTCTTATGGGTGTCATTTGCCTTTTGGCCGGGCTTTTACCGATTGGTTTAATCATAATTATTCTGGCCATCATGGAGCGGATTGTTGAGCGAAACAAGAATGAATGAAATGATGCTGCTTGAGCTTGATGGCTGGACGGCCCTTGTACGCAGCCCTGATGTCCGCACACCAACCGGTATCTTTCTTCTCCTACACGGATACACGGGTAACGAAAAATCGATGACTGTCTTCACCCGCAACCTGCCTGCAAGCGCCTGGATCATCCAACCTCGAGGGCCGTACCCGACCAGTGAAGGTGGGTATAAATGGATCGACTCCCCACACGGATTGATTGCTTCATTTGCTGAGTTTCAGAAAGCAATTGAAAAGTTGAATTTGGCATTGGGGAGCTGGAAATCAAAGCTCGGGTTGCCTGAAATGCCATTGGATGTGATCGGTTTTAGCCAGGGTGCAGTAGCTGCCATGGTATTCACAATCACATTCCCGGCTCTGGTTCGAAGGGCTGCCTGTTTATCCGGATTCATTCCGGATGACACGCTATTATTTGTCCAAGACCGTCCACTGGAAGGAAAGCCAATTTTCATGGCACATGGCACGGAAGATACCACGGTCCCATTCCATCGAGCCCAAAAAGCTGAAACAATTCTGAACAGCTTAGGAGCCGAGGTCACTTTCTGCACGGCAGCCGTTGGTCACCGCATCAGCGCAGGCTGTTACCGCAGATACACAAACTATTTTCGCCAGGCCAGTGATCCGGGTTTACTTTCGCTGAATAAATGAGAAAATTCCCATCAGGATACCGACTGCAAAAAGGATCATAATCGGCAGACCCATGGGTACCCCACCCGCCGTCGAGGCTGCACTTCCGCCGTCAAATGTGGGCACAACCATGGGTGGAGCCTGGGTGAAAGTAGGTAAGCGGGTCGGGACGGCTGTCTTGATGAACTGAGCAGCCAGCGTAGGGTCGATCGTATTGGTTACCTCTGGCGTCGGGCTGGCCGGCGGCTGGACAACAGGCAGATCCCCAGGGGTTAAATCGACATACTTCGAGAAAACCCAGCCTTGTCCGCCGGGAACACCAGGGTAGGAGATCAAAATCCAATCGGAACCGGTTGACCTGCCAAGTGCTGCGACAGATTGGCCAACCACCAGCACGCCAATTTTCGGGTAGTAGAGGGCATGAGGGCCTGACCGTACATTGATCGTTTCCTCACCAAGACCGGCTTTAACAGTTGCCATAACCCCGGGTGGTGTTCCTGTAACGGTAGGAATTGAACCAGTAGGGATTTGCGCTTTAACCAAACTCGGCTCCCAAAATAGGAACCCCAGTGCAAGAAAAATCGTAATAATGATAGAATAAACAACAATCTGCGCTGTCCGCTTGCGCATGGAAACTCCTTGTAAACTCGAACAGATTCTGAATAAGATTATAACCGAACTATGGACCAGCGAATTTATCACGGAAAGATTACCCCAGAAGATTTAGCTCGCAGCCTGATGGCTCACTTTAACCGCGGGAATCTACGTGTGCAACAGATTGGCGGAGGCAGCGAACTGGCCGTACAAATTGCCAGCCGCATCGGGGCGTCATCGGGAGGCCAGACCGCGCTGGGTATAAACCTCCAGTATGTTGAGGATGGGGTTTCTGTTCAGGTTGGAAAACAGGCCTGGTTCGGCGTGGCTGCCAGCCTTGGAATGACCGCCCTGGCGGCAATGCGCAATCCATTTTCTTTGCTATCAAGGATTGACGATCTTGCCCAGGATATCGAATATGTCCAGCTCACCGACGAAGTCTGGCGGGTGATCGATCAAACTGCACGCTCTATGAAAGCTGGACATGAGCTGTCTGAGCGGCTGCGTAGATTGGTTTGCGATCATTGCAACACACCTAATCCGGTTGGAGAACCAAACTGCATCGCCTGTGGGGCCCCCCTCGGTTCCGTGCAGCCCAATGCTTGCCCAAATTGCGGTTTTGTTGTGACCCACAAAACCGGACGCTGCCCAAATTGCGGAACGATTCTTCCTCAATAAACCGGATACTCTAGTTCTGCATCCAGCCTGAACAGAGCACAATCTCCCCCCGGAAAACCCTTGCCTGTTTCTTCCATCAAGAAAACATTATTTAGGCTTGAAAAATAAATTGGAAAGAATGCTTCTCTCATGCTGCCATTTCCAGGTTCCATCACTGACATACAAGGCATAAAGGTTGGTCACGCGCAAGACCTGCAGGCTCTAACCGGCTGCTCCGTTATTCTTTTTGAAAAGGGTGCCGTTGGAGGGGTTGACCAACGCGGTGGCGCTCCTGGTACACGCGAGACGGATCTACTGCAGCCCATGCATATGGTTCAGAAAATCCATGCCATAATGCTGGCTGGCGGTTCAGCCTTTGGCCTTGACGCAGCATCTGGCGTGATGCGTTACCTGGAGGAACGCAAGATCGGGTTCGATGTTGGTGTCGCGCATGTGCCTGTTGTACCATCCGCCATCCTTTTCGATCTGGAATTAGGAAGTGCGGCAATCCGTCCAGATGCGAAAATGGGCTACTCAGCCTGCCTGGCAGCGACAAAGGATGAAAATTCTCAGGGAAATGTAGGTGCTGGGACCGGAGCGGCAATTGGAAAGATGTTTGGTATCAAGCATGCTATGAAAGGAGGAATTGGCACAGCATCCATTGACGTTGGTGGAGGAATTATTGTCGCAGCGATTATTGCTGTAAACGCATTTGGAGATGTCATCGATCCAGCCAACGGAAAGATAATTGCAGGTTTAAGGAACACTGAGGGGGCCCCCGCAGATACCCTTGAAACCATGCGCTCGACCCTTGGCAGAGGAATCTTGCATCTCGCTGCTTCACATAACACGATAATTGGCGTTGTAGCCACCAATGCAAAATTAACCAAGGAGCAGGTGAATAAGGTTGCACAAACCAGCCATAACGGACTTGCCCGCAGTGTTCGTCCTGCCCATGGGATGTTTGACGGCGATACCCTATTCGCAGTTGCCACCGGTCAACGAGCTGGAAATATCAATGTCATTGCAGCTTACGCGCCCGAAGTTGTTGCGCAGGCGATATTTAATGCCGTTTATTATGCGGAGCCAGTCGGCGGGCTGCCCTCCGCCCGTTCACTCGGACTGATTTAGGGAGGACGCACCTGTTTTCTTGGTGCCGAACCCGATCTGTATCCATGCAGTCCAAAGTATATATTTATTGATCCAATAATTATTGCTTACCGTATAATTACTGTACCCCTTTTTTCTAAAACAGGAATTTTTCATTACCATGAAGGGAATTTCTAAATGCTAACAATTGTCGCAGATACCTTGTCATGTATCCCACCAGAAATTGCTGTAGGAATGGGCATTCCGTATGTACCCCAGATCATCATCTTTGGCGATGAATCCTTTAAGGATGACTACGAAATGGATTCAGCCACATTCATTAATCGCCTGCGGACATCACCGGTCCTCCCCAAGACGGCTGCCCCACCTCCGGCGCTGTATGCCCCAATTTATGAGAAATACGCTAAAGATGGAAACACGGTTGTGGTTCTTTCTCCTACAGCTGAATTAAGCGGGACATTCCGCGGAGCAACTGTTGGTGCTGAAGATTACCCGGATGCCGATATTCGCATTATCGATACGCGCACTGTCGGTTCCGGATTGGGATCAATCGTTTACCAGGCATTTGATTGGGTCAAGCAAGGCGTGGACGCTGATACCCTGGTTGAAAAGGTAAAGGAATTATCCGCCCGCCAGCGCATTTATTTTGTGGTCGACACGTTGGAATATTTGTACAAAGGTGGCCGCATTGGTGGTGCAAAAATGCTGATGGGCAGCCTTCTGCAGGTGAAACCTATTTTGCAATTGACCGATGGACATATCGAACCTGCCGAGAATCAAAGAACAAAACGCCGTGCTCTGGCCCGCCTTAAGGAAATGGTCTTATCCGAGTACCCTGCCAATGGGGATGGGAAACTGACCATCATGCATGGCGATGCTTTGTCAGAGGCAGAGTCCCTCGCGGATGATTTCCTCGCTGCAGGTTTACCCCGACCGAGCATTCACAACCTGCCCCCGGCGATCCTGGTCCATGCAGGTCCTGGGGTCGTCGCGGCAAGCTTTTTTGCATAAAAAAGAACACACCGAATCAAAAAAGAGGCCAGATTTTCATCTGACCTCTTTTTGATTTCGTTTAATCTTATTCCAGATCGGGCACTGGCTTTTTGGAAACCGACACTGCCCAGATAAACGCACCAGCCAGAACAATGACTGCTGCCCACCCGCCAAAAGTATTGAGTTCGAAATTGACCAGGATTGGGGCCGCAATGAGACTGACCATATTGACAACTTTGATCATGGGATTGAGTGCTGGACCGGCGGTATCCTTCAGAGGATCGCCTACGGTATCACCAACAACCCCGGCCTTATGCCGTTCTGAGCCCTTACCGGTATTCGCCGCCAGGTTGCGCTCTTCATCCTCGATAGCTTTTTTAGAATTGTCCCAGGCTCCACCAGCATTCGACATAAATACCGCAAGCAGTTGTCCGGATAAAATTACGCCAACCAGGTAACCACCCAGCGACTCTACCCCAAGAACCATACCTACAATCAAGGGCATGACAATTGAAATTACTGCCAGCGGGATCAATTCTTTCTGAGAAGAAGCAGTTGAAATTGAAACAACCCGGGCATAATCGGGTTTGACTGTCCCTTCCATAATCCCGGGCTGTCGGAATTGCTTGCGAACTTCTTCGACGATCTGTGAAGCAGCGCGTGATACCGCCCGGATTGAAAGTGAGGAGAAAAGCCAGGGTAAGGCACCGCCAAGGAGGAAACCGACAAAGACCGTAGTATCGGAAATGCGGATGGCATCCATCACGCCTTCCTTGGCCCGGTTTACATCAGTGATGTAGGAAGCAAACAAGCTGACTGCCGCGATTACAGCCGAGGCAATTGCCACACCTTTCGTAATCGCCTTGGTGGTATTTCCAACAGCATCCAAATCCGCCATAATCTGGCGGGCTTTGAGGGTTTCGGGATCTGTCATCCCAGTCCAGGCCATTTCGGCGATCCCATTTGCATTATCAGAAATGGGTCCATAAGAGTCCATAGCAACATTGTTGCCGGTCAGACTGAGCATCCCGATACCGATCATCGCCACACCATACAGAACATATATGGTTCCGTCAGCTTGATAAAGCAGCAGGGCGCCGACAAATGAAATTGCAATGATCACAATGGCCCAAACGCTGGATTCCATACCAACCGAAAGACCGGAGAGAATAGTCGTCGCAGGGCCTGTTCTGGTCGATTTTACAATTTCCTGTACAGGGGGACGACCGGTCGCGGTGAAATAGGATGTGAGTTGGTTGAAAGCAACCGCTAAAAGGACGCCAATCATGGTAAGGGCACCGAAGCGCCAATCATTGGCGTAGAAGACGGCCAAAATAAAAGCACCAGCAATCGTGACGACACTGGAGGCTTCATAGGAGCGGAACATGGCCTTTTCCGCATTATCCGCACGCAGGAATTTTATCGGGAAATTTTCCCAAATCGGGACCGCAAATGTTCCGATCATCGAACTCAACACGCCAATGGCGCGAATGATGAGCGGGTAGACAATATACAGGATGTGGCCGGTTGATTCATACAGCACTAGACCGAGGATCAAAGCAGAAACGATCGTGACCTCATAACTCTCAAAGATGTCGGCAGCCATACCAGCACAGTCGCCAACATTGTCGCCAACCAGGTCTGCAACCACAGCCGCATTGCGCGGGTCATCCTCGGGAATATCCTTTTCAACCTTCCCCACCAGGTCAGCACCGACATCTGCCGCCTTTGTGTAAATACCGCCGCCGATCCGCATGAACATGGCCAGGAGAGTTCCACCAAAGCCAAATCCAAGCAATGCATCTGGAGCCGCACGCCCGAAAATAATAAAGATAACGGTGCCGCCCATCAATCCCAAGCCGTCGGTGAGCATCCCAGTAATCGTACCGGCGTAATAAGCAATGGATAGGGCTTCATTAAATGAACGTCGTGCCGCTGAGGCAGCACGAACACTGGCTTGAATCGCCATGCGCATACCAAGTTGACCAACAATCAACGAGAAGGACGCGCCTAGTATGAATGCTATCGTTCGACCAAATGCGATAATTAAGAGAACTGCCCGTTCACCCAGATGTCCGAATTCGGCCTGAGCCTCAATCGACGGTTCGACCACCGCGACGCTTAAGAAAAGGGCTATGGTAAGGATCGCAATCGCCGGCAAAATGGTTTTTAATTGCCGTTGCAGGTAACCATTCGCACCCACACGGATGGCTTCCCACACCTCCTGCATTTTCTCAGTGCCTTTATCATTTTTCAAGACTTTCCCACGAAGAAGCCAGGCATAAACCAGGCTTAATGCAGCAACAACGACCACTCCAAGCACGGCGATCTGCTCAAACGCAGTATTTAACCCGTGCCTGGACATTCCAAAGATATCCATGTTACCTCCAGGGGAATTAAAATATCCTCATCCCCTCTAAGAATAATAAGAACGAGGGGATTGCGACAGAACCACGATATATTTTATATGAAGGCGTAAATATGTCAATGCAATTGTCTAACATTAGTATTTCATTAGAATTTTTGCAACCTTATTGAAATACGGTTTTGATTGTTGTATAGTTTTATGCGTCTTGTTCCGGGAAGTTGGTTTGGGAGATGGAACGGAAATACGGGCGGAATCCTTCTTCCGTCCGTTTGTCTGTTGACCGCCCAATTTCAATTAATAATTAATCATGATCGCTCTATCGGGTGATCGCCAAGGTATTGTATTTGCAATAATTAATTGTTATTCTGGAAATACGACCCAGGCGGCAAAGGTACGATGGAGTTAGAAAAACTAGAAATTCGAAAAATGGCGAAAGCCGTTATTAGAAAAAGGAAATTGGTTGGCCGAATGGATAATCCGTTAATTAACGTTGTTGATGATGAAGATGAAGAATACCCTGCGATTGCCCGGTTAATTGAATTAGGCCGGCAAAAGACTTATGTAACCATTGACGACATCCTGCATTTTTTCCCGGATGCCGAGCAAGATGTTGAACAGCTCGAAGAGGCATTTGCGGCTCTAATGAGCGCTGGAATCCCCTACCTTGAGGACGAATCGCTCATTCCTGAACCCAGCGAAGATGAGTTATCTCTGGGAGACGATGATGATTTGGAGGAAACCAGGCGCGACCTGATTTTCGACGATCTTCAAAATATTGATACAGACGACACGATTGGTCTGTACCTAAAAGAAGTAAGCCGTGTTCCCTTACTGACCGCCGAGGAAGAGGTTGAATTAGCACAACGTATCGAGCGTGGTCGGATGGCCCGTGAAGAACTGGCGCGTGGAAATGTTACCATTCGCCGTCGCCACGAGCTGCGTCGGCTAATTGAGGACGGCTGGGCAGCCCGCGAGCATTTAATCACGGCCAACTCCCGGCTGGTAATCAGTGTTGCCAAGAAGTATATGGGCCGCGGTGTGCCCTTTCTTGATTTGATTCAGGAAGGGAATATAGGACTGATCCGCGCTACCAAGAAGTTTGATTACCGCCGCGGACATAAATTCAGCACATACGCAACCTGGTGGATTCGTCAGGCTGTGACACGCGCAATTGCCGACCAGGGCCGCACGATCCGCGTTCCAGTTCACATGGGCGACCAGATTAACAAACTTTTACGTACGCAACATCAATTAACACAACGCCTGGGACGGGAACCTTCCGTTGAAGAACTTGCGCTGGCTCTCGATGTCCCGCCGAAAAAGGTCGAGAACATGATCCAGGTGGCACGCAGACCCCTCTCGCTGGAGACCCCAACGGATGACGAAGAGGATTCTGTCCTTGGTGATTTCATCGAAGACGATGAAGCTCCGCCGCCGGATGACACTGCAACATATAACCTGCTGAAGGAACAACTTGAGGAAGTTTTAAATTCGCTTCCCCCGCGTGAGGTCCGAATTTTGCAGCTTCGATACGGTCTGCTCGATGGACAGGCTTATACATTGGAAGAAGTGGGCCGGAAAATGGGTGTCACCCGGGAACGCGTTCGTCAGATTGAAGCCCAGGCCCTGAGCCGCCTGCGGCATCCAACCATCCGCCGAAAATTACGCGATTACCTGGGCGAATAGGCCCCATAAAAAACACACAATCAATCGTACTTTCAGCCGAAAGTACGATTTTTTATTAAACCATCATCCTGGCAAAATACTTGCAGATTCAATTAAGTTAGTGCATACTAATTGCGGGAGACTGAAAATGGCAAAAATCTCTTTACGTGCATATCATCGCGAAATCGAAGGCTTAATCGAACGAGGGCGCACAATGGATGCAGTGGCTCATTGCCGGTACATCCTTAAACATTTGCCTAAATCGATCAACACCTTCCGTTTGTTGGGAAAAGCATATCTTGAAAGTCAGAGATATACCGAGGGGGCCGATGTACTGCAAAGGATTTTGTCAGCAGTCCCGGATGATTTTGTCTCCCAGGTAGGCATGTCTATAATCCGTGAAGACGAGGGAAACCTGGATGCGGCAATTTGGCACATGGAACGTGCCTTCGAAGCTCAACCATCCAATGTAGCTGTACAAGACGAGCTCCGACGCCTTTATGGTCGCCGTGATGGGGTACAACCTGCCAAAATCCGTCTGACACGCGGGGCATTGGTGCGTATGTACGCCCGGGGTGACCTGTATCAGCAAGCAATTGCTGAAGCGCGAATGGCATTGGTGGAACAACCGGATCGTGTGGATTTGGAAATGATTCTTGCCCGGATGTATTTCCTAGCGGGCCAGAAGGTTTCTGCGACGGATGTCGCGACAGGCCTGATTGAAAAGCTTCCGTTTTGTTATGAAGCCAATAAAATATTGTCTGAGACACTGCCTGGAACGATTCGCGAAGATGAGGTTAATACATATCGTCAACGTTTAGCCGAAATTGATCCATATCTGCCTTACATCCCGGAGGGGTCAACCTCCAGCGATGAGGCTCCCGAGAACTCGGTATTACTGGATTATCCCGAGGAACCTGTTGAGAATCTGGAAGAAACCGGTCAATTGCCAACCTGGGCTCAGAATCTTGGGGTGAAATGGGATGGCGTTGAAGAGGATGAGAAATTACCCGAGTGGATGACCTCAGTGGCGACGACGATACCAGAGGAGACAAGCCCCTCAGTTGAATCCGGTACTCAGGTTTCAGATGGACCACAGGCTGAAGACCAGGAAGAACCAGGAGAAGAAGACATCCCGTCCTGGATGAAGGAGGCTGGCTGGCAGTCATCATCGGGTGAAGAAACGCATACGGAAATATCCGAAGAAACTGCCGACGAATTGGCAAACGAAGTCGAAATACCTGAGTGGCTTCAGTCACTGGCCCCGGTTGGAGAAGAGGACCTTGATACCGAAACACCAGAGAACGAGGAGGATACCCGTTGGTTGGAGAGTATCCTGATCGATGAACACGCCAGCGAGGAATCTGAACCCTCCGAAAGTGAGCCTATAAGTTTCTCAGAGGAAGACGTTCCCGTTGATGGGGTACCATTCACGATGGAACAATCGCCAGTCTTGCAGTCTAACCCCAGCGACTTCGAGGGTTTGCCTGCAGAGGATAAACCAGCCTTCCTGGACGAAAACATCCCGGTTGATGAGACAGAATCGATTCCCGGTCTTATCCATGGAGCAGACGAAGAACCGGTTGAAGAAATGGCAGTGGATATCGCTGCCATCGAAAATAACCAGGACATCCCAGACTGGTTGGCTGGCTTAGCCGAGTTTGAAAAGGACGAAACGCAGGAAGAAATAGCCGAAGAATCTTTAGAGGACACCGATTGGTTGAATGATTTAACCGATAAAGTTGACGAGCCAACCGGGGCTGAAGCTGAAATAAAAGAAGATACCTCCTGGTTAAAAAAGCTCCTTGGCAAAAGCGACAAGGAACCGATTGAAGAATCAAAAATTGCGAGTGATTTAGAGATCAGTGATACACCACAAGAAACAATCTCCGAAGCATCCTCTGAAAAAATCCTAGAACCGCGTGAGGATGAAGCACCTATCCAATTTGATAGTGAAGTGGGTCCGTTTGACGAGATCGAACCAGAATTCGGCATGATTGAACCGCTTGAATCAGCTGAAACACCCATAAATATGCCAGTCCTTGAGGCATCCGCACCACAATCGACCGACGATTTCCTGTCGGAAATTGAAAAATCCCTGGCGGATGATCAAGAAGCCACCAAACCGACACGTTTAGTCCAACCCTCCGACGAACCGATCGGGGATATCCTGCCCCCCCTTGAGGAAGAACTGCCTGAGGATATTGCAGAATTCTTCAAGACCAGCGGCGAGGAACCCCTAGAAATTGATAGTGAGGTTCCAGAGATGCTGCAAGGTATCCTGGATATGGATGAGGAGTTTACTCCGGCAGAAATTGAGCAGTCAGCCATCAATTTTGAGGACAACCTCCCCGAAGCGGTCGAAGTTACCTCCTTTGAAAGTGCTGAGGAAATGGATCTCCCGGATTGGCTGAAAGAATCGCTTGATAAGGATTTTGGGCAATCCCAAATACTTTTGGAAGGAGACACTTCTCCTGAGGATCAACTTTCCTCAGATGAAGAAGCCCAGCTACTTGAACACCCGCCGTTGGAGGATGCCTTTGCGGACCTTGCTGAAAACCAGGCGGAAGAACCAGCAGAAATGGATGCTGACTCTGCTATCGCCTGGTTGGAATCATTGGCAGCCAAGCAGGAACTCGGTGAAGAGGATCTATCTACTACCCCCGAAGGACCGGGTGAGACCGTGGTCGAAGAACAGGTCGAGGAAAATGTGTTCTCGCCCGAATTAGCGCCTGATTTCATAGAAAGCGCTGCGCTGCCAGAAGAGGAAATCCTTTCGGCCATCCCCGGAGAAACAGAATTTGAGAGCCCTTATCACACCGAGAGCGAAAACATCGAATCGCTGGAACCCGAACAACTTTTAGAAGGCCCCGCGGAAGGGCAGCTCGAGGAAACACGTTTACCTGAATGGCTGGCAGAAGACCTGGCTGAGAGTGAACCTTCGTCAGTAATTAGCGACCTCGGAGCCTTTGAACCTCCCTCCCTGGAAGAAATCGAATGGATTAAGGAGGAAAATCTTAATCAAATACCGGATGATTCGTCCGAACTGCCCGGGACAGAGCCAGAATTTATCGAGACTTCGGAAGAGGTTGAGGAAGTTCTTGAAACCCCGGTTAACGAGGCAGAGGACGAATTCGCCGGACTCGATGAGGAATTAGAGACCACCCTAGAAAAATCAGAACCCGAGATGGCGGCTAAACCCGAGTCAGAAATGGATGCATCCGAGGAACCTGAAGAAATTCCTGACTGGCTTATGGCATTGGCGGATGATTCTGCAACCACACCCCCAACGATTGAAGAACCTGAAGAAGAACTTCCGACTGAATGGCTTAAAGACCTTGAAGAAGAGGTACCTGCATCTGACGAAACTGTTCCTGAACAAATAAATGAGCCAATAATTTCGTCGATCGAAATGCCAGCAGTTGAACCGGAGCCTGAAATCATCAATGTTGAGGATACCAGTCCAATAAGGATTACAACCACCCCTGCCAGTGCCTACGTGTCGGATGGCAGCGAGCTCTATAATGCCCAGGCCGCCCTGAATTCACACGACATCGAGAAAGCGCTTGTTCATTACAATAATTTGATTACCCGTGGTGAAGCGGTTGATGATATCATCCACGACCTCAGGGATGCGCTTGACCAATTCCCTGTCAACGTTTCCGTATGGCAGACGTTGGGCGATGCATATGCACGAAACAACCAGCTGCAAGATGCCCTAGACGCCTATACGAGTGCTGAAGGACTCTTAGGGTAAATTATTCAGGTCTTAACACGGAGGTAAGATTGGAACGCACTTTTGTCCTGGCCAAACCAGACGCTGTTCAGCGTGGCTTGATGGGGGAGATCATCCTCCGTCTCGAAAAACGCGGTTTAAAATTAGCGGCAGCCAAGTTTTTATGGGTTAGCCGCGAACTCGCAGAGAAACATTATGCAGTGCACAAAGGTAAACCTTTCTATGAGGGGTTGATCAATTACATTACATCGGCACCGGTTATGGCAATGGTTTGGGAAGGTCCGCAGGCAATTTCGGCTGTAAGACAAACGATGGGTGCTACACGGCCTGTGGAAGCCGCTCCAGGCTCAATACGGCATGATTTTGGGTTAACAGTCGGCAGAAACCTTACGCACGCCTCAGACGGGCCTGACACAGCCGCATCGGAAATCAGCCTGTGGTTCACCGATGCTGAACTGGTTTCGTGGCAGCGGCCAATGGATGAATGGATATTCGAGTCCAATTAAAGACCGCTTTCTAGGATCTTCTTCCGGGCAGGGTTTCACCTTCCCGAAATTTTTTTTATTTCCTTGACGCCATTTCCGGTTCGTGATAAGATATCGTCCGTTCGGGGGCGTGGTGTAGTGGCTAACATGCGGCCCTGTCAAGGCCGAGACCGCGGGTTCGAATCCCGTCGCTCCCGCCTGAACGAGACCTTCACCTGGTGGAGGTCTTTTATTTTGTTACGAATCCAGTCCCCATTGGGGGATGATATCGCTCCCGCCTGAACGAGACCTTCACCTGGTGGAGGTCTTTTATTTTGTTACGAATCCAGTCCCCATTGGGGGATGATATCGCTCCCGCCTGAACGAGACCT